>CAYONE010000051.1:0-30553 GCA_964405245.1 uncultured Paludibacter sp.
ACATTGTTTATTAACTACTCGCATTATGTCACTTAATTTTGATTACTTACTTATCTATTTAACTTTACAGGATGGTTTTTAAGAGCTGAATCATAAGCCTCAACCATTGACTTAAACCGGGAATTTCCGGATAGCCCTCTTCTACTTATCCAAAATCTAGCTTCTGTACCACCAACAGATGAAAACAACAACCCAATTGGCACTTTAATTTCTTTTTGTAAATCGCGTGCAAAAAAATATGCAACAGCCGAAAAATCTTCAATAGTCGATGGAGAACAAACCTTCCATCTACCACATGCATCCTCTTTCAAGGTATCAGAACGATCATATGCAACCTCAAATTGTCTGATTAATGGGTGATTGGCATTTTCCTTTTCTTTTTCAAAATTTACTATTTTATGAGGCGCCATTCTGCGTCCCATATTGGATTGCCCACTACAGACCCAAACTTCACCAATAAAAATATCATTAATTTCAATAACAGAATCTCCTGATATTTTCATTTTATATGGACCACCAACATTCATTGGTTCAAATACAACAGTCCATTTATTACGAATTACTTTTGTATTTTTAACATGACCGTTGAATTCAACAGTTATATGTTCACCAGTTCGTCCACCACCCCATACAGGTATTTTGATTTTTTGTTGCAAAACCATATGATCGGAGAACAAGCAATTGATAGTAACTGAATAGATGTATTGTGTTGAACTTATATATAAAAATATAGAAACAAGTATTTTGTATAAAATCTTCATATTATAAACTATTAAAATTCAAATAGAAAAACTAATTATTTTCAACTTAAGTAATAGATTATTTATTTGTGGTAATCTGTTCCTACGCTGCCGCACGATTGCATCGTGTGGCATACCAATCATTTCAATCTGAAATCTTTTCCTTTTATCCACTTCCCACGCGATTCAATCGAGCGGATGCAGGGCGTTATCTCTTTGCTGGTGTATGATATATCAAAGTCCATTGTCCGTTTTTTTCTAATGTTACGCATTAGGATTTTGTCCAAATTTAAGGATTATTTTTCTATTGCAGAATTTGGGTTAAAATCTACATTAGTTTCCAGTCCAAGTTAAAATCTTGAACTATGCAGTGTGTGCTAACCTGGTTAAAAATGAACGAATATCAGAAAATCAATAATTTTTCTCGCAATACAGCAAGTGCCGAATTGGAAGAGATTGAAAATAACCATAATCTATTGATTAATAAAGGATATGGTGCGGGTAGTTTCTGTGAGCTAATTGCACAATAATTGCACAAATGGAATAAATCAGAACATTTGGAATGAAATTTCCCCTTTTTCCCCAAATCTCCATTCTGGGGAAATGGAGAAATTTCAATTCGTTGTATTATTTTTTTGAGTTAGCAAAATTTAATTTGCTGTGAATCAATATCATCCTTTATTAAACTAATTCTAATCATTTAAACCCTTTTTTATTATGGAAAAATACCAGCACCCGAATCCCGAAACCAATGTGGTTGACGACTTATTTAAAAACAGTCCTAATTCTTACGTGTTCGATCAGACCAATGAACCCCCTAACAAAGAAAATTCACTATATCAGACCATTACGCAACACTGGTTCTATGAAATTGTTTTATTTCATAACTGGTATATAACTTTCCCTGTTTATCTCTACTGTTTTTTTATCAACTTTTTCACCATTCCGTTTGCTTTTACTATATATACTCCACAAGGTAAATTTGTAATATCAATATAGCTTTTACCTGAAATCGGTATATTCAACATTAAACTTCCGCTTAAATCGTAAATTGAAAGCAGCGATTTTTGATCTCCGATATTAAGTATAAATCCATTTATAGCCGGGTTGGGATAAATTGAAAGGGCAGATTGGTTAAGTTCATCAAAGCCTGTAGACATACTTGTGGTAAAACTAATTTCACTTCCATAACATGTACCCGAAATATTTGTAGCATACGCACGTACATAATAAGTAGTATTTGGTAATAATCCTGTTATAGAAGCATTAAATGTTTTAATTACTGAAGTTGCACCTTTATCAATTTTACTATCTGAAACTGTTGGTGTTCCTGTTGTATTCCAACAAATTCCATAAGATGTTGGATTAGTTGCGCCTAATACAGTAATACTTCCGTTTGCTGTAGCAGTATTCACACCTATATCTGTTATGCTTAAAGTGTTAACTGTGAGTGATGTGTTAAGTAAAACACTTACTGAATTGTCCATTGTGCCAACAACAAAATCGGCTTTTCCGTCGTTGTTTAAGTCTCCAACAGTGATAAATTGAGGTATAGTTACATCAGATAATTGAAATAATAACGGGGATGAAAAAGTGCCATTTCCATTTCCGGGCAGGATAGATAAGCCTCCATTTTCTTCACTTGATGATGCTATGTCAATTTTTCCATCGCCATTGAAATCGCCTATTGCAACTCCTGCTGTATAATTACTTCCGGTAAAGTAATTGACAAATGGTGCAAAAGTTCCATCGCCATTACCAAGTAAAACACATACATTACCATTAGTATAGTCTCCTGCAACCAGGTCTAATTTGCCATCATTATTAAAATCGGCAGATTTAATTGACCTGTTCAAATCTACTGATGAATTATTCGTAACTGCAGTTGCAAAAGTTCCATCTCCATTCCCCATAAGTACACTTATTCCATAATTAGTTATTATTGCTATATCGACTATTCCATCACGGTTAAAATCGCCAATGGTTACATCGTTGGGAAAATTCATTGTAACGTAATAAACAGCAGATGAAAAAGTTCCATTTCCATTCCCCATTAAAATACTGATGCTTGACCAACCATTATTAGTAACTACCAAATCGGTTTTACCATCACCATTGAAATCGTCAACGGCTATTGATGTTGGATTATCACCCACTGAATAGTTAATAGCAGGAGCAAATGTTCCGTCGCCGTTACCTGTTAAAATGCTGATGTTATCAGATGCACTATTTGAAGTGGTTAAATCCTGAATGCCATCTCCGTTAAAATCACCAACTGCAACACAAGCAGGGACACCTCCTGTTGGACAGTTGGAAGCAGCAATGAAGTTTCCGATTCCGTCGCCCAATAAAATATTTACCAAACCTGAGCCTGAACAGGCAATAGCCATATCTGACTTTTTATCACTGTTAAAATCACCAATAGCTATTGATTGAGGATGATTACCGGTTGGTTTCTCGTATTTTGAATACACTAAATCGAGTGGAGGAGTATTTGTAATTTTAAATGCATGTGTTAATGTTCCGGTTGAGTAAATAACTGCATTATTTGCAGTAACAGTTATTGGAACAACAGAGCCTGCCCCAGCGGGAACTGTTACCGAAAGTATGGTAGCTGTTGACGAAATTACATTTGCTTTTATTGCTCCAAAATAAACTATATTATTAGCAGGAGTAGTACTAAAACCACTACCGCTTATTGTAACCGTAGAACCAACAGTTCCACTTGATGGAGAGATAGACGAAACACTCAAAGTCTCAAATGTAGTAAAACTTACCTCTTCACCGTAATAAGTTCCGGCTGAGTTTGTGGCAAATGCCCTTGCATAATACGTTGTATTGGGATTTAAACCACTTATGTTAGCCGTAAAAGCTCCTAAAGTAGAGGTTGTTCCTTTGTCCACTTTATTATCAGTAATGGTAGGCAACCCCTTCGTATTCCAACATATACCGTAAGCAGTTGGATTTGTAACTCCTAATTCCAGAATACTACCATTTCCAACTGCGTTCTTTGACTGAATATTTGAGACTGCTTGCGTACTCACTACAGTATAAAGTGCATTTTTTAAAACAGTAATATTATTCGACGTTGAATTTGCAGTAACCATATCGGCTATTCCATTTCCATCAAAATCTCCAACCGAGATAAAATAAGGAGCATTGCCCGTAAGTATATTAACCGCAGGAGCAAAAGTTCCTGTTCCATTGCCCGATAACAGTGAAACATCATTTGATAAATTATTGGCAACAGCCAAGTCAATTTTACCATCGCCATTAAAATCACCTACGGAAGTTGAAATAGGATTTGACCCTGCAGTATATGAAACTGCTGTCGAAAAAGTTCCATCACCATTTCCCAATAAAACATTTACATTGTCAATAGTGGCAACTGCCAAATCATCTTTTCCATCGGCATTGAAATCACCTTTCGATACAGAATAAGGAGTAATACCAACCAAATAACTTACAGGCGAAGCAAAAGTTCCATTGCCGTAACCTAACAGGATACTTACTTTGTCCGAACCATTGTTGGCAACGGCTATGTCTGTGTTGCCATCTTTATTGAAATCGCCAACACTTACTGAAACAGGATTTGCACCGGTAGAATATCTCACAGAGGTTGCAAATCCACCTTTACCATCACCGAGTAATATGCTTACCTTGTTCATTCCATAATCAGCGGTAACAATATCTGCTTTTTTATCATTATTAAAATCATTAACTGCTATAGAAATCGGATTAAATCCAACCCCGAAAGAAACAGCATTAGCAAAAGTTCCATTTCCATTACCTGTTAAAATACTGACTGTGTTTGAATTGAAATTTGTAACAGCAATGTCCGGTTTTCCATCGGCATTAAAATCGCCAACAGTTGCCGTTCTTGGATTTGTTCCAACAGTATAATTTACAGCTCCTGCAAAAGTTCCTTTTCCGTCTCCCAATAAAACACTTACAATATTATTCGCTGAATTTGTTACAACTATATCACTGTAGCCATCGTTGTTAAAATCACCAATTGCAGTTGACGTAGCATAAGTTCCACCTGTTGCAACATCAGTTTTTCTGTAGGATAATAAGGCACTGGGAGTGATGGTAACATTGAAAAAAGGTGTTGAACACGATGTGGAAAAAAGGACAGACCCATCTTTTACAACAGAAACAGGAACAACAGACCCGGCTCCGGCAGGCACTGTTACAGTTAGTGTTGAATTTGTGGAAGCACTGACAGTTGCTTTTACATCGCCGAAATAGACAATATTTTCGGCAGGAATAGTGCTGAAACCACTACCGCTTATAGTTACAGTTGTGCCGGTAGAACCTTTTACAGGTGAGAATGAAGTAATTTGTAATGGAAGCGTAGTAAAAGTAAGTTCTTCTCCATAAACAGTAGTTGCTGAGTTTGTAGCATACGCTCTGACATAATGAAGAGTATTTGGTGTTAATCCTGTCATTGCACAAGTGAAGTCACCTGTTTGTGTGGTTGCACCCTTATCAATTTTATTGTCAGAAACAGTTGGCATCCCTGTTGTATTCCAGCAAACTCCGTAAGCAACAGGAGTCAGTTTCCCCATAGATGTGATGTTTCCTTTTCCGTTAGCGCTGGTAGAGTAAATATTTACAGGCGATTGTGTGCTTATATTCATTGAAGCATTTAATAAAACACTTACTGAACCGGATAAATTTACAGTAGCTAAATCAGCTTGTCCGTCATTGTTGAAATCACCTGATAGTATGGATGCTGGCTGTTGGGCAGTAGGAAAATTGACACTCGAAGCTAAGCTTCCGGTTCCGTCACCCAATAAAATACTTACATTGTTTGACCCTGTATTAGCAGTACTGATATCTGATTTTCCATCACCGTTAAAATCACCAACAGCAATTGAAGTAGGAGCATCATCAACGGTAAAGTAAGTTTGGGCACCGAAACTGCCTGTTCCATCACCAAGAATAACACATACAGCATCAGCATCGTGTATAGAAATAGCTAAATCAACTTCACCATCGTTATTAAAATCGCCCGATTTTATTGTGCTGCCTGCAATTGTAAAACTTGATTTCAAAATAAACGTTCCATCACCATTTCCAAGTAAAATATCTGTGTTGTTTGAATTTGTAGAAGCTATATCTAATATTCCGTCGCCGTTAAAGTCGGCACTGGTTATCGAATTTGGATTACTTGTTAATGCGTAGCTTACTGCAGTTTGAAAAGTACCATCGCCTTTACCCAATAATACACTAAAATTGCCAGAGCCAAAATTAGCAGTTATCAGATCAATTTTATTGTCAAGATTATAATCGCCCGTCGTAATTGAAACGGGTGCGGCTCCAACAGGAATATTTGATGATACAGTAAAACCCAGATTACCATCTCCAAATAATACTCTCACATTATTAAAATAGCTACTTGTAGTAACTATATCAAGTTTTCCATCCCCGTTCAAATCGCAAATGGCAATCGCTGTTGGTTCGTGTTCAAAATTACCCAAACTTGAAAAAAGAGAAAATCTTCCATCTCCATCACCCTTCAGTATATTCACTCCTTTTAAATCAGGACTTAATACTACCAAATCGGCTTTCCCATCTTCGTTTAAATCAGCCGAAGCTACCGATCGGCAAACAGAACTTCCAACAGTTAAATCTGTTTTATTATAAATTATTTTGAGATTTGGCGAATTGACTATGTTAAACGTCGGTGTTGCTGTGGTTAACGATGATGCAGATGCTCCATTTACATACACTTCAACCGGAACTACAGAACCGGCTCCGGCAGGAACCGTTACGGTTAAAGATGTCGGGGTTGAAGCAGTTACTGTTGCTTTTATCGCTCCAAAATACACAATATTTTCAGCCTTCACGGCACTGAAGCCATTTCCGGAAATAGTAACTGTGGTTCCTGTTGTACCTTTTACGGGCGATAATGAATTCAGTTTAAATGTTGGTGTGATAAAACTCATTACCGAATCGTAGCTTACTCCTGCCATGTTTGTGGCAAAAGCACGCATATAGTATTTTGTTCCCGGTCTTAATCCTGTCGTTGAAACACTAAAATCGCCGGGGGATGAAGTAGAACCCAAATCCGATTTGCTATCTGAAATAACAGGCAATCCGGAGGTATTCCAGCAAACTCCGTGAGCGGTAGCAGTATTTAAAATACCGAAATCTGTTATTGAACCATTTCCGGTGGCAGTTGAAAACGAAATGTTGCTTATGGCTTTGGTAACTACACTTATTGAGGCATTTAATAAAACACTTACATTGTTTGTTTCGAAGTTTGTAGCAGCTATATCAGCTTTACCATCGCGGTTAAAATCGGCAGCAAGAACTGAATACGACACGCCTTCAATAGGAAAGTAAACGCCCTCTGCAAAGGTTCCATCTTTTTTCCCTAATAATACAGTAACACTGAAAGAGTATTCATAAACATTCGAGGTTACTAAATCTAAAATACCATCGCCATTAAAATCAGCTACTTTAACCATATAAGGTTTTACCGCAATGGCATAATTCCCCGATGAGGTAAAATGACCCGCGCCATCACCTGTCAGAATGCTTATATGATGTGAAATTTTATTCGCCACTGCCAAATCGTCTTTTCCATCCCTATTAAAATCACCGACTGCAACAGATTGGGGAATGTTGCCTACCGGATAATTGAAGGCGGGAAAAAATGTTCCATCTCCGTTTCCCTGCCAAACATTAATTGAATTATTGCCATTTGTAGTAACCAAATCGGTTTTCCCATCGGCATTAAAATCGCCTGTAGCAACTGCCAGCGCACTGAATCCTAAAAAGAAATCGGTTTTTGAAGGAAATGTTCCATCTCCATTTCCATACAAAACACTAACGCAGGTAACCACAAAATTTGCGGTAACCAAATCCACTTTTCCGTCACCGTTAAAATCGCCTGTTTTAACCATACAAGGATTTTGTCCGGTTGCATAATTTATTGCCGGAGCAAAACTACCGTTCCCGTTTCCAAGGAAAACACTAATATTTCTCGAATCGTAATTAGCTGTAGCCAAATCAAGTTTTCCATCTCCGTTAAAATCATCGGCAGTAACCGATTGTGGACCCGTTCCGGTTACAAGGTCAGCAGGAGAACTGAATCCACCATTCCCATCGCCGATTAAAATACTGATGCCGTTGGAACCCTTATTGGCTGTAACTAAATCAGTTTTCCCATCTTGATTAAAGTCACCACTTGCCACATCGTAAGGATTTGTTCCAGTAACAAAATTGGTTTTTTGGTAAACCAGACTGATATTTGGCGAGTTTATAAAAGTAAACACAGGGGTGGAACAAGTGTTGGAATGAGCAACTTTTCCATCTGCAATTATTTTTACAGGTACTACCGAGCCCGCACCAGCCGGAACTGTAACCGTTAATGAAGTTGTTGTGGCTGAATTTACAGTTGCTTTTACATCGCCAAACAGAACTGTATTTTCCGAAGGAGTCGAACTAAATCCTTTTCCTGTAATGGTAACAGTAGCACCTGCTTTTCCTTTCACAGGAGTTAAAGATTCAATTCTGAAAGGAATCATATCGGAATTGTAATTAAAGTTGTAAAGCGCTGTTATTTCATCAGTTGACAGTGCATGTTTATACATTCTCAAATCATCAATTTTGCCGTTGAAATAAAAACTTCCACTGTAAAGAGCTCCAATCCTGTAATTTAATGTATTAGAATGATTGATTGTTCCGGCGGTTGTAAGAGCTGATTTATAAACCCCGTTTACATATAATTTAATAGAATTTCCCTGACGAACAATTGTATAAAACCCCCAAACACCGGTTGAAGGCACATAAGGAATTCCACCGCCATACGTATTCGAGTTGTCAGAAAAACATCCAAAATAGTCTCCGCTACTTCCCATTCGGAATTGATTGGCAGGAACAGCACTTTGTTCTTTTGTCAGAACAAATCCGGCATTCGAAGCTGTGGGATTTGCCCAGTAAGTAACCGAAAAATCAGCTGTTCCTACACTCGTATTATACGGAATGTCAATGTAACCATCTATACCATTGAACTGTAAAGCTCCGTTTAGTTGCCCATACCTGTCTGTTGTGGTAGTAACACCTCCGGTTATTGTTCCGGAATGGTTATACCCACTGATATCTACGGCATTACCATCAAGTGGAAAACGAAAATAAGTGTCAGTCGGAATTTGTGCCTGACCAGTTAATGAAAAACATAAAAAAAGACCAAAAAAAAGATTAGAGGTTTTCATAAAGTCTGAAATTTTTATAATTGATATTTTAGGGCATGAGAAAAAATCAGAATTTTTTGTTAAATAATTCATTGGAAAGTATTCTTCGATGGTTCTAAAAAACAATACTTCGTTATAAAAACAGATATATATCTGATTAATAAATGTATAGAAAATAAATATCGATTTTCAATATTCTTTGCTTATTAATGCTCACGCAAAGGCGCGAAGGCGCAAATTACAAATACAACTATCTGATAGTCAGTTTCAATTAAAAATGACGCAAAGTGAAAACTTAACAGTTTTCTTGGCGACTTAGCGACTTTGCGTGAAAATAAATATTTTTTACCGAACTATTGAAAAAAAGTAAGTTGTAAAATAAACACTCTATAACATAACGATTGTTATCTGTGTGTTCAAATTGTCGTACGCATGGATAAATTTAATATTTTTCCATAAATTTGTTACTGAAATTGCTTTTGCCTGTAAACAGAAGAAAACAGATAATTGATTTAAGTCTGAGGGTTATGAATTGATGTTTCTTTGTCTCCAGATTGAGGGTGAACATCCTGTAACGTGTTTGAACTGACGACTAAAATGGGAGGTTTCGCTGTATCCTACCTGATAGGACACTTCAGTTATAGAAATACCCGGATTATTGAGGATAAGTTTTTGTGCTTCATTAATCCGAAGCGTATTTATCCAGGCGTGAAAATTTAATTGCTCATTTTTATTAATAAAGTTTGATAAGGTAGTGCGTCCAATTTTCAAGAATTGAGCCATTTCATCAATATTTATTTCTTGCTTTATATAGTATTTCTCATCAATTACTTTTTGTTTGTAATTTTCCCAATTTAAATAACGTGAATTAGTAACTGAATTTTCATTTTGGTTAGAATTGCTTCTGCTAAAAATTGGTTCAATAATGTTGTAAGTTTGGGGATATTGAATATAAAAAAGCCCGAAAATAATGTAAAACAAACTATAGATGCCAACCATAATCAGTCTAAAAACAGGTAGAGAAATAAACATGGATACAATTACCAATAGTACAAACAGAAAAGCGGCATAAAAGCAATATTTCACCCAACGAAGTTGTAAAGTATATGTTTCAGAATAATAGTTATTTACCATAATTTTATATAAACTTGCTTTTTTTATAAATATCAGCAAGAAATAAATTACCTGCGCCACGCAGAACGTAATAAATAACATGTTGAGTATTGTCAAAGGGTGGGTGTAGTTTTGAATAAAGTCATCAATGGTTTGCAAAACCGGTTCATCCAATATTCTTTTGATAGCAAGCGAAAGGACTACAAATAAAAAAGTGGGAAAAATATATTTCAATACTAATATTTTATTTGCATAATAAACATCAAATAAAAGTATAAGTGAAATGGAAAATAATACCGTCTGTAATGAAATGGCCGTAAAATCAATAATAAAATAAAGTGTATGTGTGTCAAGCATCAAATTCATCAGCGTAGAAACCGATAATGAAAGATAAGAAAAAGCCAAAAAACGAAGTGATATGCGATAGTTCTTTAAGCCTTCTTTTCTTTGTATTGGAACAAATATAAAAACCAAAGCCATAACAGCACAAACCACAATCAATACAATATTTACTATTGAAAAAGCATCGAGTTTCATTATCAGACAAGGTATAAAATTAACAATCGCAAAGATACATTTTTTACAATTAAAACATTACACAAAAAAGGTAAATAAATATCTTTGAAATTATATTGAAAAGGTAAATTTTTGGTCGTGCAAATGTTTTGTAGAGAACAAACAACATAAAAAATTTAAACTTTAATTGACCGAAATAATTTAATTCTGCGGGTAATTTAATTCTTTATGATAACGCTGAAGATCCACTATATTTTATAAATCTTCATAATTCAATCTATATCCGATTGCAAAATAATGTAGCTATTGAAAAATATATTTATATGTGTAAACAATTAATAAGTGACTTAAAAACAATTGGTTCACCACAATCACCGTCCTGCCTGATGTATCTTTATTATTATACACAAAACTTCATGTTGTTTGACGGGTTTTAATTAATCCCGTAGTAATGTATTATTAGGATTTTTTAATCAAAACAAAAAATACAAATTAAAAAATCAGGCAGTAGGCTTCGCCTGGGAATTATTTTCGGGCAACACCGCGCTCTTTCTCCCCAGCCGCCAAAAATCCACGCCCCTCGTACCTCATAGCCGTCAAACTAAGGGTTTATATTTCAGATAATCAAAGAATTATGAATTTAGTTCTTTTTTTACCCCGTTTCTATTGGAAACAGGGCTAATTTTTGTACTATTACTAATTACATCAAAGATCTTTTTTTTGTTAATTTGATAGTATAACGGGAGGTGGTTTGCTGTTTCATCTTCCATCTCGCCAAAAGCGGGATTAAAATCCGTTTTTTATCCGCTGAATCAGCGTAAATCAGCGTTCTGATTTATTCAATATCAAATAATTAAAAATTTTTGTCATGTGCTTAGTTTATTGATATACAAATAATTATTTTTGTGTTTATTTGGGTTTATTTGCGTTCTTAATACTTTTGAGACAACCTTCTTGTAAACTTAAGTTTGAAATGTTTTATAAAAACAGTCAGGCTTTAAGGATTCTTTTTATATTAATCCTTAAAGCCTGATTATTTACGGACTTTTTTTTACGCTATTGTTTTTTTACCAGTTTCTGAACGTATATTTCTTTATCACTTTGCATTTCAAGTAAATACATTCCTGGTTTAAAACCGGACAAATCAATTTCAAAATCCGAAGCGCTTATTGCAGGATGTACATAAATTTTTTGTCCTGATACATCATATACGTTTACGCGGTAATTATCTGTAACAGGCATCTGCACACTGAAACTTCCGCTAAACGGATTTGGATAAGCCGGAATATTGTTATAGTTTGTTTTTAAAACCGCGGAAGGTTCATTTGATATTTTAATTGTTCCTGTTGTGAAAAGTTCCGATACATCCCAGTACAAACCTTCAGCGGGTTTTTCGGGTAAAATGCCTGATATTGTTCCGGTTATTGTGCTGCAATTGATAAGTTTGAATTTATCGCCAACCGAATAGGTACCGCTTCTCTTTGTTAATTTAAGTATTGTCCCGGTAAGTGATGTGTTTCCGGTTACATTGATTACATCACAGGTATTTATATCTGCATTTAATTTTGCTGCTAAAAAACCACTATTGCTTATAACCAGATTTGTACCGATATTGATGGTGCCATTTGATGTGGAATTACCTGCCATGATAGTTCCGTTTGCCTGTACTGAAACGCTACCGCTCACTGTGCCTGTTCCGGCAAGTGTTCCGTTCGATTTTACAGTAACTACACCTGTACCTGTGGCGCTGCCCGAAGTATTTGTAAGAAAAATCGTACCGCCTTCGATATTCGTCCCTCCGCTGTAAGTATTGGCATTTGTCAAAGTCCATTCTCCCGTGCCTTTTTTTGTAACTGATCCTGTTCCGTTAATCAATCCTGCATAAGTTGCATTGGTATTTTTTGTTCCCACTGTGAAAGGTGTTGTTACCGTTGCATCGGTTACAGTAGATGCCAGCGCTCCATAACTTATCTGATAGGAGCCATTCGGATAGGCATTAACTTTTGAACCAAGCGTAACCAATGCATTTCCATAGCCATAAGAGTTCATAATTCTGAAATCGCCTCCGTCTGAATCGGTAGTTACGTTAATAGTTCCGGTAAATGCCGACCAGTTTCCTTTTAAATCGGCTCTGATAAAAGGACTCCACAGGTTTAAAATTCCGCCTCCGGTTAATGTGGAGGAAAATACCATTCGTGAATCCAGATCGATGCCCGCTGATACACCCGAAGGAATTTCAAAGGGCGTGCTGAATGTTTCAGTGTTGCCTGAGTTATCACAAAAAATCAATTTTCCTCCCCCGAAAGTTATTAATCCTGAACCCAGGGGATTGTTGTTGTCGGCAAATGTAATGATACCTTCTTTGATAAATGTTCCGCCCGTATAACTGTTTTGTTTTACAAAGTTGACTTTTCCTGCGCCGGTTTTGATAAGTTTGCCCGTGCCGGTTATCTGTCCTGAAAATGCTACGGTATTCAGTGAATAAATCGTATCATTCCCGCTTATGGTCATTCCTCTTTCAAATCCCATGGCAATGGGAGCATTAAACCGCAACTGACTGTTGAACATGCGGATACCTGAAGGTGCCGCAGAAGATGCTCCAAAAGGAGATGCTGTATTTTCCATTACATTATTCCTGATTTCAATGGAACCTCCATTTATTTCAACCGGACCGGTAAATGTATTATTGGTAAGTATCGTCAGTTTTCCCGAGCCACTCTTTTTTAATCCGCCTGCACCACATATCAAACCATTGCCTGATAGCATATAATTCGTATTTGAATTTATTAGTATATTGCTGCAGGGAAGGTCTCCTTCTAACAGAATATCAGGTTGCTGTTTGCCTGTTTCATCAAAAACAATTGAATCGTTCGGTACATAACTTTCGGCAGTTGCATTCAGGTACCAGTTTTTTTCTGTAGTTTTTGCCCATTTGTTGATGACACCTCCCCATACTATGCTGGCAGGCTTTCTGGTTGGGTTTACAACTAATTGTATGCTTCCTGAGTTATTGTCCAATGAATAAAACTGGTTTTCGATTCCAACTATCTTGATTTTATTGAGCGAGCCTGTAAATGTACCTGCAAAATTTATCAGTGGATAAGTTCCTGCATTCAGGTCAGCAATTGAATTAATAACTATAAATACCGTATCGGTAATATTCAGATTTCCGCCCACACGAATCAAATCATGTTTAACTTCAGGTGAGTTTCCCATATCCAAAAACAGATACGAACCTCTTTTCATGGTCAGATGTTGCTGAATTCTGAATGTATCCGTCCTGTTTTCAGCATTTCCGGGTATAATTCCACCTTTTTCATCCAACACCACACTTTGCATCAATTTACCCGACCCACTCAGTCTTCCTCCGCTTGCACCCTTTGTTTGGTAACCTCCGTAAATTCCGCCAAAAACCGTTACGGGGCTATTGTATTGATTGTTAATGACGAGTTGGCCATCCCAGACAGTTGTGTTTCCCGAAAAAGATTGTGCCGTATTGATGGTGAATGTACCCTTACCGTTTTTTAAAAGTTGTGCCGTTCCGGTTATATTGCCCGAACCGGTCAGGATATAATCGCTATGAACAGCCAATACAATTTCACTGGGTTCTACATTTTCGGCAACTACAATTTGTTTATTCGCAACTGTTCCGTTGATTCCGTAATCATCGAAAAGCACCTTGTTGCCGGCAGAGAATGTCTGAATACCTGTTTTTTTTACCCACGAAGTTGCTTTCCCGTTATCCCATACGCTTTGCTGTCCGTTCCATCGAATATCTTCATCAAAGCAGGGTGCAGGAGGAGTGGCAGTCATTCCTGGTCCAAAATAAAAATCGGGATAGAATCCACCGATACGTCCCAAACATGTCAGATGGGTTCTGTATGATGGATTGTGCAGGAGCGTATAATAACGGTTGTTGGACTGAGTGGTTGTAGTGTAAATTCGCAGTACCAGATTATTGTTTTCGGTAGCTTCCGCCACCACTTCCTCACGCCAGTCGCCCATCAAATCGCCGTAATAGGTTGCACCGGCCATGGTTCCATTTCCTGCTCCATCAGTATCGAAATTGAAAATAATATTGGCATTTCCTGTCGCCGGATCGTATTTTTTCAGGGTAAGTGTTCTGTACGAATTTGCATTTTCAATCAGTTCCTTTGCTAAATCAGCATCCCAAAACACCGTACCGCAGGGAATAAATGATTGTTTGTTTACATAATTACCTTTGGCATCCATAACACCCTGCGTGCCACCATACATTTGTGCGCCTCTTATATTGGGCGAAATTGGCGCTGCGTCTCCTCTGCTGGGGTCGGAAGGAGTGTTCATATAATATTTTTTCAGAATATCACCGGTAGCGGCATCCCAATAATTTGCTCCGATAAAATTGAAAGTACTCTGTTGAATGGCAAACCACTCCATACCGGGACGATCCGGATCAATATCCATAATCTGAAACCCATCACCATGCCCGATACCTTTTTGTTCCTGATTATAAATCAGTTTCATATCATTATCCACTGCTGCACCTGTAAACAGTATTTCATCCTTTCCGTCGTTATCAATGTCTTTAATACGGATAGAATGACCTCCGAATGCGATAGGTTCATTGGTAACCAGACTGTCGGAACGCATCGAAAATCTGCCGTTTCTGAAATCGAATCCATATACCTTAAAACGGTACCCATCGCCAATACCTCTTTGCGTAACAATACTTGGATATTTACCATCCAGGTAAGCAACTGACATCCATTGATAATAGGGTCGTTCGTTTGGTCCCCAGGTTATATTATAACTTGCAGCAGGTCCCATTGCCGGTTCATATTTGATACTGTCGAGCGATTTTCCTGTTAAGCCATCGAGCATAAATAAATATTCGGGTGCCGATGGTCTTTGTAGCGAAGCAGTGAGCGGATAGAGTGTAATACCATCTTTTATCAGTACATCGCCCACCATTCTTTCATTCATTGATCCTGCCTGAAAAACGGATCTTTCAGATCCTCGAACGCATACTTCTGATTTCCCATCACCATCAAAATCATAAACCACGTAATATGCCTGTGCATTATGTTCGTTGGAATGATTTATATTTTTTCCGAATTCAAACCGCCATAAATAAGTACCGTCGAGTTTGTACGATTCTATCATCATTCGTGCTGTATCGCCACCTGCACCCTCTCTCATAACAACAAGTTCGGGTTCACCATCACCATCGAGGTCGCCGGGCATGGCATTGGAAGTTGATAGCACTCCTTCTGCATGGATTTGCAGGGGTATTGACCGCACATACTGCCTGACAGGAGTTCCGGCGGGCAGAGAAAATACCGATGATGCTTCCTGTTCAACTCCATTCAAAACCGGTTTTACATAAAACCTGTTCAACACGGATAAATTACAATTCGGAATGACTGTATCGGTACGTATCAGCATGGGAGATGTATTCACTTTTACAAAAGCTGCTGCACCTTCGGATTTATATAAATTAAAAGCAAGACCGGAGGGATCATTCCCCAGGAATCTCCATCCAACATAAATCCTGTTACTGCCGGTATTCAATGCAACAATCCCCCGGCCCAGTTTTTCCATCTGTTTTTGAGCGCTCAGATAATGCGGTCCGACAGTGAATAAAAAAGCTAATAAAATCAATTTAGTGATTCGCGACATAAGATTTTATTGAGTTGTTTTACACAAAAATACATTATAATATCAATAATTATTTTTCACTATATAACAATGTCATTTAAAGTAACCGATTCAGGATTATAATTCATATAATCGTATATTTTTACATGAATTAAGGTAATTTTTAACGGATTGGAAAAGTATCCGGTAATGTTGATTGCATATATCCTTTCACAGTCAGACACAAACGGTATGCTCTGTTTTGCAGTGGGGTAATCATTTTTACCTTTGATGGAATTGTGGTTGAAAAAATTTTAAGTGCAGTGTGGTTGGCTGATTCCCAGATAACTTCTTCGCGCCAGTCTCCCAAAATGTCGCCATAAAAGGGAGGTGCATCTCGGCTGTTATATCTCAAACCATTGGGAGCAAATATTTTGAAACTGGTGTGCGTTTCAGGATTCCATTTCAGAATACTCATTTTATCAAGAATTTCATCCTGCAGGTCACCATCCCACCAAATCCTGAAATTAACCGGAGGTGTGTTTTCAGAAATTTTTTCTCCCTTAACATTGTAAATTCCCCTGGAAGTCGACATATCCATTCCGCGATGATTCGGGTCAATATCTGCAATTGAACCACGTCCGGTATCAACGTTTTTTTCTTTCCCCGAAAACAGTATTTCCCCGGTAGCTGCATCGTAATAATACCATGGAAACTCCGGTTGACTGCCACCTTCCATTTGTTGAATTCCATAGCCTTCCATTCCCGGTTTGTCTGGGTCAATGTCAGCAATATGAAACCGATCGCCATGAATTACTCCGGGTATTTGATATAACAGTTTTCCATTGGAATCAATTACATAACTGCCATCGCATATTTCATCATTACCATCATTGTCCACATCGAGGATATGTATCTGATGAAAACTTTGAACTCCTTCAGGAATTATTTTCCATTTTTGAATCAACTTATTGTTTTTAAAATCATAAGCTGCAATGAACTGATTGAATTTTCCCCGTGAATTTCCCTGTCTGTTTTTCAGTTTTACTATCAGCGAAGGATTTTTGCTATCTAAAAATGCTATGCCAAAATGACCTCCAACCGGACCGTCGTCTATAAAATCGTCAGGCACTGAAATTCTTGAAATTTCTTTTCCACTCATACCCCCAATAACTGAAATAAATTGCCTG
The DNA here is from genome assembly GCA_964405245.1 of uncultured Paludibacter sp. Classification (GTDB taxonomy): domain Bacteria; phylum Bacteroidota; class Bacteroidia; order Bacteroidales; family Paludibacteraceae; genus Paludibacter. The sequence goes on from CAYONE010000051.1 coordinate 17,386, forward strand.
TTTCCGGTACTTTTCAGTACTTTTCCGTCAGCAAAAACAACTCCCTGAGCTGTCCGTACAAACACTTCAGCTTTTCCATCGTTATTCAAATCGAAAACAGTTACATTATCGTTATCCCTGTAACCCGCAACATTTCCAAAACCGCTTATACTTGCCGAAGGGGAATCATTTGCACCATTTTCCGTACTTTTACTAACCGATTGCGGTCCCAAATCAATCCGCCAGAGAAACTTTCCATCCAATGTGTAGGCTTCCAGCAATGCATTTCCGTTACCTAAGGGCAACCGCGAAACAATTAATTCAAAAGCCCCATCGCCATCCAAATCGCCCGGCCATATATGTTGCACAAAATGATTAGCCTTTTTCAGAGGAATAAGCCGGAAATTGTTTATTGCAGATTTTGCCTGTAATGTTACAATTTCAGAAGAAATCAGTTCTTTTCCCTGACAGACAGGTACGACAAAAAAACGATATGTTTCGGCTTTCTGAACTTCATTGATAACAGTATCGGTGGTAAGCAACACAGGCTGTCTGTTTACTCTGATAAAATGACTGTTATCAGTGGACTGATAAATATTAAATCCTGTACCTGAAGCATCACTTTTTAACAAACGCCAACTAATATACAAACAACCCGTTTCGGTTTTTTGAACCAACAAACCCCTGTTCAGTTTCTCGAATGAAATTTCTGATTTAGCATTGTTATTCAATGCATTAAATATTAATACAATAAAAATTAATATTTTTTTCATGCTCACTAATTTTAATTGAAAAGTCAGAAATGGACTTTAAGTATATATTTCTTCTTGAATTTACTGAAAAAAAAAGATGTTACTTTCTTCAACAAATATAGTCTGAATACAATTTATTTTTTCTGATTTATACTAATATTGTTTCAGTTTGAACATTTATTTATACGCATTATAACTACTCACTACCCACTACCCACTTCTCACTATTAATCATCCCACTCCCAGCACCATACCACCACCCACACCGCGTACCGGCATAATATTTCCAAAAGCATCGGGTGCACCGACTTCAATAATCAGTGTCAGAATGAGGGTGTCCGTTTCGTTAAAATTTTGTTCTGCCATTTCACTGTTTTTCACTGTCAGTTCAAGCGTTTGTTCCGGTATAGTACCTTGAATGCTGTACCATGGTGTGCTTCGTGTCTGAAAACCCTGTCCTAATTTGTCGTGTACCGGTTCATAAGCGGTACCGGAGGCATTCAGGCGCATATCGGTTACGATACCCAGTGCAGCAGTTATACGGAAAGTGCCATAATTGCTGAGCGGAGTTTGCATGGTGTTCAGTCCGAAACTGCATGCAAACGCCGGAAACTGTACTGTGGCACTGAGTGTTTCCCTGCTGATAGTGTAGTTTAGCGGAACGCGCAGCAAACTGTTAAAGCGTGTGTTTCGTCCAAAATCGAAACCTGCTAAAAAATACCTGTAAGCAGAAAGTTTTATTTCCCGTTGTCCGGTTGGATGTGTATCATCTGTTTTCTGAATATCCTTCATTAGCGAAGCAAGGGCAGGAGCGAGGTTAAAATCAGCTACATGCTCCAGCCCGTAAAAAGCCATGCGTATCTGTTTGCTCATTTTGGAGCATCCACCAAACTCCAGATTATTTCGCCGCAAGCCTTCAAAAGCCGGATCGCGCTTTATTTTTTCCTTACTTGCACCTCCTTTTGTGCGTACATAAATGTTATCGCTGCCCTTTCGTGTATAAAAAGAAAGGTGTTTAAGACTGCCCGTTATCTGATCGAGATTTTTTACTCTTGCCATGGTAATATGTAAAATTAAATGTTATCAACTCTTTTCAGTAAATCAATTATCTACAAAGATAATAATATATTATTAAAAGTAAATTATTGTATTTATATAATTATAAAAACATATATAACATATTATTTTATATAAATTATATATGAATTATATACGAATTAAATATGATTTATATATGATATAATATATTTGTGCCGTTTATAAAATGTAATATGATGTAGTTTTTTTGGAAATTGATTTAATTTACAGTTCTAAATTCTTTGAATAATAATCAATGTTTAAAGCCTGTAAATCTATATGATAACAAAATGTTTTTACTTCAGAAAGAAGTATAATAAATTTAAATCAAAAACTTTTACCATTTAAAATGGTTGTATTCTAAGTTGGAAAAATATTTATTATCAACAATTACTAAAAGTACTTTTAATGGAAATTAGTATCTGTGTGAATTTTTTTTTAATGCAGAATATTGCAATTTTTGTAAATGCTTTAAAGTCTGCAAAATTCTATAGTATATAGGATAATATTTTGAAGAACTTGATTTCACAGGTAATTTGCATTCCATTAAATGAATTATTATTTCGATTAGTATATTAAATTTTTTTTATGAAAGCTTATTATAAACCATCATTTAGTTCCTCACAACATTCCTTTGTAGGAGAAATTCCCGATGCGGTTGCCACACCCGGACAATTGCTAATTCAGGTAAAAGCAGTCTCTGTTAATCCGGTGGATTACAAGCTGAATAATATGAATACCAGGTTTTTGCCAGGCGCTAAATTGCCCAAAATTGTAGGAACTGACTTTTCAGGTATAGTAGTGAAGCCGGCAGAAGGAAATACTCGTTTTAAAGCCGGCGACAGGGTATATGGAGCTACACCAATTTTTTTCGGAAAACCCGGTGCCCTTGCAGAGTATTTAGTTACTGATGCCAAAAATGCCCGGCATATTCCTGAGGGCATGTCGTTTAGAGATGCAGCTTCACTACCTGTTGCCGCGCTCACTGCATTAAATGGTTTGCGCCGGTGTAATGTAAAAAAAGGTTCCCGATTACTTATAAATGGCGCTACAGGTGGTGTGGGTCATTTTGCCGTGCAGATTGCCCGTGCTATGGGAGCTCATATAACGGCAAGTTGCAGCGACGAAAATAAAGCATTTGCTCTTCAACTTGGCGCTAATGAAACTATCAGTTACAAACAATCGCTCAAAAATGCAGGATTACCCGCTTATGATGCTGTACTGGATGTATGGGGACAAATGAAATTCAAAGATTATTCAAGCTGCATAAGGAAAGGCGGTACTTACGCATCGCCGCTGATTTTGTACGCTCCCGTGGCTTTTACCAAACTCACAAAACTGTTTACAGGTATAGGTATTACATCTTCGAACATGCGGAAATTGCCCGAAGATTTCGATACTATTGAACAACTATTTGCCGAAAATAAACTGAAACCACATATTGCAGCTGTTTTTCCATTGGATTATGCAAAAGAAGCATTTGAAATGGCACAAAATGGAAGACCGCGTGGTAAGGTTATTGTTGCAATGGATCGAATGTAAAATGTTTTGGTATGGCTTTTAGTGATGTTTTTTTGAAGTAATACATCACATCATTCAATTGACATTAAGTAAGTGATCAGAATTAACTTGTACTATCCAAATCATTTAGTTTAGAAAAACTATCTACACCTAACAGGTTTTAAAAACCTGTTAGGTGTAATCCCGAACAGATAATAAAGAGTTAGAATAATATAAACTAATTTTGAAACCAACTTATTTAGATTTTTCTTGTATAAAATTGAATAAAATGAATTGCATCAAAGAACTAACTATCTGATTGTCATTTTGACCCACCGAGGCGGATAGAAAACTCATTTGCCAAACTTTTGTCTGTCAGCAATGTTCTGTTATATCATTATTCACTTTTAACATACAATTCCTTGTATGAGGGCTAATGTATTGGAAAATATTGACAACAAATTGGATCTACCTGCAAAAACGGCTGTAAGGTTATAAATAATATGATAGAATTATTCATCAATTCTTCCGCTCAATTTCCCTTAAATTATCCATTTTCTTTTTAGCAAGAAATCCGTAGATATCTTCGAGGTGTTCGGTTACTTTTTGGTTGCCGAATTCATATACTTTGGTTACTAATCCGTCCAGAAAATCGCGGTCGTGTGAAACTACGATAAGTGTGCCATCAAAATCTACGAGTGCCTGTTTCAGTATGTCCTTGCTTTTCATGTCGAGGTGATTGGTAGGTTCGTCGAGAATAAGCAGGTTAACGGGTTCGAGGAGCAATTTAAGTAAGGCGAGTCGTGTACGTTCTCCACCTGAAAGAATTTTTACTTTTTTAAATGATTCCTCGCCGCCAAACATAAATGCGCCGAGTAAATCCTTAATTTTTGTACGGATTTCGCCTTCGGCAATATCATCAATGGTTTGAAAAACAGTAAGGTTTTCATCGAGTAACGAAGCCTGGTTTTGTGCAAAATAGCCGATTTTAACATTATGTCCAAGGGTGAGTTTGCCTTCGTGTTCAATTTCGTTCATGATGGCTTTCACTAGAGTGGATTTTCCTTCGCCGTTTTTACCAACGAATGCAATTTTCTCACCTCTTTCAATCATAAAATCAGCATTAGCAAAAATGCGTTTTTCGCCGTAACATTTACCAACACCATCGGCCGATACCGGATAATTTCCGGAACGTGGTGCAGGTGGAAACTTCAAGCGTAGTCGCGAAGAATCAACTTCGTCAACTTCCACCAATACTAACTTTTCCAGCATCTTCACGCGACTTTGTACCTGTAGGGTTTTAGAATAAGTGCCTTTAAACCGCTCGATAAACTCCGTGGTTTCTGCTATCATTTTTTGTTGCTCATCATATTGTTTCTGTTGCTGTTCGCGACGTTCCTTGCGCAGTTCGAGATAGTGCGAATAACGGGCTTTGTAATCGTAAATACGCCCCATCGTAACTTCTATGGTGCGTGTGGTAATATTATCCACAAAAGCGCGGTCGTGCGAAATAACCACCACGGCTTTTGCTGTGTTGATTAGAAAATCCTCGAGCCACTGAATTGATTCAATATCGAGATGATTGGTTGGCTCATCGAGCAAAATAATATCAGGGCGCCGTAAAAGAATTTTAGCTAATTCAATACGCATTCGCCAACCACCGCTGAATTCCGAAGTGTTGCGTGTAAAATCCTCGCGCGAAAATCCCAATCCAAGCAATGTTTTTTCTATATCGGCATCGTAGTTGATTTCTTCGTGTCCGTAAAATTGCTCACTCAGTGCCGAAACTTTTTCAATCAGTTCCATATAGCTGTCCGATTCGTAATCGGTTCGGGTGGAAAGTTCCTCATTGAGCGCTTCAATTTCTCTTTCCATTTCATGAATTTCGGAAAAAGCCTGTGCAGTTTCATCAAAAACAGAGCGTTTGTCCTCAGTAAGTAAATGTTGGGGAAGATATGCTACAACCGTTCCTTTTGGATATGAAACCCTGCCTTTATTGGGTTCGCGCACACCTGCCAATATTTTCAGCAAAGTTGATTTTCCGGCGCCATTTTTTCCCATCAGGGCGATGCGATCCTTCTCGTTAATTACAAATGAAATATCCTTAAAAAGTGTCTGTCCGTTAAATTCAACTGTTAAACCGTCGGCTGAGAGCATATTTTCTTTTATGATTCTATTAAAATTTTCTGCAAAAATACGCAATTCGGACCGTATCTGAAAAACGGACAGGTCAATCATGATTAGTATGGAATGTAAATTGGCGCTTTTTTTAAAATTATATCGATTGAAATATATTGTAATTGAATGGTTTATAGATTGTTTTAGGAAATATGATAAAGAAATTGTATTAAACTGTTTCTATCATTTCAATTTTATCTTTTCAATTGATTTGAGTTATTTGCGAGTTTGTGCATTGTTTTCAAAAATTATTCAATAATTTTGAATGCTGAAATATATGATTTCTTAAGAATATTACAAAGAATAAAGATTGAACTAAAAATATATCGCTTTATGAAGAAACTTACAACCAAACAAATTATCGATATTGTATTGATATTGTTGCTTTTAATTTTTGCAGCTCAGAATGTAGCGCCAGTTAAACTTAAGTTTTTGTTTTTCGGATTCGATTTGCCTTTAATTATTTTAATCGCTTTTACTTACTTTGTTGGATTTTTTACGGCTAAACTCTTTAAAACCAAAAAAGATGTAATTGAAGAAACAAAAAGCAAGGAAGAAACAGTAAATACTAATGAGAGTAGCAATTAATATTAAATAAAAAATGAAATACCCATGACCAAAACAAAAACTTTAGTCACAAATGGGGATGATAAGAATTTCACAAATCTCTCTTATTCCCCCTTTAGGCTTCGACGTGAGACTTCGGCGTGAGCTCAGTCGAACGTTCAGCCGAACGGGGTTAGGGGGCAGATATATAAATTATAAACACATGAAAATAAAATTTCTAGGTGCTGCCCGCGAAGTTACCGGCAGCAAACATTTGATTACTACCGATGATGGTACGAAAATTCTCCTCGATTGCGGTATGTATCAGGGTAAAGGCATGGAAACTGACAGTTTGAACCGCAATCTGGGCTTCAATCCGGAGGAAATAAACCATTTGATTCTTTCGCACGCGCATATTGACCATACGGGTTTAGTGCCTTATATGTATAGTTTAGGTTTTCGTGGTTCGATAATTTGCACCAATGCCACGCGCGATTTATGTTCAATAATGCTTTCGGATAGTGCCCACATACAGGAACTTGACGTGAAATGGTACAACAAGAAAATGGCTAAATTACGCAAGCCTCAGATTGAACCAATATATACAATTGAGGATGCTGAAGAATGTATGAAACTTTTTATAAGTGTTGGTTATAACCGCCGATTTTATATCAACGATAAAATCAATGTGAAATTTACCAATACCGGACACATGCTTGGTAGTGCTGCCGTAAATTTGGAAATCACCGAAAACGGACAGAAAAAGCGTATTTGCTATACGGGAGACATTGGACGGCCGGTTAACCGTATTTTAGCGCCACCTTCACCTTTTCCACAGTGCGATTATCTGATTACAGAATCTACTTATGGCGATAGATTACATGCTACAGAAAATGAAAGTGAAGATGAATTACTAAATGTTGTGGAAGATACCTGCGTAAAAAAAGGCGGTAAACTGATTATTCCTTCGTTTTCAGTAGGAAGAACACAGGAAATTGTGTTTGTGCTTAATAACCTGTACAATAAAGGAAAGTTACCCCGAATAAAAGTTTATGTGGATAGTCCGCTTAGTGTAAATGCTACTGAAATATATAAAATGCACACCGATTCGATGAATGCCGATGTGAAGCAGGTAATGAAGCACGATCCTGATCCGTTTGGATTTAATTCACTGACATACATAAAAAATGTGGACGAGTCGAAAGCCCTGAACGATACAGATGAACCTTGTATCATTATTTCATCTTCGGGCATGGCAGAAGCCGGTCGAATTAAGCATCATATAGCCAACAATATTTCAAACTGGCGAAATACAATTCTGATAGTAGGTTATTGTTCGCCGAGTTCATTAGGAGCAAGGATTCAGGAATCAGGATTGCGTGAAATATCCATTTTTGGTGAAATACATGAAGTAAATGCACATATTACCAAGATTGAGGCATTTTCAGGTCATGGCGATTACAGGGAAATGATTCAGTTTCTCAATTGTCAGGATAAAGAACTGCTTCGTAATACTTTCCTTGTACATGGCGAACTGAATGTTCAGCAAACTTACAGGGAAACCCTGAAAAAAAACGGGTTCATAAATGTGAAAATACCAGCTGTAGGTGAGGAGTTTGAGTTGTAAAAAAACTCTGCCCCTAAAGGGGGAACGTTAAGGGGGATTATAGAGTGCCGCTCAATTTTTTTTGTTTAAATGTTAAAAGAACAAAGTAAAAGTACAAATAAACCCTGAGCAACGCTCTTATACTCCCTTTATAGGGGGTTAAGGGGCAGTTATAAATTATAAAACACATGAAAAAACTGAATTTATTACTGTTGCTGTTATTAACAGCTTTTGTTACACAGGCTAAAGTAAAAACCGGAATAGAAGTTTTGCGTTCGCAGAATTTTAAAATTCTCGAAGGTAAAAATGTTGGATTGATAACTAACCCTACAGGCGTTGACGGCAATTTGAAACCTACAATTGATATTTTGAACGAAGCACAAAATGTAAAATTAGTTGCATTGTTTGGTCCTGAACATGGCGTACGCGGCGATGCTTATGCTGGCGATAAGGTTGACAATGTAACCGACCCAAAAACCGGACTCCCTGTTTTTTCGCTTTACGGTTCTTCACGCAAACCTACGCCTGAAATGTTAAAGGGTATTGATGTGTTAATTTACGATATTCAGGACGTGGGATGCCGTTCATATACTTATATAAGCACTTTGGGATTGGCTATGGAAGCAGCCGCCGAAAACAATATTGAATTTATTGTACTCGACCGCCCCAATCCTTTGGGCGGACGAAAAATTGAAGGAAATCTTACTGAAACGCCTTTTATTTCATTCGTAAGCCAGTTTAAAATACCATATATTTACGGTTTAACCTGTGGAGAACTTGCTTTGATGCTCAATGAAGAAAAAATGCTTCAAAATCAGTGCAAGCTTACTATTGTGCGTATGAAAGGTTGGAAACGTGATATGAATTGGGAAAATACAGGTCTTGAATGGGTAATTGCTTCGCCTCATATTCCACACAAACACAGCTCGTATTTTTATCCTGTAACCGGAATTTTGGGCGAGCTTTATTATCTCTCGGTGGGTGTGGGTTATACTTTGCCGTTTCAGATTGTTGGTGCGCCATGGATTAATGCTGAACTTCTTTCTTCAAATTTAAACGCCTTGAAATTAAATGGAATTACTTTCCGTCCAATTCATTTTAAACCGTTTTATTCAGTGTTTAAAGATGAACATTGCCATGGAGTTCAAATTCATATCACCAATTACAAAAAAGCTTCTCTTTCGGATGTTCAGTTTTATATAATGCAGGAACTCTACAAACTTAATCCAGAAAAAGCCATTTTTAGAAATGCCAATCCCGATCGTTTCAGTATGTTCGATAAAGTAAGCGGCACCAATATGATCAGGCTCGGTTTTGTTGAAAAATATCAGTTTAAAGATGTGAAAACATACTGGTATAAGGATGTGGAAGAATTTCGAAAACTTTCGGCGAAATATTATTTATATAAATAATTATTGTATTGATAAGTTTTGTATATAACTGAATATGTGTTTTTTAAAATCAAAATGCTAATTAGACATAATTAGCTCATTATGAATGAATTTTTGAATGATATTAAAAAAACTATTCCCCGGAATAGAATAAATTCCGATGAATTACGGCGTTTAGCATGGGGAACTGACGCAGGTTTTTATAAACTTGTTCCGAAGCTTGTTGTGCATTCTCAAAATGAACAGGAAATTATTGAAATTCTTAAAACTGCTTCGAAATACAAAATTCCTCTGACATTCAGGGCAGCAGGCACAAGTTTGTCGGGGCAAGCGGTTACAGATTCGGTTTTAGTAGTTGCAGGGAAAGGTTGGGAGAAATACGAAATTGCGCCGGATTTAACCACAATTAAACTTCAACCCGGAATAATCGGGCAGCGTGTAAACGAAATTCTCAAACCTCACGGACGGAAATTTCCGCCCGATCCGGCTTCTGTAAAATCGGCAATGGTGGGTGGAATTATACTGAATAATGCTTCAGGGATGAGTTGCGGAACGCACGAAAACAGTTACAAAACCTTAGTTTCAGCCCGTTTGATTTTTGCCGATGGAACGCTTCTCGATACTTCTGATGAAAAAAGCAAGTCAGACTTTAGCAAAACACATCATGTTTTTATCAGTAAAATTATAGAATTACGTAACCGTGTAAAAGCCGATGCCGAGCTTTGCAAATTGATTGAAAAAAAATACCGAATAAAAAATGTAACAGGACTTTCTATCAATCCGTTTATTGAATTCGATGATCCTTTTGAAATCATCTTGCATCTGATAGTAGGTTCGGAAGGTACGCTTGCTTTTTTATCGGAAGCAACAATGAAAACTGTGCCCGATCTGCCCTGTAAAGCCAGCGCCATGCTTTATTTCAGCAGTATGCGAACGGCTTGCGAAGCAGTAATCCAATTGAAAAAAAGTCCTGTAACGGCAGTTGAATTATTCGACAGACTTGCCATAAAATCGGTAGAAAACAAAGCCGATGCTATTTCATCGCTTAAAGAATTACCCGTGAACGCGGCAGTTCTGCTCATAAAAACTGAGGCTTACGATCAGGATTCATTGCAAAAAAATATCGAAAAAGTACTTGAGGCAATTCCTGAAACATCTTTGATATCGAAACCTTTTTTTGCAACAAAAGCTGAGGAATATGAACCGTACTGGACAATGCGTTCGGGAATTTTCCCTACGGTTGGCAGTACACGACCTGTTGGCACAACCTGCCTGATTGAAGACGTGGCTTTTCAGGTTGATGATTTGCCAGATGCAACAGATGATATGCGTAAAATTCTGATAAATCATGGTTATAACGATGCAGTAATTTACGGACATGCGCTTGAGGGAAATTTCCATTTTATTCTGAATCAATCGTTCGATACCGAAGAAGAAATTGCACGTTACGACAAACTGATGAGCGATGTAATAACAATGGTGGTGGATAAATACGGAGGTTCGCTCAAAGCAGAACACGGAACCGGCAGAAATATGGCGCCTTTTGTGCGCAAAGAATGGGGCGAAAAAGCGTGGAATCTGATGAAGGATGTAAAGCAGCTTTTCGATCCGCATAATTTACTGAATCCGGGAGTGATTTTCAACGACGATCCGCAATGTCATTTGAAAAACCTGAAAACAATGCCTCAAACTCACGAAACTATTGATAAATGTATCGAGTGCGGTTTTTGTGAAGTAAATTGTGTGAGCCATAGTTTTACACTTTCATCGCGGCAGCGCATTGTTATTCAGCGGGAAATTACGCGACTAAAACAAACGGGCGAAAATGCCGCGAGACTTGCAGAACTTGAAAAGGACTTTGTTTACGCAGGCGATGTGAGTTGTGCCGGCGATGGACTTTGTGCAACGTCCTGTCCTGTTGATATAAATGTGGGAGATTATATTCATTTTTACCGGCAAAAAAGCCTTGAAAACAATACGTTTGCTCAAAAAACCGCAGTGTGGACAGCCGATAATTTCTCTTTTGTTTCGTCGGCGCTGAAAACAACATTGTTTACTGCAAACCTTGCCAGAAGCATTATCGGTAAAAAAGCAATGGGAACGATTGCAAAAGGATTGCGCGTGGCAAGCGGAAACAATATTCCACTATGGACACCTGCGATGCCTAAAGCAGCGCCTCCCATTGATATTTCGAATCAAATTGAAAGCGAACTGAAAGTTGTTTATTTTCCAAGTTGCCTGAATCAAACCATGGGTGCTTCCCCCGAAGATCCCGACCAGACACATATTGTTAAAAAAATCACCGGATTTCTGAACAAAGCAGGCTACGAAGTTATTTTTCCTGAGAAAATGAATTCACTTTGCTGTGGAACTATTTGGGAAAGCAAAGGTTTTCCGGATGTTGCCGATAAAAAATCGGATGAACTGGAAAAAGCGCTGCTGAAAGCATCAGAAAATGGAAAATATCCTGTTTTATGCGATCAGAGTCCGTGCCTGAAACGCATGCGCGAAACCATGAAAAGTCTGCAATTGTACGAACCGGTAGAATTTATCGACCGCTTTTTGCTGGACAAACTTGATTTTCATCCAACCGATGAACCCGTTACGGTTCATGCTACCTGCTCAACCATTAAAATGGGACTGAAACCTGCTTTGGTAAAAATAGCCCAACTTTGCAGTAACAATGTGCTTGTACCCGCCGAAGTTGGTTGCTGTGGCTTTGCCGGCGATAAGGGTTTCACGTTACCCGAACTGAATGAACACGGCTTACGCAAACTGCGCACGCAAACACAAGCGCACCATTCACAGGCAGGCTACAGCAACAGCCGTACCTGCGAAATCGGGCTGAACACCCACAGCGGAATTCCTTACCAGTCCATCGTTTTTCTGGTGGATAAATGCACAATTGCAAAAAAGTAAAGGAATAAAATGATTGGATGGATAATGCCAATGAAAAAATGAATTATTAAAATTCAACTTATTAGTAAATATAATCACAAATTTTACATTTAGCATTTTGATATAACTCTCTGAACTTTCGAAAATAACTCAATTAAAAGTCATGTAAATCCTACGTGACTTTTTTATTTAATTATGAAAAAATTTTTTCATTTTGATAATTTAATTCCAGAATCATAACTGAAAAAGTTGTAAGTTGTATTTTAAGCAATATAATTTTTCTAAAATTAAAATTTACAATGAAATTTTCATCACTAAAGGATTTATAATGAAATTAATTTCATATATTTGCGTTTTAATAAATATTTATCCTGAAATATTGAAATTACATTTTAACAGTTGGATATGTGCAACATCTTACGTTAATTAGCAAATGAATAAAAAGCTAAATTACAAGACATTACAAAACAAGCAAAGTAAACTAAAGTAAAAATATGTGCAACTTTGTTGCACATACACAGATGTTAGGGGCAAGTATAAAAAAATGAAAAACAAATACAAGAAAATCACAACTAAAACAAATTACAAATGAAAAAAACAATTATTTTACTATTGACTTTTACGCTGTTGCTAAATTTAAACGCTCAACAGACAAAAAACAAGTTTGACTTTAAATTTGGTACAGGTATCGGCTTTATGGGTAGTGGTGACATGGTTGCGCTTGGTTTTGAGAATGACATTAATTACAAAATAAACGACTATTTTTCAACAGGGATTTTACTTAACTACGGGAAAAGTGACTTAGGTGTTGACATTCATTCAGATTATATCATGGGAGGACTAAATATATTCTTTTCTCCATTCAAAAACAACAAAAACAATAACTTTAAAATTGGCACTGGCTATTCGTTCTTGAATTTTACTAATATTTATGAAAAGTCTTGGGATTCAGTTAACGGATTTGAATACTCATATAGAAAGCAAAATACAGGAGGTTTTAATTTAATTCTCGAAGACGAACAAATAATTTGTAAGAAATATATTATTGGCGGAAAATTATTTCTAAACGGAAAAATTAGTGGTTCAAATATGGTTGGTGGACTTATTAAACTTGGAGTTGTACTTTAATAAAAAAGGACTATCAAAATTTGAGACAACAAAACAATTGAAAATCAAATACCTGCCCCTAATCGAGTAGATGGTCGGTGAGCTAAGCTCACCGATGCACCTCTCACACCACC
>CAYONE010000052.1:0-29795 GCA_964405245.1 uncultured Paludibacter sp.
ACGGGCAATATTTTGTTTGTAAGGCAGCCAAACGGCCATTTCGCCTGCACCACGATTATTCCACTCCGAATATGGCACTGCTGTAAAAGGTACTTCTGTTTCCGAAATTCCATCAGCAGTTTCAGTCACTTTACGAGCGATTCCTTTCAGCACCATCACTCCATTCAGCAAATCAGTTCTGAACTCTTCTTTCAATTCTGCATTTTTCGGAATGTACTTATCAAAGACTTGTTTATCTGGCTGATCGGCAGCTTCGAGACAATAAACCACAGGGCCACGCTCGAAAGCCATTTTTACTTTAGTATCTTCCACCTGTGCATTGGCAAGCACTTTCCGGATTTCCATTGGGAGCTTCAATTCCACTTTGTCGCCTTTCTTCCATTCACGGTCAATGGAAAGATAACCTTTCTCGGATTTTGCCTTCACGACTTTTCCATTCAACAGAATTTCCACAGGCATATTTTTATTTTCAGAATAAAAATAAAGATCCGTAGGCACAGGACGGTTTTCGGCCCAACCGGGAATACGGAACTTAAGGGTCAGCTTTTGTGTTTTAGATGGACGAATGAAAAACTTTACATTGCCATCGTTCGGAAAAACTGTTTCCTGTCTGATTTCAATATTATTCTGGCCAAGCAATACATTGGCTTTGCTTTGCGCATAAAGATTTATGTAAATGGAATTCTTGTCGGTTGCATACATATAACCCGGCACCGAAGCCATAAAACGCGTAATATTGCCCGGACAACAGGCGCACCCAAACCAGGGCTGACGTTCGTGCTGACCCATCGACTCGAGCGGATTGTCGTAGAAAAACTTATCGCCGCTGAGCGAAACGCCGGCTATCACACCATTGTACAAAGCACGTTCGAGCACGTCGATATATTTTGCATCACCTGTAGCCTGAAACATGCGCTGATTCCAGTAAACATTTGAGATGGATGCACAGGTCTCGCAATAGGCCGTGTGATTGTGGAGTTCGTAGTCGGGACCAAAACCTTCGCCCTGTGCCCGCGAACCAATTCCACCAGTAATATAAAGTTTGCGCGAAGCCATATTTTCCCAGATTCGCGTCAGTGCGTTGAAGTACGCAGTATCGTTGGTAAGCGCAGCCACATCGGCTACTCCGGAAAATAAATAACCCGCACGCACCGCATGACCTTTAATTTCCTTTTGTTGCAAAACGGGCATATGATCCTGACTGTATTCGCTCAGGTGATGCCCATCGGTTCCTCGTCCGGTTTCTTCCACAAAATATTTGGCCATGTCAAGATATTTCTGATCACCGGTAACTTTATAAAGCTTTGCAAGTCCCATTTCTATAATCGGATGACCCGACGGACGATGAATTTGCCCTCCATTCGGACCAAAAACCTGACAAACCAGATCGGCATTTTTAATGGCTACATTCAGTAAAGTACGTTTTCCTGTCGACTGAAAATGCGCCACAGCCGCTTCGTAAAAATGTCCTGAGTTATAAAGTTCGTGGCTGTTTATTTTCTCCCAACGCGCATTTCCCCACCAGCCCGAAAGCCTTGTACAGCGATTTGTGACACAGGTGGTCAGATATCCATCAGGCTCCTGAGCCATAGCAATCAGATTTATCACACTGTCGAGATAAGCATCGAGTTTTTTGTCATATTTAGCCGCCAGAGCATACGAAGCACCTTCGATAATTTTGTATGGATCGGTATCGTCGAACGAAAAATCGCCCTTATGCTCGCCATTTATAAGTCCGCCTGCCAATGCAAAATTGTCGAAACGACCGCTTTCTTCCGATTTTCCGAATGCAGAAGGAATGGATACCGTACGATTTGTTTCGATGCGTGGTGCCCAAAAATTATCGGTGATATGAACCTGATTGAAAGAGACAGGATTTATACCCCTATTTTGCGAGTAAGTGGTAATTGAAAATATAAGCGATAATACGATAAGTAGTTTTTTCATCGAACTAATTATGAGTTTTGAAATCAAAAATAAATACATCTAATGTTATTTAAAAACTTTTATTGAAAAAATACAACAAAGTACGCTCATCTGACATTTTTAACCACTTATCGAATATTGATTTTTTGAGTTAGTTTTGTAGTTTGGGAAAAGTTGTGAATAAAATACTTGATGTAAATATCATATTTTCAGATATATAATATTAAAGCGAAGATTTTTCCCGAAAAATTATTATTTGAACTGTAATTTTTTGCCATTTTTTGCGACTAATGGTTAAAACAAAAATTTTAATGAAACTTTTCCCGGCCGGAAAAAGAATTCTAAAACTTCGAAAATACAATAAATGGACAATCAAAAACAAGAATTCATTGAACTTGCTGAGCAAAACAAAGCGTTGATTTACAAGTTTTGCTATATGTATTCGAATGAAAAAGATACACCCGATGATCTTTTTCAGGAGGTTTTAATAAATCTTTGGAAAGGCTATCCGAATTTCAGAAACGACAGTAAAATTCAGACATGGATTTACCGTATAGCATTAAATACCTGCGTAACTTTTTTAATAAAATCGGGCAGAAGCATAAAATCAGTCCCGCTAACCGACGATTTAATGTTGATTGCCGAAAATTCGGATACTTCAACAATCAAAGAATTGTACCGCTTGATTAACAAGCTGAACTCCGTAGAAAAGGCAATCATTTTATTGTATCTCGAAGAAAGGTCGTACGATGAAATTGCGCAGATTATCGGAATCACGAAAAGCAATGTTGGCGTTCGCATCAACAGAATTAAGGAAAAACTACATCAAATGTCACAACTTTAAAAAAAATCAGACTTATGGAACTCGACGAAATAACAAAAAAATGGAACGATTTGAATAGTCGTTTGGAAAAAACAGAAAAACTTAATCAGAAATTATTAAATGATATGATAAGCAGTAAACAGAAATCAGCGAAACAAAAATTGCAAAAATTTGAATTTAATTTTTTTATTTTCAGTATCGTATTTATTTTCTATTCGGCGTTTATATATTTTGCAGGTATTTTTAACGGAGCTGCCTCAATTATTTTCGGAATTGTTTTTGTGTCATCGGCAATTTGGCAGTTGTATAAAATTCATTTGCTCAAAAAAATGAATATCGAAACTGAAACTGTTACATCGCTTATTCAGAAAGCAATCCGATATAAAGTTCTCACACGAAGCCACACAGATGTGGGTATGATACTGCTAATTCCGTTTTTTATACTTCTTTTTAAATTTGAGGATAAACTTTCAACAACTCCGATGCTCATTGCCGTAATTGTAGGTGCAGTGATTGGATTGATAATCGGATTTTACCTGTTTTTCAAAAATCTGCGCGATATTGATGCGTTGATAAAAAGTTATAAGGAAACTAAGGAAGAAGAGTAAATTATCATAAAATAAAAAATCCGGCATTATGATGGCCGGATTTTTTGTGAGTAATTTTGTCATTAATCAGTACTTAAAATACTTTACAGAACGTATTATGGAAGATTAATGAATAAAAATTTATATTTTCACAAAATTTAAACGCACCAATGTCTATTGTTGCTCAAAAATTCCCCTCCCGATAAAAAAATCGGGATAAACAGGAGTTAGGGGGCAGAGTAGTTAAATGGTTTTCTTTCTTACAATTTCAATAATTTGCGTTTCAAGTTCTATCGTTTTTTGCTCAATTTCATTTACTTTTTTCAGAATTTCTTCTACAAAAGCACGGTCGTACAAGTCCTTTGAATTAATCCGTACATTCATACCTGCACCCAAAACTGCAGAGCGTGCTGCCAAAGCGCCCACACCGGCATCCGAAACCGAGTTCGGATTGCCTTTTTCTGCCATTTCAAGTATTACTGCCATCGCATCATAACTCGTTTGCATTACTTTGAACGGAATCTCCATTGCATATTTTGTTGCTGCCTGAACTGCTTCAGCGCGTTTTTGTTTGTCTTCTTCGGTGGTTTTTGGTAGTCTGAAAGCATCAACTATCGCGTTGTAAGCCTGTGTATCTTCATCAACAAGGTGCAATAATTCATCGTGATATGATTTTCCTTTTTCGGCCCAAACGGAAAATTCTTCCCAGCGCTCATCCCAACCTTTTTTATGTGCCGAAAGATTAGCCACCATCGTTCCCAGCGCCGCGCCCATAGCGCCCATGCAGGCTGCTATGGAACCTCCGCCCGGCGCAATGGATTCCGATGCTGTGGTATGTGTGAAATCTTTTACACTTAAATCAATAAGTTTTTTTTCTGAATTTTCTTCGATAAGATATTCGATGATTTTCTTTTTTGGGTCGAATGGCGTCAGTTCATCCAATCCGAGTGATTTTATGGCAATTTTAAGAATTTCCGCATCAGAAATTCCGGTGGATCGGTGTTGTTTACTCAAAAAATATTTTCCGGTATCGAGCATCATTTGCAGTGGAACAACGCCAACCAATTCGGAGCCGGTAACTCTGATTCCACGCACAGCTGCACGTTCGCAGGCAAATTCAAACAGTTGATGCATCGAAACATTAGTAGTGTCGGTAATGTTAAACGACAACTGCGCAATGCCGTATTCCTCAATAAACCAACCAATTCCTTTTACGCCTTTCAGCAGCCCGGGCGTGTAAACAGGTTCGCCGTTTTCATCTTTTACAATTTTTCCGGTAACCGGGTTTCCTTCGCGTTTTATCCTGCCTTTTTCCCTGATATCGAAAGCAATGGAATTTGCCCAACGGGTTGAAGTAGTGTTGAGATTAATATTGTAAGCGATAAGAAAATTACGAGCACTAACAGCTGTAGCGCCGCTTTTTTTTACAGTTTCAGTAAATGCATCCGGACCGAAATCGGGTTTCCATGCTGGGTCAGTCAGTTTTTGCGGTAAACCTTCGTACTCGCCGGCACGACAGTTAGCCAAATTTCTGCGTTTTTCTTCCGACGAGGCAAACTCATAGCAATAAACCGGAATTCCGAGTTCTTCGCCAATGCGTTTTCCGAGTTTTAGTGCAAATTCAGCGGTTTCTTCCATGCTGATTCCTTTAACAGGTACAAGGGGAAGTACATCGGTAGCACCAAAACGGGGGTGTTCGCCTTTATGTTTGCTCATATCAATCAGTTCCGATGCTTTTTTTACAGATCTGAAAGCTGCTTCGCAAACAGGTTCAGGCTCACCTACAAACGTTACCACCGTTCGGTTAGTCGCTTTTCCCGGATCCACATCAATCACTTTTACCCCTTCCACCGTTTTAATTTCATCAACTATCTGGTTGATAATATGCATATCGCGTCCTTCGCTAAAGTTTGGAACGCATTCAATTATTTTTGTCATAAATATTTATTTACTATTTACTCATCCCGAAACTTCGGGAACTATTTACCATTTGAGAATATTCAATTAGCATAGACTGTTAAATATTAGATAAATCTTGTTTAATGCTCCAAAATCCCCTCTCTATTCCCCCTTTAGGGGGTTAGGGGGCAATTATTTCATTTGATTTCCGTTTTTCCAAACTTTTTCGGGTTTCAATTGCCCTTGTCGGTACAAAATTTCACGGTAATCTTTCGTTTTACAAGTAATAAAATCGGCTTTCATTCCGGGTTTTAAAATTCCACGGTCAGTCAATTTTAACGCATAAGCTGCTCTGAAAGTGAGCGCTGCCCAAACTTCTGCCATGCTGAGTTTTTCGTAAATACCCAAAATAGCAGCTTGTGCTAATAAATCACCCATGGGTGCTGAGCCCGGATTCCAGTCAGATGCAATTACAAGCGAAGATCCTGCATCGAGAAGTTTACGGGCAGACGCAAAAGGTTCAGACAATCCAATAGAAGCTCCCGGTAAAGCCACAGGAATCGTATTCCCTTTTGCAAGAATTTCAATTTCCTGCTTATCAGCTGCTTCGAGATGGTCAATGCTCAGCGCATTTACTTCATTGGCAAGTTGAGCGCTTCCGGTACTGAACTGGTCGCCGTGCAATATAACATCAAAACCCATTTCATGTGCTTTCAACAAATATTTTTTCGCTGCATCCACTGAAAATGCTCCTTTTTCAACAAAAATATCAATTCTGTTTGATAAATTCCGGTTTTTAATTTCAGGTAACAATTCTTCAGTAATCATTTTCAGATAATCGTTTTCACCGCCCTGAAAATCTTTTGGAACAATATGTGCCGCAAGACAAGTAGAAATTAATTCCGCCGGAGTTTGTTTTTGAGCGAGTTTAATTGCTTCCAGTATTTTCAGTTCCTGTTCTACTGAAAGTCCGTAACCGCTTTTAACTTCGATAGTTGTAATACCCTGATGAAACAAGGTGTTAGCTCTTTTAGCTGTAATATTTGCAAGTTCTTCAACCGAAGCTTCACGTGTTTTGGTAACTGTATCCCAAATTCCTCCGCCTGCTGCAGCAATTTCCTGATAACTTTTGCCCGAAAGTCGCATGGCATAATCTTTTGCCCTTGAACCTGCCCAACAAATATGCGTGTGTACATCAATCATTCCCGGAAGACAAACATAGTTGTCGTTTAATTCGGATGAAATCTCGTAAGGATACTTTTTTTTCAACATTTCGTAATTTCCAATTTCCGAAATAATTCCATCGAAGTAAATAATTCCGGCACTTTCAATTATTTCTAATTGATCATCATTCAAAGCGCCTCTCAACGGAAGTTTATCCATTGTGAGCAGTTGAGCAAAAGGTCCGATAAGAATGCCTTCCGATAAATATTGCCCCCCCAACCCCCCTGCGGCGGGGGAGTTTTCGGAGCAAAAATCTTTGTTTGCTGGTATCATATAAAGTTATTATGCATATTCTAGATTTTCTGAATTAAAACGCCCAAAATGGCTGATTGCTATTCATCGATTTTTAATTTTTCACCACAATTTATTAAGCAACTTTTATTCCCCTTTAGGGGGTTAGGGGGCCATTAGTTTCATATCCCGCATCGGCATGTCGGTAAATTCCCATTGCCGGATCATTGAAAAGTACCCGTTTCAGACATTCGGCTGCACGGTCGGTTCCATCAGCTAAAACCACCATTCCTGCATGTTGGGAAAAACCGATTCCAACGCCACCGCCATGATGAAACGAAACCCATGTTGCACCACCGCCTGTGTTTGCCATTAAATTCAGCAAAGGCCAGTCCGAAACGGCATCAGAACCATCGAGCATTCCTTCGGTTTCGCGGTTGGGTGAAGCTACCGAACCGCAATCCAAATGATCGCGACCAATAATAATGGGAGCTTTTACTTTACCGGAACGCACCAATTCATTGAAAAGCAGTCCGGCTTTTTCGCGTTCGCCTATGCCTAACCAGCAAATTCGGCTTGGCAATCCCTGAAAAGCAACTTTTTGTTGAGCTTGAGTCAGCCATTTAATTAAATGTTCGTTTTCCGGAAAAAGTTCCATCAATGCTTTGTCGGTTGTAAAAATATCTTCCGGATCCCCCGAAAGTGCTACCCAACGGAACGGACCTTTGCCATCGCAAAAAAGCGGACGGATAAATTTCGGAACAAAACCATCGAAATCAAAAGCATTTTTCTCGCCTCCCTGACGCGCATATTCTCGCAAATTATTGCCGTAATCGAAAGTTATGCTGCCCCGCTTTTGCATTTCGAGCATAAACCCCACATGACGCGCCATGCTTTTTAATGAGTGTTTACGGTATTCATCGGGATTTGATTTTCGTAATGAAATGGCTTCTGAAAGAGAAAATCCGTTTGGCACATAACCATTTAGCGGGTCGTGTGCCGAAGTTTGGTCAGTCAAGATTTCCGGAATAATATTATCGCGAAGCATTTTTTCAAGTAAATCGCCAATATCGCTTACAAGTCCTACGGAGAGAGTTTTGCCTTTCGTTTTTGCATCCAAAATCCAACTGATTGCTTCAGCGTAATCGTAGGTCAATCGGTCAATATATTTGGTGTCGAGGCGTTTTTTGATTCTTTCAGGATCAACATCAGCGCCGAGATAAACCGCGCCTGCCATTGTTGCAGCCAATGGTTGAGCGCCACTCATTCCGCCAATTCCACCCGAAACAATGAGTTTTCCGGTTAAATTTCCACCGAAATATTGTCGTCCACATTCGGCAAAAGTTTCGTATGTGCCCTGCAAAATTCCCTGTGAACCTATGTAAATCCAGCTTCCGGCAGTCATTTGTCCGTACATCATCAATCCGCGTGCTTTTAGTTCTTCGAAATGCTCCCAGGTTGCCCATGCCGGCACTAAATTGCTGTTGGCAATAAGCACACGCGGCGCTTGCGGATGTGTACGGACAATGCCAACAGGTTTACCCGATTGCACCAGCAACGAATGATTTTCGTCCATATCGTACAAAATCCGAATAATTTCTTTTACTGCTTCTGTATTTCGGGCAGCCTGACCTGTTCCGCCATAAACAATCAGATTTTCAGGGTCTTCGGCAACTTCGGCATCCAAATTGTTAAGCAACATGCGTATCGGCGCTTCCGTTTGCCATGAGCGTGCATGTAATTGATTTCCATGCGGTGATTTATAATGCGGATGTGTGGCGTATTTTTCAATAAATTCCGAATATTTCATGGTCTTCGTTTTTAAATTCCAAATTATGTTTTTCAGCGGTTTTGTTCAGTTCTTCGATAATCGACTTCGAACGTAAAAGTTTGATAGCTATTTCAATATCGTTTGAAAATAATCTGTCGGTATCGGCAAAAGTAATTTGTTTGCGAATAAGTTTGTGCGCATGTTCAACCAGCATACCCGATTTAAGCGGACGACGAAAATCGTAACCCTGAGCAGAGGTTATCATTTCGATAGCCAGAATTTTTTCAAGATTTTCCACAATTCGCAGACTTTTCCGAACGCTTATAGAGCCCATACTTACATGATCTTCCTGACCGAGCGATGTGGGAATACTATCGGCGCTTGCCGGAAAACAAAGCGACTTATTTTCGCTCGCGAGCGCTGCGGTGCTGTATTGCAAAATCATAAAACCGGAATTAAGCCCGGTGTGTTCCATAAGCAGTTTTGGTAGGCCAGGCACATTTTCCATCATCGAAAGGTAAATTCTGCGGTCGGATACGTTTCCCAATTCAGAAGCAGCCAAACCTGCATAATCAATGGGCAAAGCAATGGGTTGTCCGTGAAAATGCCCGCCGCTGATGGTTTTATCTTCGGTGAAAATTATGGGATTGTCGGTAACAGAATTTATTTCAGTAAGAATAGTTTCTTTCAAATGCAACCACGCGTTACGTGATGCTCCGTGAATTTGCGGAATGCATCGCAGAGAATACGGATCCTGCACGCGATGACAATTCCGGTGCGATGCCACCATTTGGGAATGACTGAGTAAAGTTCGCATGCGTTTGGCAACATAAATGCTGCCTGAATATGGGCGAAGTTCGTGTAACTGTTCATCGAAACATTTCACTGAACCGAGCATGGCTTCGTGGTTAATGGCAGCAATAATATCGGCATGGTCGAGGCAGTTTTGCATTTTTTCGAGCAGTAAAATGGCATGAGCGCTCATAAATTGCGTACCGTTTATCAAAGCCAAACCTTCTTTCGGTCCAAGATTTACCGGTTGCAGGTTTTCCTTTTGCAATACTTCGCTCATTTCAGTAATTTTACCCTGATAAAAAACCTGTCCCATGCCAATCAGTGGCAGAAAAAGATGTGAAAGCGGAGCTAAATCGCCCGAAGCGCCCACCGAACCTTGTTCAGGCACACACGGAATCACTTTATTTTCGATATGCCAAATAATTCGTTTTACTGTTTCGATGGCAATGCCCGAATAACCTTTGCAAAGTGCATGAACCTTGAGAATCATCATAAGCATGGCAATTTCAGGATCAATAAGATTACCAACGCCAACGCTGTGACTCATCAGCAGGTTATATTGCAATTTTCGGGTATCTTCTTCATCTATCAATGTAGTACAAAGCGGACCAAAGCCCGTATTTATACCATAAACGATTTTTTGTTTATGAACAATTCTCTCAACTATTTTGCGGTTTTTGTTCACTTTTTCGCGGGTAGTTTCAGTAAGTAAACCGCTTATTTTTCCGCGAGCTAAATCAAGAGCAATGCCAATGGTAAGCGTGTCTTCGCCGTATTTAAAAAAGGTAGATAGATTATAAGGCATAATAATTTGTAGTTTTTTAAATTTTTCCTGCTCAATTTCGTAGCGGAATAATTATACAATTTATTTGCAAATATAAGATTTTTAAAATGGAATTATTGCTTATTTTGAATTTGATTTTTTTTTGTGTTTTTCTCATTCATATTTTTTGTACTAAGTTGCATGAATTTTCATTAAAACTTATATTCCTGAAATTACTTATCAGCATAAGAAAATAAAAAAAGACTCTTCCCGGGAGAAGAGCCTTAATAGATTGTTTTGTATGATTGTACTTCGGAAAAGTTTTTAATCTTTCGAAATTAATTTATAGACATAACCCGCGGCAACAGCGCCAAGAATCGGCACCAAAATAAATAACCAGAGTTGCGAAAGCGCCCAGTCGCCAACAAATATTGCCTGACTAATACTACGTGCAGGATTTACCGATGTGTTAGTTACCGGAATGCTTATCAGATGAATAAGTGTTAAAGAAAGCCCGATTGCAATGCCGGCAAAACCTTTTGGAGCTTTTTCATCCGTTGCTCCCATTATCACGATAAGGAACATAAATGTCATTACAAATTCGGTTACTATAGCAGCTAAAAGACTATAACCACCGGGCGAGTGCTCGCCATACCCGTTTGCTGCAAAGCCGCCAATTTCGCCACTTCCGCCTGAAACAATAATGAATAATATCCCAGCAGCAGCTATTCCACCAAGAATTTGTGAAAGGATGTACGGGAAAAGTAATTTTCCTTCAAATCTGCCGCCTGCCCATAATCCGAATGATACAGCGGGATTCAAATGAGCTCCCGAAATATGTCCGAGCGAATAGGCAATAGTTAAAACTGTTAGTCCGAATGCGATAGAAACACCAACAAGACCAATACCAACATCGGGGAAAGTAGCCGCTAAAACTGCGCTTCCGCATCCGCCTAATACCAACCAAAATGTTCCGATAAATTCTGCAAAATACTTTTTCATATCTTTTTTGATTTTAGTTTTCCTACTCGTAAGGCTTTTCGGTTCTGCCATTTTTATTAATTTTTGATTTTTACAAATATAGTTTTTTCTGATTTAAAGTATGCTTATTTTTGGAAAAAAATAAATAAATGTAAAGCTTTTTTAGAGAGTCAATGCATTTTTATAAGTTTCAAGCGCACGTAATCGAGCAAAACTATGTTCTACAATTGGTTGAGGATACTCAAAACTGTCAATTTCAGGAATCCATTTACGGATGTATTTCATTTCAGAATCGTAGCGTTTTGCCTGTTCGGTTGGATTGAAAACGCGGAAATAGGGCGCCGCATCGCAACCACATCCTGCTGCCCATTGCCAGTTGCCGTTGTTAGCTGACAGGTCGTAATCGAGCAGTTTTGTTGCAAAATATGATTCGCCCCAGCGCCAGTCAATGAGTAAATGTTTAGTCAGGAAACTTGCCACAACCATTCGTACGCGGTTATGTATCAGCCCTGTTTCGTTCATTTCACGCATACCTGCATCAACCATCGGATATCCTGTTTCGCCTCTGCACCATTTTTCAAATTCTGCTTCGTTGTTTCGCCATTGAATTTCATCGTATTTTGGTTTAAATGCTCTTTTTTCAACATGGGGAAACCAGACCAGAATGCTCATGAAAAATTCGCGCCAGATAAGTTCATTCAACCATATTTCACTTAATTCCAAAGCTATTTTGACCAATTTCCTGATGCTGACAGTACCGAAACGCAAATGTAAACTTATTCCGGTTGTGCCATTTAGTGCCGGAAAATCTCGTGTTGCAGCATAGTTTTTAATAATGTTTGTGTCTATTTCAGGCTCAGTATAAACAATTCCTGTGGATTGAAATCCAATATCGTTTAAATCAGGAAAGGGCAGGGGAGGAGTTTGCATAAGATTATGCAGCCATTTTTCCGAAGGAAATGTTTCGGTATCTTTTACGGTTAATTTAGCTTTCCAAACTCTGGAATAAGGCGTGAAAACAGTGTAGGGAGTTTTATCTGATTTTAAAACTTCATCGTATTCGAAAATTACCTGGTCTTTAAATGTCTCAAACGAAATATTTTTTGTTACAAGTAATTCCTTTACTTCCTTATCGCGTTTAATGGCATAAGGTTCGTAATCTGTGTTAGTATAAACAGCTTTCAGATTGTATTCGGTAGTTAAATTGGTTAAAATTTCAGCAGGCTTTCCGCTTTCAACCCTGAGCGATGAACCATATTTCAAAAATTCGTTTTGTAAATTTATCAGCATTTGCCAAATCAGATCAACTCTTTTATCTGCTTTTTCATCGAGTTGATTTAAAATGATTGTATCGAAAATGAAAAGCGGTAATACCTCATAGCCTGATTGCAGTGCCTGATAAAAACCATGATTGTCTTCGATTCGCAAATCGCGACGAAACCAGAAAATGACTATAGGAGTTTTTTTAATTGACATAGTATTATTATACGTGTAATTATTCCATATATTTGCAGCAAATATAATTCTATTTGTTCGAAGAAATTTCCAAATCAAAAATCATTCATAATAAATTTTCAAAATTCAGTAAAATGAAAAAATCATTTCCTCCTAAACTTAATGCCGGAACATCCGAATGTATATATGGAATTTGTACAGTTTTTTTTCATGAGAATTCAATTTTTGCACTTGCTTTTTGCGGTTTGAATGAAGCATTAAGCGAATTTGCCGGTTATTTTAAGGGAGTTGATATCGAAATTGACAATTTAAAAGCAAACAAATTGGTGATGAATATTTTTGAAGAAGGTATTAATCCCGAAATTGTTTTGAAGGGTACAGATTTTCAAATGAAGGTGTGGCACGAATTAACAAAAATTCCAAAAGGCGAAACCGTTACTTACAGTGAACTTGCCGCAAGAATTGGAAGGCCTAAATCTGCACGTGCTGTTGGTAATGCAGTTGGAGCAAATCCAGTTGCATATCTCGTTCCCTGTCATCGTGTGGTGCGTACTGATGGAAATATTGGAGGATTTCGTTGGGGAACTAAAGTAAAGGAAATGATTCTTGCCAACGAAAAATTCTAATTGTTAAAAACTAACCGATACGCAACTAACTCAACTGAAATTTTGTTTTATTTTTACAAAACAGGCTCTGAAAATATCAAATCTACAGTTTATTTTACTGAAAAATCAAAAAGTGTATATATCGTATCAAAATAATAAGTGGTTTCCCCTACAAAATTATATTCTTTTGTATATTATTTAATATTTATCAACTTTTAAAAATTGTTCTTATGAAAAAAACATTACTAATTATTCTTTTAGCGGGTTTATTTATAAACCTTAGCGCAGTAAAAAAGGTTGCTTATGTAACTCTTCAAAAAACTATGGATGCAACTGCAACCACAGTTGACAACGACCCAATTATTCAGATGCTTAAAGCAGATCCAAATTTGGAAGTTACCGTAAAAATTACTGCTTCAGCTACTGATGTTATTTCTGATTTGGCTGATTATGATGTAATTATTGTTCAGGAAGCTATTAGTGGAGGAGCAGGTATTTTACAGCCATCAGGTTCATTAGCACTTAAAACTCTCCCAAAGCCGACTATTTATAACAAAACTTATGCATTCAAGTCAGGTAGGGCATTAACAACCTCCTCTGCTGCCGGTGGAAAAGAAGCAGTTTCTACTTCTTTAACAGTACAATCTGCAGCATTAACCAACGATTTGTTTAAAGCATGTACAATTAGTGGAAGCAATGAAATAAATATTTTTAATGCTCAAACAAGTGATACCGGAGCAAGTGGAACTAAAGCTCTTAATTATTCAACAGGTAACGTTGTATCTGGAACAACATTATTGGCAGTTCCAACTACTTTAGCAACAGATGCTTCCCCTTGTGCGATATTTGTTAATGATATGCCTGCAGGTACTACTATCGATTCTGAAACTACAATATCAAGAATTATTATGTTAGGAATGAACTTTGGGGCAATTTGTGGAAACAATGGTAGTAACATTACCAGAGATGGTTTGACTATCTGGAGAAATGCTGTTTATATTCTTGCAGGCTTACCGGTTCCAAATTGGGTAGCAGGCGTAATTGATGTTAACAGTAATTTGAGAGTTATCAATACCGAATATTTCAACATAAACGGTCAATTGGTAAAAGAACCAATCAAAGGTATTTACCTGAAACGAGTAACTTACGAAAACGGCGCAACAAAACTTGATAAAATTGTTCTAACTGAAGATTTTGCAAGATAAGAATTTAATATTCAAATAAAAAAACAGTCAGTAAAATTTTGCTGACTGTTTTTTTTGCCAAAATTCAGTTGTTATTTCAATTTCTTTTTCAAATTAGCAGCAAAAAGTAATTGTTTCAAATCCTCAACACTTATTATGTCTATGGTTAATGCTTTGAGTTTGCCATAAGTTTTCCCCTCCTTAAAATTTTCAATCAGCTCTTTTGATATTGGTAATGCTTCCACTTCGGCATTGTATTTCTCATGAAAATAAATCGAACATCTGAAAAATCCTTCCCAAACCGAGAGCCAGATTATGGTTTTCTTGCCCAAAGTAATTTTACATAACCACGATTTACCATCATTGTAATAGCGCCATTCGGTATTAAAAGCATACTGATTTTTCGCAATGTTATCCATCATTTGTTTATAAAATGTAAAACTATTGCCCAATACAGAAGCTAAAACAATATCGTCAGGGAATATTTCCGGATCGTTTAATAATGGTTTGTTCATTTTTAATTGTTGGTTTTTAATTAATCTTCAAAACTTTCAAATTTTTCAATTCTTCGCCATCGCAATTTTCTTCAACTCTGCCGGCATTTTTTCTATTGCATAACGCAATGCAGTTCGTGGCATTATAGCTTTACGATTGACTACAAATTCAAAAACTTCCTGTTCGTGTGCCTGGCTTGCAACTTTGAGCATCCATCCGTATCCTTTTTGTACCAAATCGTCTTTATCTGTTAGGAGTATTTCGGCAAGTTCGAATATTGTGGATAAAAATAGTCCTTTTCGGGCGGGAACAATTAATGAAACAGCTGCGGCACGGCGCATCCAGCGGTTGGGCGAAACGGCAAAAATCTTCAACTTTTTTAAAAAATCAGGATACATCATTAAAAAATCGCCCACGGTATGATTGCAAAGCGTGTCGCAGGTAGCCCAATTGGTCACATAATTTGCAATCCACATTTCGAAAATATTGAAATCTGCCGGTTCATATTGTTTGTGGAGTTTGTACGACCATTCACAAGCCACAATTCCATCTTCGAAATAACCGGTTTGCCAGAGCTGAGTGCAAATTTCAAAAATTTCTTCTTTGCTTTTATTGCTGATTTCCGGATAAAGCAATTTTGCAACTTTAGTTATATCAGCGCTTTTAACGCCACGTAAGTTGATTTCTTCTTTGAAAAAACGTAAACCGCTTTGCCGTGTTTTTTCATCACTAAAACTGATTAATTCGCGGTTGACTTTTTCAATAATGTTATTCATAGCTGATAATTTATTTTTTGATTTTCTCAATTGCAAATGTAAAAGAATTTACCCCATAATTTGAGTATTTATAAACTTTTTTATTCAGCAAATATTAAAAAAAACGCTTTGTTTAATTCATAGAACTTCACAAAGCGTTTTTTCTTGATTGAAAAACAATTTAAAAAACAGCTAAATTTTTGGATTGAAAAAATAAGTTTAAAAAAAGAGGAAAATACTGATGAATACAAATTGTATTCTCGGTTCGATTTTTGAAATTTTAAGTCGTAAATTTATGAGAACTAACGTCCCTTTCAGTATTTTTTGTCTGCATCCCGCAGATTCACCCTCTTTTTTTGTGTTAACTAACTAATCTTTTTATAACTTATATCTCTTTAATTTTTTAAAGAAACAACTTTTATAGTGTTTCAATTTTTTTGTTCATATTTTCGGGAAGTACTTCGATTTCGCTCAGCAAAACATTTACTTCATTAAGTACTATTTTTCCCGCATTAAGTTTTCCCGCATTTTCAGGAATTAGAACTGTTCTTACTTCATTGGTGTAATATCCAATTGAGCGAAACGAAAGTATGTAATATCCCGGTTTTACGTTTTCTATAATAAACCTGCCGTTTTCGTCGGTCATATCACCCTCTACAATTTCATGTGTGTCGGGGTTGATTATGGTGGCTGTAGCATAAGGTAGCGGACAATTGTCTCCGTCAATAATTCTACCTTCAATTTTTGTGTTAGCTTTAACAAATAACGAACCAACTGTTAACATTATTGCCATTGATAATGCAATTCTTCTGAAATTAATGTTAAAAATAGTTTTCATGACTTTTAGTTATTAATAAAATGTGAATATATTGTTAATTTGTTGTGTTTATATTATTTTGCTTTAGTTTTTTGAACTTCTGCTTTCTTCTTCGCTCGAAGAAGTGGCACGGTTTGCACGTGTTTTAAAGTTATCTTTCCCAAAATGATAGTTGAAAGTGATATTCAGTTTTCTTGAGTCCCATTTGTTCATTACATCAATATCAACATTGTCGAATTTAGCATAAGCGCCACCGTTTGCAGTGCGGAAAACATCGCTAAGCGAAACTTTAATCATTCCTTTATCTTTCAGAATTGATTTTTGAATTCCCAAATCAAGCGTAAATCTCGGACGTACAATAATATTGCTTATAAGTTGCGAACTTGAAAAGCGGGCATTCGCTTCGAGATTTATTTTATACGGCAATGTAAAATTGTTACTCAAATTAGCCATTACCGAAGGCATCGAAAGTGTTGAAGTTGAGTTTTCATTTAACTGTATGGTTTTATACATTCCGGTAATTGTACCGTTTAAACGCCACCAATTCAAAGGTTTCAATTGAAAGGTTTCAGATAGATTAATATCAAGCGCATTATTTAAGTTTTCGTTGGTTTGGTAAACTGTTTTCGAAGCATCATCCTGTTTTATAACTTCCGTAAATAATCCGGTAGTGTAATTTACACCTAAATTGGTTATAAACATGCTATTGTAATTGTGTCCAAGTCCAATTGAATGTGTAAATTGCGGACTTAAATTAGGGTTTCCAACATTATATGTATAAGGGTCAATCATCCAACGGAAAGGATTGAGGTGATGATAACCCGGTCGACCTATACGATAACTGTATTTAAAATTTACATTATTTTTATTATTCAGTTTTTGCATTATAAATAACGAAGGGAAAAGTTTCAGGTATGAAGTGTCTTTCACTGTATTTGTAGAAACCGAATTTCCTTTAGAAATTGTATTTTCCAATCGTAAACCAAGTTGCAAAGTTGTGTTGTTCAATTGGGTTTTTCCATTCAGATATGCTGCCTGAATAGCTTCAGTGTAAATAAAATGATCGTTTTGTGTTAAAAATCCCGTCATGTTGATATGGCTGTCAGTAGTAACATTGCTTGTTTTCAGTCCGGCTTCTACAGTTGATTTTTTACTTATTGGTAGCACATAATCAAGCTTGGAAGTTAAAATTTTGATTGCGCTTCCCTGTTCAGTTTCAACATTTATTGAATTGTTGAGCATATTACCGTTCGGATCTTTGTATTCTCCCGACTGATTATTATTACCATTGAAACCAAACAATGCATAATCAATATCGAAAAGTAAAGTTTGTCCGGTAGAGTCAATATCCCATTTATAGTTCAGATTGTAAGTGTTGTTTTTCCATCTGTTTTTATTTTCGGATAGGGTTACAAGCATCGAATCAACATTTTTAAATTTATCGGTAAAGCTTGTAGTGCTTTTATCGATGTTGTTATTGCCTCCGAAATTTCCGCGAACCATTCCGCTTATTACATGGTTTTTAGTAAGATAATAATCGATACCGGCTTTGTAATTGTGCGAACTACCTTTGTATTCGCCTTCTGTGTCAATAAGTTGGTAAGCTCCCTGAAGTGCGGTGCTTGTAAACATACGCGAAGCGTTCATGCTGTTTGTGCCTGCCCAGTTGTAATTAGAGTAATTGCCATACAAATTAATTTTATTGTATTTCATGTTCAAATCAAGACTGCCGTTCCAACCAAACCTGCTTGCAATATTAACGCCTGCATTTACATTGCCATTAAAGCCCGGCGCTTTCACGTGTTTTGTTTTTATATTGATGATTCCCGAATTTCCTTCAGCATCGTAGCGAGCCGATGGATTTTCTATGATTTCAATCTTATCTACATTTTTGCCCTGCATACCTTTCAACATCGAAGCAAGCTGTGTTGACGAAAGATATGTTGGTTTATCATCAATCAATACTTTTACACCCTGCATACCTTTCAGGGTTATATTATCGTTGTTATCAACGCTTACTCCCGGCAATTTTCTCAGAATTTCAAAAACATTTTCAGATGCACTTGTAGGTGAAGCTTCCGGATTAATCACAATTTTATCTACTGCCTGTTCAATAAAATCTTTATTGCCTGTAATTACTACTTCGTTCAGCAATTCTTTTCTTTCGTGCAATACCACATTCTTTTCAATTACAGGTGTTTTGCTATCAGCTTTAATATTTTCGGTTTCTAATTTTTCGTACCCAACCATACTTACCGAAAGAATATAATTGCCCGGTTCAACTTTTGTAATTGAAAATTCGCCTTTTTCGTTACAAACTTCACCCTTTACTATTGTTTTTGTTTTTGGGCTGATAAGAGTTGCGGTAGCAAACTCTACAGGATTGTTTTGTTCATCTGTTACCTTTCCTTTAATAGTTACAGTTGCCGAAGTTCCGGCGTTTATTGTTCCTGAAATAAGCATTAAGCTTAATAATAATGTTGCGATTTTTTTAAGAGTTTTCATTTTTTTATATTGTTGCTTGTTATTTGTTTGACGATTGTATTTTAAATTTCTTACATCACTCATTTTTTTTCTTTTAATATTTGACTTATTTAAGATTCTGTTTGGATTTTGTATTTCATTTTTTTACCTATAAAATGCTTTGTTCAATATTTATTTAAATCTTTTGTTATTTGTATTAGTGAATAAGTGTAATAGTAAAATAGTACACTGCAAAAGTAATGTGTGATTTGACGAAATGCAATAGTTTGGCAGTTAAATAATGTTAATCGATGGAAAATAATTTTATGAGGACTGGTTGTTTAGTTGTAAACAATAGATATTCAATAGTTTAACATATTGATATGTTTGTGGTGATTCTTTGTTTGAAAAAAAACGGAAGATTTTTTTATAGAGATGCTATTTTTAAGTATAAATTTGTATGAGATTACTCTATGTCTGGGTGAATTAAAATGAAAAAATAGTATTCATAACCGCAATAAAGCAAAGTGTAAGTTGCAGATAAAAATTGTAAATATATTGTTGCATGAATTGAAAATCGATGTGATAAAAGCAAATCTCAGATTTGTACAGCCTTTGAGTCAGTTTTTTAGATGTTGATTCTCTCCGTTAGTTTTTGACCTACGTATTGAAAATTAAGTGTATAAACTTTAAGAAATATTTTCTGTCATGTGAAAAGATAAGTTTGTTTAAACTTTGATGTGTTATTATTATAAACTCGATTCAGAAGTTATTCTTTTTCATATCCTTTTTGTAGTTCTTAATCACTTTTCCTAACTCTTTATCTTTTTTTCGTCTATCTTCAATTGACGATTCAAAATGTGTTTTTTCCCGTACCATTTTCAGGTAGTTTTCATAGCATTTTCTGTCGATTTCACCTTTTTGTACAGCTTCAAGAACAGAACAACCAATTTCAGTGGTATGTGAGCAATTTTTGAATTTACATTTTTGGGCTAAACTGATAATTGTTTCGAATGTTGTTTCTAATCCGCTCGAAGTATCTGCAATTCCCACTTCCCTCATTCCCGGATTGTCAATAAGTATTCCACCGTTTTCAAGAACAATCAGTTCTCTGTGAGTTGTAACATGTTTTCCTCTGTTAGTACTCTGACTAATTGCATCTGTTTTCATCAAAGTTTTTCCTGAAAGGTTATTTAACAATGTAGATTTTCCAACTCCTGAAGAACCAAGCAAACAATATGTTTTACCCTTTTTAATTATGTTTTTAAGCGCTTCGAATCCAACCTTGGTTTCATTGCTAATGGTATAAACCGGAATGTCTTTTATTCGTTGGTAAATATTGTCAGTTATTTCCGTAATTTTTTTTTCATTTATCAAATCCGTTTTCGTTAGAACAATAATTGGGTTTACTTTTGATGCATTACAAATGGTAAGGTATCTTTCAAGTCTGTTGATGTTGAAGTCGCGGTCAACAGCTTGAATCAGAAAGGCATAATCAATATTTGCAGCTATTATTTGAATTTCACCATATTGACCAACAGCCTGTCGGGTGATGATTGATAGTCGTGGTAAAATTTTATGGATTACTGAAAAATCAGAATCGTAAACCGATAATGCAACCCAGTCGCCAACTGCGGGAAAATCCACGCGACTTTGTGCAGAAAAGCGTAAATTTCCGGTTATTTCGGCTTCAAATTCACCGTTTTCAGTTTTTACAATATATCTTTCCTTATGTTCTGCAATGACTCTTCCAATTTCAAAATCAGAAAGTTTGCTCTCAATTCTTAATTTTTCGAGTTTGTCATTATATCCCAAATCTTCTAACTTCATAATTTGTACTGACTTTTTTTACATTTAGCGCAGAATGAAAAAAGTATAGTTAACGGTCTGGTTCTGGCAGTCGCAGTCGCTTCTCTTTTTATAACCGAACAAAGTAAATACGTTAGCAATCAGAAATTTTGAACATGCTAAGTGGATTTGTTGGAATAGTACAGCTTTAAACTCTGAATATGTTAGGCGCTTGTGTTTTAATCGTTAAGCGCATCAAACTTAGCTTTCATTGTCGGGTTTCCGTAGGTTAATTTTTTTATCGTTAAGTCTTCAGATTTCTGATTTGCAAGTCTGAGATTGTTGTCAGACGATAACAGTGCTTCCTTTGTTTTTTGCAAATGGTCAATTGTTTTGTCAATTTCTTCAATTGCAGTTCTGAATTTTCTACTGGCTAATTCGTAGTTTCTCGCAAATCCTTCTTTGAAAGCATTAATTTTTTCTTCAAAGTTAGTTATGTCAATGTTTTGATTTTTTACCAATGCAAGTTCGGCTTTATATTGCATAGAGTTCATTGCAGCGTTACGAAGTAGTGTAATTATTGGTATAAAAAACTGTGGACGTACAATATACATTTTTGGATACTTATATGATACGTCAACAATACCGGAATTATAATATTCACTATCGGCTTCTAAAAGTGAAACCAGAACTGCATATTCACATTTCTTCTCAATCCTATCTTTGTCAAGTTCTTTTAAAAAGTCTTCATTTTTCTTTTTGGAAGCAGTTTCGTCTCCTTCATTCTTCATTTCAAACATAATTGAGATAATTTCATTACCTGCTTCATCAGTTTCTTTATATATGTAATCACCTTTACTGCCAGATTTTGCATCGTTGTCTTTTTCAAAATAAGCTCTTTGAAATGCTGTTGCACGCAATTTATTAAATTCAATTTCGCAATGTTGTTCTAAGGTTTCACCTAACATTTTGGTTGAAAGTTTCAGTTTCATGTCTTTACGTAAGGCAATTTCTTCATCTTTCAATTTTATGATATCATCTTTTGTTTTAAGTTCAGCATTGAATTTTTCGATTAATGATTTCTCAAGTAATTGTTTTTCAATTTCTTTATTCGATAAGCTGTTATTCAGCTCATCACGCTCTTTTTCTATTTTTTTTATTGCTTCAGTTACGGAAAGCTTCCTTACAATTTCAGCGTTTTCAATTTTTGACTTCATTTCGGCAATTTCAGATTCTTTCTTTGACAAGCGCTCTGTCAATTCAAGTTCGTTTTTAGCCTTTAGTTCAATTATTTCTTTGTCTTTTTTAGTTAGCTCTTCTTGTAATAAATTTTTAAGATTAGCCTCTAAGATTTTGACAGCATTTTGTTTTTCAGTTTCCTTGCTCTTTAAATCATTTGCCAACTCATCGCGTTCTTTTTCAATTTTCTTAATTGCCTCAGTAACTGAAATTATTTTCTCATTTTCAGCATTTTCAATTTTTGCTCTCATTTCAGCAATTTCAAATTCTTTTTTTGCCAATTGCTCAGCAAGCTCAAGTTCATTTTTAGCTTTAAGTTCGGCTATTGCTTTATCCTTTTCGGCAATATCTTTAGCTATTGAATTTTTAAGATTTGCTTCTGCCAGCTTAACAGCAGATTCTTTTTCGGTTTCAGCAATTTTCAACCGTTTTTGCAATTCATCTTCAAATTGACGGTCTCGTACTTGTTTTAAAATGTCGGCAAATCCGGCTTCATCTACTTTAAAAGCTTTTTTACAATTCGGGCAAATTATTTCGTTCATATTAATTAAGTTTATTTCGTTGATTGTCAGATTTTTTTAAACGGGTAAAATTTCGAAGCTTTGGGACTGCTAAGTTAATGAAATTCCTCAAAGAATTTCCATGTGTAAAAATTGAGGAATTGTACTTGTATTTAATTTTCGTTTTATGGTTCTGACAAACGACCCGAGGCTATGGGCTTAGGCGATATATAGCCGAATTCGCTGTTCAGTCAATAATTGAACAGAGTAAATGCAGGAGCAATTCCAAAGTTATGGTACAGCTAACTGCACATTAGTCAGCTTTTGTATATTGTTTTTTAAAGGGTGTGTTTTTTTTATTACTTTGTTTTTCGTTGGTTGATTTAAGTTAAAAAAATCCGTTTTTTTTAAAAAGTCAACCTTAGTTGTGGTTCATTTCTTCTCGACCATAAAGCAGTTGTTAAGTGTTAGTTGAGTTGAGATTTCAATTGTTAATCGATAAAATAAAAATACTTCCATTCTTAAATAATTTTATTCTGCAATTTTTTATAAATTCTTTAAATGATATCTTAATCTTTAACGCAACGAACGGAGCAACCGTATAACTTGTCAACGTAGCCTCTGTATAGGTTTATATAATCATATCCAAGAATGTAGAACCATGCATTATCATTATCGGATGCGGTAGAACTCCACCAGTTTCCATAAAGTCCAATACTGTAAAATGTTCCGATGTAGTCACGCCATCCTCCGGGAAGTGCAGTAAAACCTGATTTGTTGTTTCCGGATAAATCATTTCCGATTCTTCCCTGTACAGAAAAATATGTCCAGTCTTTATTGGCGGCTAAAGATTTGGCTATCAGGTTTTCAGTTAAGCTACCATCGTAGTTATATCCGTTTTGAATCAGGTAGTTTTGCATTTCAACCCAATCGGCATCGGTAGCCACATGCCATCCTTCGGGTGCAATGTTTCTGCTATCACCAACAGCATACCAGGTATAAAGTCTGCCATATTTAGCAACATTTATTTCATCTCCGTTATAGGCCCAATGGTATTTGGGCGCATTTTCTCCAAAAATATCCTTATTTGCGGGTGTTGTTGTTCCTATTGGGTCACCGTTGCGATATTTAGTTGTTTTCAGGTTTTCAGCCATCCAGGTTTGATTGCCGATTTTTACAACGGAATAATGATTATTTTCAGTATCGGTACATGCAACAAATTTAAAATCAATATTTTTCGATTCAACTGGTTTATCAGATAATCCTGTACAGAATTTTCCCGAGTATGCTTTGAAATATAATAAATCTCCCTGGTTATATTGAAGTTTTACTTCCGCATCTGCAAAATTCTGAACTTTGTGATAATTAACGGTATGAGTGATAAAACAGATTTCAGGAGTAACGGCAGATGTTGAAAAACTGATAGCTTTACAGTTGTATGAAAATTGTTTTCCTATAGCTTCAACCAGATAAACTCCTAAAGGTAAAGTAAGCCGAAAGGAGTTGATTCCCTGCTGAATGGTTTCTGTCAATCCGGTTACTTTTCTTCCCTCAAAGTTGTAAACGGAAATTTGAACATCGCAGCCTTCAGTAGACAAAAATGTAAAAGTAGCTTCAGTGATTGCAGGATTAGGAAAAATGTTTGCATAACCTGTTGATGTATTTACTTCGGGAACTGCATTATCCACATCGAACAGGCGCAACTGTAATCCGGCAGGTACAGTAATCTGTGTACCTGTATAGAGATTCTGAACTTTTATGCTATCCACCGAAGTACTTGCTCCCGAACCTGTAAAAGTAATGTAGTAATTGAAAGCATGTAACTGATTTGTGAGGCACACCGGGAGCAGAAATGCGAAAAGGAAGTGAAAAAATGTTTTCATGTTCATAAATTTAAAGTACTAAAATCAAATATTTCATTTTAATTCTTTGTTTAACAACCACATGCTGCATTTGTCCGATTGAGTGAAGTAGTTGACAATAAACTACCCACTACGGGCTATAAACTAAAAACTAATCTTTCACACAACGCACCGAAAAGCCATAAATATTTTGTGTGCTGGGTATTGCTAAGTCGGCTTTGAAAACATATAAATAACTGTAATAGGCATCTTTTGTGCTTGCAGCAGTAGAACTCCACCACATGCTATAGGTGCCAATGTATTTGAATGTTGCGTCGAAATTGCGATAGCCACCCGGCAATGCATTAAAACCGGATGAATTATTTTGTAAAATGTCATTTCCAACCGAACCTTCGGTGGTTGAATTGTTTTGCCAGTTGGTACAGGCAGCCATCGATTTAGCAATTTTATTATCTGTTTGTGTTTCATCCCAGTTGCCTCCATTGGCAATAAGATAATTTCTGAGTTCAAGCCATTCATTAGCAGTAGGTACGTGCCAACCTTCGGGGGCAATATTTCGCGGGTCGGAAACAGCATACCAGTTATATAAATGTCCGTATTTGTTCCCGTTTAGGGGCAAATTATTATAATCGCACCATGCACCGGATGTGGTTGTTCCCCACGGGATAGGCATAGTCAGATTTGATATTGCCTCGCCGTTGCGGTAACGCGTGGTTTTCAGGTTTTCGTCCATCCACACCTGATTGCCGATTTTTATGGTTTTATAGGCATTTCCATCTATATCAACCACATATTCGGGAGTATAGGCTCCACTGCTTGTAGTAATGCTATTTGCAGTTTCTGATGTTTTTGCATAGGTTGCAGTTTCAGCATGTAAAGCGTACGGAACACTTAACAACTGAGTGGTTGAAGTTATGGAATAAGCAGTTCCTCCCGCCGGGTCAATGTCAGTTTTCAGATATAAAGTTTCGGCCGACCAATCAATATCTTTAAAAAGTATTGAACCCTCCACATGAGTACCTGTACCTATGGCAATGCTGACTAACCCATTATCGTTGGTTACCGGTGTTTGGGTTTCGGCATAAATAGTAGAATAATAAGGCTTGGGCAATGACAATACCCATTTCTGGATACTGATACGCATACCAATATTTTGATTGGTAACCAGTTCGCCTTTGGTATTGCGTATAATTGCCTGATAGCTGATTTTTTCGGGTGATTCTGCCTGAAGTGTAAGCACTATGAAAAGTGTCGCAAATAAAATGAGAAGTTTTTTCATGGGAATAAATTTTTAGTGTTTTTTTATTACTACGCGATATAATCGCGCGGCAGCGTTGGGACAGGTTGTTTGTCCTGAATTTTTATTTTGTGTAAATGTGTTTATGTAAAAAAAATTTGTGTATATCTGAATTTTAAATTTAATTAACAGGAATTTATTTAATGTGAAACCTATCGGAATCAAGTAACCATTTTCTCTCAAGGCAAACGATGAGTAGGAGAATCCTCCAAATTGAAAATATTAACAAGAAATTTTTTCTATACCCCTCCCGACTAAATTAATTTCCGCATTATCCGTAATTACTGATAAATTTTCTCTAATTCAAAAATTACTGATAGGATATTAAAAACGCCTTCTCCCCAAGGTGCATCAACTAATATGATATAAGTCCATTGTTTATTATCAATAATATAGTCTAAAGCCATGCTTGAGTTTCGAAGAAACTCATAGTAACCCGTAGTTTGAAAATTTGCTATTTCAAATATTCCACCATTAACCAAACTCCTGTTATACAATGTTACATTTAAGTTTTTCATTTCGGAATTATCAACAAAATATACTGTCATTTTTGTAATTCGATGTCCATCTGGTAAATTTATAGATGCACAAAGTTTATCTCTCCAAGTTCCTGTCGGTTTGCTGATACATCTACCTCTCATAGTGACATCTTCAAATTCTATACTTAGATCAAGAGGGAAAAATGCGTAACAATCTACACTGTAAAAGGAGATGTCTGCTGATGTTTTAGCCCATTTTCCATCGCCACGTAAAAAACTTTTGGCTGTAGCTCCGGCAGGTAATTTGTTTATAGTAACTGAGTTGTCTGCCAAATCTGATGCTATAATGCTTCCATCGGTTATTTTAGATGAATTTACTGAATTATCAGCTATTTCAGTCGCAGTTTTTGCATGCAGCGCATATGGTACACTCAGAATTTGTGTGTCAGAAGTTATGCTGTAACTTGTTCTGCCACCAGGGTCAATTTCTGTTTTAAGATAATAGGCTCTTGCTGCCCAGTTTATATCGGCAAAGACGCCTGTTACTACTTTACCGGTTCCTATCTCGATACTTACCAGACCATTTTCGTTGGTGGTGGGTGTCTGTGTTTCCGAATATGAAGTAACGGGTACTGTCTTGTTGTAAAAATAAATGCTGATTTTCATACCTATTGCCTGATTTTTTACCAGTTCGCCTTTGGTATTGCGTATAATTGCCTGATAGCTGATTTTTTCGGGCGATTCAGCCTGAAGAGCGAGCATTATAGAAAGTGCTGAAAGTAAAATGATTAGTTTTTTCATGGGAATAAATTTTTTGTGTTTTTTTTATTACCACGCGATATAATCGCGCGGCAGCAGTTTGTTTGTAAAATAAAATCAAATTAAAAATGGTTCTTTAAAGTCGCTATTCAGCCTTATAAAGCTAACATTATTGCCATTAACTATTAACATTAATTTTTTCTGAAAAATTCTTTGAAATTTTTTAAATTTATATTTCTACTGGTTATGTTCTTCTTTTTTGATAATCTCCCTTATAAGTTGGTTTTTTTTACTTGAATCTATCGAGTAAATTAATCTTTAATACAACGAACAGAAAAACCATTATTTGTCGAATAGGCGTACCAGTACAGATCAACGTTATTATATCTCAAAATGAAGCACCCTGCACTACCATAATATTCGGTAGAACCAATCCACCAATAGCCGTAAGTTCCAATGCCGGTAGATGTTCCATCTTTGCCGTGGACACCACCCGGAAGAGCTTTAAAGCCGGTACTATTATTCAGTTTTAAATTATTG
The DNA here is from genome assembly GCA_964405245.1 of uncultured Paludibacter sp. Classification (GTDB taxonomy): domain Bacteria; phylum Bacteroidota; class Bacteroidia; order Bacteroidales; family Paludibacteraceae; genus Paludibacter. The sequence goes on from CAYONE010000052.1 coordinate 27,239, forward strand.
CCAATTGAACCTTCTACTGTAAAAGTTTCCCAATCAGTATCAGCGGCTAATGATTTTGCAATTTTATTTCCGGTAGTAGTACCATCGAAATTGTATCCGTTAGCTATTAAATATTTTTGTAGAATGATGCATTCATATTCCAAAGGTATGTGCCAACCCGTTGGTGCTATTTTACGGCTATCTACTGTAGTATAATATGTGTAAAGCCTGCCAAATTTATCAGCAATGTTTTTATCTCCGTTGTATGCCCACTGGTATTTTGAAGAAGTTTCACCCCAAATGTTTTTATTGGAAGGATATGTTGTACCTATTGAATCTCCGTTACGGTAGGAAGTTGTTTTCAAATTTTCAGCCATCCATATTTGTGTGCCGATCTTTACAATAGGATAATAATTTCCATCCGCATCCTTACATTCCACAAATTCAAAATTAATTGTTTTGTCGTTTGTGGGTATGTCAGTTACTATTGTGCTGAAATTCCCTGAATATCCTTTGTAAAGCAATTCATCCCCTGAAAAGTAAGTCATTGGAATTTTTCCTGTTTTTTTACTTTTATAGAGTTTTGTTTTCTCTATAGCTTCGTTACTTATAAAAGACAGCATTGGTTTAATGCCAATTCCCGAACAACTAAGAATCATAGATGAGTATGAATAACCATTCCCGTTAACTTTAAGTATATAAGCCCCTTTTTCGAGGGAGATTTGGAATGAATTATTTCCTTCAGACAAATTGCAATTAAAACCTTTTATAATTCTACCATCTAAACCTGTAATGTTAATTTGAGCGTTACCTACCTGTTTTGCATAAAATGTCACAACCGATTTTTCCGATACTGGATTTGGTATAATACTGATATCTTTATGGTCTGCTTCAATATGCTCAATTAATGTAACATCATTTAAATTAAGAGCATATTCGACTGGCAAAACAACAGAAGTGCCTCTTGTGAGATTCTTTACAATTACACTATCTATATTATTACTTGCACCAGAACCAGTAAAAGAAATAATGTAATTTATTGCCCTTAAATTTACTACTGAAAACAGCAAACCAAAGAACAGCAATGTTGGAGTTAAAATGTTTATCTGCTTCATGGTTTTTTTAGTGTTTAATAATTTTGAATACCTTCACTTCTTTTTTTCCGGTAAATATGCACAGATAATAAGTGGCAGATAACAGCGAAGCCATATTGATTATGGTTTCGTGAGCCGTGATTTTGTCGGTTTTCATCATAGAACCTACCGTATTGTAGAGCTGATAAGTGAATGATGCAAGTTCGTTGTTTTCAATTTTCAGTACCAGGTGCGTACTTGCAGGATTGGGATAAGCCGAAAAGAGTTCAATACCATAAACGTCATTGATTCCCGAAACCACGTTGATTTCGTAAGGTTGCTGTACACCCTGCGCTACAGAGCCGGTAGTTCCGGTAGCTGTGGTATAAACAAGTTGTCCTACCGAGTAGCTTGCAGATCCACCGGTGCCGGTTGCATTTCCTCCGGCGCTTAATATGCCCGAGTGAAGAACCTGTGCATTGAACGAAATGAATACGGATATCGACAGGAACAATACAATGAGAAATTTTGTATTTTTCATAAGATATATGTATTAGAAGTTTGTAATTTTTTTTCAATGGATAATGCGGTTTTTTATAACAGCTTTATCCGTTCGGAATAAAACGATGCATTGCGGTTTTCAGTCCACATTGCGGATAAAAAGTTTCAGTCCTTTACCAGTTTTTGTGTCAGACGGGACTTTTGCGTTTCGAATACCACGAAATAAAGTCCCCTGTTCAGTTGAGAAATATTCATTATCGTGTTGCCTACGGCCATTTCGCTCATAACTTCACCACCTGTAATGTTATAAATACGAATCATGGTTTTTTCGGTAATACCTTCGATAGTGAGTGTGTTTCCTGCCGGATTGGGATACATTATCAGCGGAACAGTTTCAGGATTGTTTACGCCAACAGTAGAAATAAAATTTGCACTAAGTGTGCGGTTGGCAGTGAGTTTAAAGGTGTAATTTGCTTCTGTAGAGACTTCGTTTTCATTTTCAATCCAGTTAACAAACTGATAACCTTTGTTTGGTGTTGCCGTAGCAGTAACAGAAGCTCCTGTAGTGTATGTGCCTCCACCGCTTACAGTTCCGCCTTCCACAGGTATTGTCAGAAGCGACAAGGTGTATTTTTTAATTCCTGTAGCCTGGAAATTGGCAACCAGCGACCGGTTTCGTGTTACAGTGAATTTATAGGATGCCGATTGCGAAACTTCATTGCCCCGTTCGGTCCAGTTTACAAATTCGTTGCCTTTGCCCGGGGTTGCAGTAATAGTTACAGACGAACCCGAAACGTAACTTCCCTCGCCCGAAGTACTTCCACCTAATGCAGGACTGGAAGAGAGCGATATAGTATATTTTACTGTACTTTGTTTGAAGTTGGCAGTAAGGTTGCGGTCTTTTTCAAGACTGAATGAATATTCGGTATTGGTTGAGATTATGGATGTACCTTCGGTCCAGTTAACAAATTCGTATCCTGAATTTGGACTTGCTTCGATGGTTA
>CAYONE010000053.1:0-29419 GCA_964405245.1 uncultured Paludibacter sp.
AAAAGTAATTATTTTTGAATGAACAACCAACAAATTTAACAGGATGTTTAAATAGGGTTGGCATATGCCGAAAATTAAAAATGATTTTCAGGTTGTGTAAAAAAAAGAGCGTAAACCCGAAAAGCTTTAAATGAGTAGGGAAATTTCTTAAAAAATAATTACAATGAAAAAAAATAAAATATTTGCACTGTTACTCGTATCGGTTATTTTCATATCTTGTGAAAAGGAAGATGTTGCTATTCAACAAACTTCTAAAGTTGAGAAAAACAACATATTAACGTTTAAAAATGTAGAAGAATTTAAAGAAACATTGGTCAAAGTGAATTCCATGAGCGAAACTGAAAGAAAGACATGGGAAACTGAACAAGGCTTTAAATCATTTGGGACAATTTGTGATGAGTTTTATAAAACAATTAAACCTGAAAGTTTTCAAAACAAAGAAGAAGCTCAGAGTTTTATACAAAAAAACTCCGATAAACTGATTTTAATTGAAAGAGATGGTGAATTATACTGTGAACCCAAAGAATATGATAATCCTGAAAGATACCTTATAAATGAAGAAGGCAAATATAAAATAGGAGATTCAGTATATTTCAGTAGTAAACAGGGGATTATAATTACAAAAATGATTAGTGATAAAAATAATCAAAACACACATCAAAGAGTTTCCAATAGTATTGTTAAAGATTATCAGTTTGTAAGCACTAATCTAACTAAATATAAAATGGTTATTGATATTAGTACTTATAATTTACAAAAAAATGCAAATACATATCTTGCAAGGCAAGTACAAATAAAAAATTACACCAAAGTATTGTGGTTTTGGTTAGATGTTTCAACGACTACATATACCATAAAAGTTAAAGGTACTGATATATCCTGGGAAAATTGGTTTTTAGATGGACCGGAAGAAAAAGAAGACATTACATCTTCAATTGTTTTTTACCAGGAATTGTTTTGTGCAGGTGGAACTGTAGATACTCAACCAAAACTAACTTGGGCTTTTGCAAATGCATCAAATGAAAAAGGTTGTAAAATTGAGAATAAATCTATTACTTTTTAATAAATTATTTTGCCGTATAAAGTCATATTTTATCAAAAAAAATAAAAGTGATTTTATACGGCATTTTACTTTTAACAACATAAATAAATTAAAATAATAATGAAAACTGTGCTTATCTTTTTTCTTTTTACACTTTACACTTTTAACTTATTCTCACAACAAAATAGCAGTGAAAAACATTTTTTAATTAAACCAAATTATGGATTGGCAAACATAGAACCGAAAGACCCTTCGCTTGTAGGAGTTGGCATTCCCGTGAATATAGATTTTAAATTTCCGGTAATACCCTGTTTTGGGTTTGATCTGAATTATAAATTCAATACTTTTTCAGAAGCAGGGATTTATTTCAATTACTCAAAATTATCCAGAGTTGGAATTTATCAGTTTATGAATAGTAATGGAGAAGAATCATGGACTTATAATCTCCTGCCAACAAAAACGCTATATTATGGACTGAATTATTTATATCATTTCCCAATATCTGTTTTAAAAAATTCAAGGTTAGATATTTATACAATACTAAGAACAGGAATCGTTTCAGAAAAATACTATAAATATCAAGAGGTTGAATCAGATGAAAATTACTCTTCTGGTAGTTTAACTGAATTGTGGGATAAACCAGAATTTGAAATTGGGCTCGGTGCAGGTGTGAATTACTATTTATTGAAAAACTTGGGGGTTTTTGCTGAAGCTCAAGGGGGTAAATTTCATAATAATCAACTCTTTAAATGGAGAACTGGCATTGTTATTAAGCTCTAATAAATAATTAATTAGTAATAATTTTCAAAAAATGAAATTACAACTTTATTGTTTGATATTCTTTATATTGCTTTTGTCCTTTTCCGCTTGCCACACCATGGTTGAAGATGATTTTGAAAATTTCAAACCTGTACCTGTTTTGAATGGCTTACTTCAGGCCGATAGTACTATGCGTATCCAAATAAGTTTAACGGCAAATTTGAGTGATTCAGTACCCGAATATGTAGATAATGCATTGGTAATTATTGAAAGCAATGCAAATACGCCCGATACTTTAAGTTACACCTCCAAAGGTTGGTATGTAAGTGATCAACAGGTTAAAGCAGGAACAACTTATACCTGCAAAGCATTGATTGAAGGATTTACAGCACTCTCAGCCCAAACTACAGTTCCTGAAGTAACAGATTTTGATTCAATTGTATTTACTGAATTTGCAGGCAGGGGTACTGAAGGAGAAAAGATTTCATCTATTGAATTTCAGATACACATAGATTTGTCTAAAAAATTATTCTGGCAAGTACAGTTAATTGCTGAAGGAGATCATATAGATATTGATTACGAGAACTTAAAATTTATTCATTATTATGGCGATAGAGATTTGATGATTTACATGATTGCAGCTCAGGATTCAATATTGTTAAATGAAGCAAATCCTTTGACTGTTTTTTCAAACAAAAAAATGAAAGGGAATAAATATGCTGCTAAATTTTATGTAAATCAGTATTCTACAGATCTTGATTCTGGTTCTGATTTTTATATCGTACTGAGTTCTATTGACGAGAGTTATTACAAATACATAAAACAGTATTATATATATGAAACTTCTGAATATTTTAACCTTGGAAAATCGCCTCAAAGGTATCCAATGTACTCGAATGTAATTAACGGTTACGGGATATTTACAGGGATTTCTAAAGCAAGAGTCTTATTAAAAGCTAATTACGTAAATAATTAACTATGAAGAAAAAAAAGAAATGCCTTTTCCTCTTCTTGTTTACTTTTCTAATAACTTCGCTTTATGCCATACAACTTTCAGGTTTTGTACGCGATGTACAAACCGGCGAAGCGCTGATTGGCGCCAATGTTTGGGAGAAAAATCAAAACATTGGTACAACTACCGACAATCGGGGTTATTTCAATTTAAAAGTGAATACACCTTGTGTTTTAACCATTTCATATATCGGTTACAAAACGCAAGACATTACTATCGCCACATTAAAAGATTCGCTTCTGAATGTAAAACTTGAAATCGAAAACAACCTGACAGAAGTAACCGTAACAGCTATGCGTGAAAAAAACTTTGATGTTACGCGCCTGTCGGCTAAAGAATTATCGCTTGTACCAACGCTCGGCGGAAAACCCGATGTTATAAAAGCCTTGCAATTGCTTCCGGGTGTACAAACACAATCGGAAGGTATGAGTTTAATGATGGTGCGTGGGGGCGAACCCGGTCAAAATCAATATCTTTTAGACAATGTACCTTTGATATATGTAAATCACTTAGGCGGTTTAATTTCTGTTTTCAACCCCGATATGATAAATTCAGTTGATTTTTACAAGGGAAATTTCCCTGCACGTCAGGGTGGAAAGCTCTCTTCCATTGTTGACATTACCCAGCGAGAAGGCGATATTTCAAAGCATCAGGGTTCGTTCAGTTTGGGAATTACCGATGCCTCTTTTACTTTTGAAGGTCCGCTTGCCAATAAAAAAATGAGTTACATTATTACAGCCCGAAAAACGCTGACAGATGCACTGTTGGCAGGTCTTTCTTTGGTTATGGATGGTAATACGGCTATCGTATCCTATGGTTTTCACGATATAAATGCAAAACTTACTTGGAAACCTGATAAGAAAAATAATTTTAGCCTGAACCTGTATCAGGGCGATGATTATATTAACTGGTGGACAAAACCTTGGGAAATGAAAAACAATGAAAGCAGCCATATTCGTCAGCAATGGGGAAACTGGTTGATTTCCGGACGTTGGAATAGTGTCATCAGCTCGAAATTATATGCCGAAAACATCCTGTCGTACAGTCGGTATCGGAATCTCTCGGCTCAAAAATACGGCTACGAAGCAGAAAAGGTTAAATATGAAATTGATACTGAAAATAAATCATCGGTAAAAGATGTTACTTTTCGCTCGGCATGGAAATATGCTTTTCTGAAAAACTGGAATATCGAGTTTGGCGGACAGGCTGGATATTTGATATACGAACCCAATTACAATTACTTATCCACTTCATCCACACCGGTTATAAGCGATGTATATCATGCTATTGAATCTGCTGCTTATATTGATAATAAGATAAAACTAACACCTTCACTCTTGCTGCAACCATCGCTGCGTATCAGTAATTTCACCAACAATGGCGAAAATTTTACCGAGTTTGAACCGCGCTTAAATCTGTCGTACAAACTGAATAGTAACCAAAGTGTTAACCTGAATTATATGCGGGTAAGCCAAAGTTCGCATTTAGTTTTTGCGCAATCGGAACTTCTGAAACGCGAAGTATGGTTGCCTGCCACTTCAATATTAAAACCCGAAATTTCGAACCAATATTCTGCTTCGTGGAACGGAAATTTCGCTCAGGGTAAATTCAGCGTCGAAACCAATGTGTATTTTAAAGAAATGTCGAACTTGGTTACACTGAAAGAAGGTTACGAAAACATGATTGGCATTACGGGCATTGAAAACAAAATTGAAAATAACGGACTTGGAACTGCTTATGGCGCTGAATTTATGTTGCGTAAAAACACGGGGAAATGGACAGGTTCAGCAGCTTATGGCTGGTCGTATTCAAACAGGACTTATACAAACATAAACGATGGAAAAAGTTACGAGTTCGACTTTAACCGCCCGCACAGTTTTACACTCAATGTTAACCGCGAATTAAAAAACAACTGGAACCTGAGCGCGGTGTGGATTGTACAAAGCGGAACTCCTTTTACACCGGCACTTGGTAAGTTTTACACATTGAATCCGGAAACAGGAAAAACAAGATTGGAAATAATATATGGCGATAAAAATTCCGACCGAATGCAGGCATATCACCGTTTGGATTTGGGTTTTAGCCACACCCTAACAACCAAAAAAGGCTATAAAGCTGTGTGGACATACTCTGTTTACAATGCTTATAATCGTATAAATCCTTTCGACTATTATTACGACAATGATAATATTACAAAAAATGGCAGCAACTACTCCCGACCGTTGCAAATCTATAAAATTGGGTTATTTACCATTATACCGAGTATAGCTTATAAAGTTTATTTCGATTATACCCCAAAGCCAAAAACCGTAGAGAAGAAAGAGAAGAAAAAATGGAACTGGTTGTATTTTTGAATGAAATTCAATAGTTATTATTTACTGCATTATAGCAATATTTCCGTAAATTTGCACTTTGTTTTATAGCAAAAGGAATTGTTTGTTTTCTTCCAAGTAAGGAGTAAAATATAAAAATCATACATATCAATGGCAAAAGAATTTAAGTATCAGGACACATTCCCAATGGGAAAAGACAAAACCGAGTATTATTTGCTGACAAAGGATCATGTGTCTGTGTCGGAATTTGAAGGACAGGAAATAATCAAAGTAGCTCCCGAAGGATTAACCGAAATGGCACGTGTGGCTATGCGCGATTGCGCGTTTTTGCTCCGTCCGGAACATCAAAAGCAGGTTGCGGCTATTCTTGCCGACCCCGAAGCAAGTGAGAACGATAAATATGTGGCGGTTACCATGCTTCGGAATGCCGAAATTTCGGCTAAAGGCGTCTTGCCTTTCTGTCAGGATACGGGAACTGCAACTGTTTACGCTAAAAAAGGTAACAATGTGTGGACTAATGGTAGCGATGAGGAAGCGCTTTCGAAAGGTATTTATCTGACTTATACCGAAGAAAACCTGCGTTATTCGCAAAATGCCGCGCTCAATATGTACGATGAAGTGAACACGGGTACAAACCTTCCCGCGCAAATCGACCTTGTAGCAAGTCACGGCAACGAATATAAATTCCTTTTTATTGCCAAAGGAGGCGGTTCAGCTAATAAATCGTATCTTTTTCAGGAAACCAAAGCGCTGTTGAATCCTGTTTCGTTAGAAAAATTCCTGACAGAAAAAATGCGCTCATTGGGTACAGCCGCGTGTCCGCCGTATCACATCGCTTTTGTAATTGGAGGTACATCTGCCGATGCGTGTATGAAAACCGTAAAATTAGCTTCAACAAAATATTACGATGAATTACCAACCGAAGGAAACGAACTCGGACAGGCTTTCCGCGATGTAGAACTGGAAAAAACCATTTTGAAACGGGCGCAGGAATTGGGTATAGGCGCTCAGTTTGGCGGAAAATACTTCGCGCACGACATTCGTATTGTACGTCTGTCACGTCATGGCGCTTCATGTTTCGTGAGTATGGGCGTATCGTGCTCTGCCGACAGAAACATCAAAGCAAAAATTAACAAAGATGGAATCTGGGTTGAGAAACTTGAGGACAATCCCGGACAATATATTCCGGAAGAATACCGCAATGCAGGCGAAGGCAATGCCGTAAAAATTGATTTGAATCAACCCATGAAAGATATTCTGGCAACTTTGTCGCAATATCCGGTTTCTACGCGTTTATCGTTGAGCGGAACAATTGTTGTAGGTCGCGATATAGCTCATGCAAAACTCAAAGAATTACTCGATGCCGGAAAACCGCTGCCACAATATGTAAAAGATCACCCCATTTATTACGCCGGACCTGCCAAAACACCTAAAGGAATGCCTTCAGGCTCTTTCGGTCCAACCACTGCCGGACGCATGGACTCGTATGTTGATTTATTTCAGGCAAATGCCGGCAGTATGATAATGATTGCCAAAGGTAACCGCACGCAGCAGGTTACGGATGCATGTCAGAAATATGGCGGTTTTTATCTTGGTTCTATTGGCGGACCTGCAGCGATTCTGGCACAAAACAGTATTAAAAAAGTAGAATGTCTTGAATATCCTGAACTCGGCATGGAAGCTATATGGAAAATTGAAGTGATAGATTTCCCCGCATTTATTTTAGTGGATGATAAAGGCAACGACTTTTTTAAATTGATTAAGCCAAATCCTGTGTGTTAGGAAAAAATAGTTTAAACGATAAAAAAACGCGAACCGGAAATTTTTCAGGTTTGCGTTTTTTTTTGTTTAGAAAAAACCATAAATCCTATTTCTATCCATTATTTCAAAATATTTTGAAACAAAATCTGTATTTTTACGTCTACTATAAAATCAGGTTTAAATCAAAATAAACAGTATATCAATGAAATTAAAATTATTCATATCGTTTCAATTATTATTTGTTTTTTCATTTATAAACGCAACAATCAGTATAACATCCCTTAAAACCGAAGGCATGACAAATCCTTTGGGAATCGACACTGATCGTCCACGTTTCAGTTGGAAAACAATGGCTACTACCGAAACCAATGTGATGCAGAAAGCATATCAGATAATGGTTTCTTCCACGGTTGAGAAATTGAATGTGAACGATGCCGATATCTGGAATTCGGGAAAAGTTAATTCCGACAAGCAACTCTGGATTCCTTTCGGAGGCGGTGAGTTGAAAAGCAATCAGCAATTTTTCTGGAAAGTAAAAGTCTGGACAAACAAAGGTGAAAGCGCGTGGAGTGAAACTGCATTTTGGAGCATGGGGATTTTAAACGAAATTGAATGGCGCTCAGCGCAGTGGATTGGCATGGATAAAGCAATGCCATGGGACGATGAAACCTATTACAGCAAGTTGTCCGTACGCTATGTTCGCAAGGAGTTTGCAGCAAAAAAGGAGATAAAACGCGCCACAGTTCATATTTCGGGGCTTGGAGTTTTTGAGATGTTCATCAACGGAAAACGAGTAAGCGATGAAGTGTTGGCAACTGCTCCTACTGATTATCATAAATCGGTTTTATACAATACTTACGATGTAACTTCCATGCTGAAAAAAGGTCAGAACGCCGTAGGAATTGCGCAGGGAACCGGACGTTATTACACTATGCGTCAAACTTATAAGCCATGGAAAGTTCCTACTTATGGTTACCCAAAATCGAGAATGTTGCTGATAATGGAATATGCGGATGAAACAAGTGAAACAATATCGACGCGTGAAAACTGGAAACTGAATGCCGATGGACCTGTGCGCAGCAACAACGAATATAACGGAGAAGAATACGATTCCCGAAAGGAGTTGAAAGGTTGGAATGATGTCGGTTTCGACGACTCAAAATGGGAAAATGCCCAGCGTGTGCGTTTCCCCGAGGGAAAAGTTCGGGCACAAATGATGCCCGGAATGCGTGTTGTTGAACGTTTGAAAATACAAAGTAAAAAACCACTCGGAAATAAATATGTTTTGGATATCGGACAAAATATTGCCGGTTGGTTACGCATTAAAGTACGTGGAAATGCAGGCGATTCTATAGTAATGCGTTTCGCCGAAACTTTGCAGCCAAACGGTGAACTTTATACCGAAAATCTGCGCTCTGCGCGCCAAACCGATGTTTATATACTAAAAGGCGACCCAAAAGGTGAAGAATGGGCGCCCGCTTTTGTGTATCATGGTTTCCGTTTTGTTGAAATAAGCGGTTTGAAATACGTGCCATCGGCTGATGATTTTATTGCCGAAGTGATAAGTGATGAAATGGAACAAACCGGTAAAATTGAAACCTCTAACGCAGTGGTAAATCAGGTACTGAAAAATGCATGGTGGGGAATTTTGGGTAATTACAAAGGCATGCCTGTTGATTGTCCGCAGCGCGACGAACGTCAACCATGGTTAGGCGATCGCACCATGGGTTGCTGGGGCGAAAGTTTTCCTTTCGACGTAAACCGAATGTATAACAAATGGGGCGCAGATATTCGCGATGCACAGCGACACGATGGCTGCATTCCCGATGTGGCTCCAAATTATCTGACTTATTACACTGATAATGTTACCTGGCCTGCAGCTTTGCCCATGTTATCCGATATGCTTTACACGCATTATGGTGATAAAAAACCTATCGAAGACAATTATCAGGCAATAAAAAAATGGATGACTCACATGGAGAAAAACTATTTGTCGGATGAATACTTGATGACCAAAGATGAGTATGGCGACTGGTGCGTTCCTCCCGAAGATTTAAAAATGATTCACAGTCAGGATCCAAAACGCAAAACCGATGGCACACTTATTTCCACGGCATATTATTATAAATTATTGAGAATAATGAATCGTTTTGCCATTTTACAAGGTTTGAAAGACGATGCAAAGGACTTCGATCAATTAGCTGCGAAAATGAAAGTTGCTTTTAATAAGAAATACTTCCGTGCCGATTCATTGTATTACGGAAACAATAACACAACTTCAAATCTTCTGCCTTTAGCATTTGGAATTGTTCCAAAACAATATGTTGATTCGGTTGCCAAAAGGGTTTTATACCAGACTGTTCCAGCAAATACTGTTTCGCAAATTGGTACGGGTGATCTTAATATCACAGTTGGTGTTATCGGTATTCAGTTTTTGCTGCGCGAGTTAAGTAAAATGGGACGTGCCGATGTGGCTTTTGCGCTTACGGCCAACGAAAAATATCCTTCGTGGGGCTATATGGCTGCCAATGGCGCGACTACAATATGGGAACTTTGGAACGGAAACACTGCCGATCCGCGTATGAATTCCGGAAATCATGTAATGTTGCTCGGTGACTTGCTTATTTGGGCTTACGAAAATATGGCGGGAATAAAATCGGACTACAACAAAGTAGCGTTTAAACACATAATACTCAAACCCGATTTTTCAATTCCCGATTTGGAATTTGTAAATGCATCGTACGAAACGCCTTACGGAAAAGTTATCAGCAACTGGAAAAAATCTTTGTTGAAGTTACAATGGGAAGTTACAATTCCTGTAAATACAACTGCCGAAATTCATTTACCAAACGGAAAAGCACAAAAAGTTGGTTCAGGCTCTTATACTTTCGATGTGGAAATTCCTCAGAAAAAAGGAATTGTAACAAACGAATTTTTGTACGAAAAATCCGATTTTCCGCAGTGTCATTCAGCTACAATTGTAGAAACTACAAAAGGCGATTTAGTTTCAGCGTTTTTCGGTGGTACGCGCGAAGGTCATCCTGATGTTTGTATTTATGTGTGCCGAAAAGATAAAGGAACTCCTACATGGACAAAACCAGTATTAGCAGTTGATGGTTTATTAAGCAACGGTGAGCGAAAAGCCTGCTACAATCCCGTTTTGTATCAACAGCCCGAAGGTCCGCTTTATCTTTTTTATAAAATTGGTCGCAATGTAGCCGACTGGAAAGGATTTCTGAAAATGAGCCGCGATGGCGGAAATACCTGGAGTGAGGCTTTCCCGCTTCCCGAAGGCTATCTTGGTCCCATAAAAAATAAAATTATTGATCTTGGCGATAAATCAATTGCACCTTCGAGTACCGAAAGCGGTGGCTGGAAAGTGCATTTTGAAATTGCAGAGGAAAGTGGAAAAAAGACTCATATTGTAGGGCCATTACGAGCCGAAAATGCACCATTGACGCAGGATATGATTCCTGCAAATGGAGGAAAGGATGATATTGAAGGTGGCGACAATTCAAAACAGTCAACCATTCAAGCTATTCAGCCAAGTATATTAGTGCACAAAGATGGGCGTTTACAAATACTTTGCCGTACACGTAACGGACGTATTGCTACGGCGTGGAGCTCAGACAAGGGTGAAACATGGACGCCACTTTCGCTGACAAATTTACCAAACAATAATTCCGGAACCGATGCAGTAAGTTTACAGGATGGTCGTCATTTGCTTGTTTATAATGCTATAGCAACGCCTCCGGGAGCAAAAAAAGGAATTCGTACGCCCTTAAATGTTGCAATTTCTGATGATGGCATCAACTGGAAAATGATTCACACCCTCGAAGATTCGCCTGTTTCGCAATATTCTTATCCGAGTGTTATACAGGGTAAAGATGGACGTATTCACATAGTTTACACCTGGCGCAGACAACGAGTGAAGTATGTGGAATTAAAGCTATAATTTATTATAAAAAAAATTTATCAAATCAATTTTTAAACACATTTGGAACTTTTTTTAAATACATTTTCTTTGTTGAGAATTGTTTATTCTGTTGACTTTTGAGTTTACAGATGGTTATACGTATTGTTCAAATATCATTTAATAAATTGTAGAATTTTAATTTAGTACGTTTAATAAATTTCGGAAAAAAGATTCACCGCTAACACATTTAAGTTGCATACATCATTAATGCATGAAAATTTATTTTGTTTTTGCACATTAGGTCATTCAGAATTTCTACTTTTGCCAAAAATAAATATTTAGTTATAGCATATAAATATGAAAATTTCAAAAACACTGTTTTTACTATTAATCATTTTTCTGTTTACGGAAGTTACCGCGCAAAATAAAGTAACCAAACGCATAATGGAAATTGGACGGACAGATAACCGTACTATGCAACATTTAGATGTGTTAAGTAACCGAATAGGAGGCAGACCAATAGGCTCAGATGCTTACGAAAATGCAACTTATTGGGTGGCGAATCAACTTAAAAAGTGGGGTCTCGAAGTCGAAATTCAGGAAGTTGGTGAGTTGCCCGTTGGTTTTAATCGTGGTCCGTGGTTTGGTCGTATGTATAGCGATGAATCAATGACACTTGATTTTGTAACACCTGCATACACATCAGGCACTAAAGGACTGCAACGAGGTCATGTGCTTATTGAACCCAAAACCACACAGGAATTTGAGCGAATGAAAGGTAAACTTAAAGGAGCATGGGTGCTTATTTCCGGCGAAAGTAAAGGCTTTGCAATTGATAATTCACGCCGGTCAGATTCAATACGCAATGAAATAATTGCTTATAACGACACTATAAAAGATATTACAAAAAGAAAAAACGAACCGGCGCTTTTTTATAAAAAAATGTGTGATGCCGGAGTGCTCGGCTTTGTGCAGTCAGCTCCTGTTCCACTTGTTGCACTTTACGATCGTGCTAATCTTTTGAAACTTTCTTTTGATAGTTTGCCTTCGATACCTGATATTAAATTAAATGAAACTCAATTTGCCAAAATCAGGGAAAAAGCGGAACGTCGCGAATTTGTATTACTTGAATTTGATATCCGCAATTATTTTAAACCCGGACCTGTGAAATATCATAATGTTATTGGAAAAATACGAGGAACAAAATACCCTTATGAATATGTTATGAGCGGCTGTCATCTCGACTCGCACGATGCTGCAACCGGAGCGGTTGATTGTGGAACAGGTGTGGCTCCAAACCTCGAAATGGCACGTATGATAATGCTTGCAGGAGGAAATAAACCTCAGCGCACAATATTATTCTGCTTTTGGGCAGGCGAAGAGTATGGTTTACTTGGTTCAAAATTCTGGGTTGAGAAGAACAAGGATAAACTACCTAAAATTTCAAATTATTTTAATCGCGATGGTGGTCCAACAGCAGCATCAGGACTTGTAGTACCCGAAAACATGTACGATGATATACTGAAATGTACTGAAGGTCTTGAAAATTATGATTCGCGAATTCCATTTAAAGTTGAAAAAAGCACAAGTTTGCCACAACCACCACCTAAAACTGCCGGAGGAAGCGATCATGCTTATTTCGCAATGAATGGCGTGCCCGTAATTCATTTTACCAATACCGATCCGCTGGGTTATAATTTCAGTTATCGTGAAATTTGGCACACTACACGCGACCGTTACGATATGAGCATACCTGAATATATGGAATATACATCGGTAACGCAGGCAGTTACGGTTTTCAATCTTGCCAATCTGAAAAGATTATTACCGCGCGATGGACTTTACAAAAAAGAGTAAAAAATGCGAGCAAGTATCAAAAGAGTTTTTTGAACGCAAATTACGCAATCCCGAATGCCATCGGGATTGCGTAATTTGCGTTCTCCTTGCTTTTGAGACATCCTCTGTAAAAGTTTCACTCTTAATTTACAGGCTCAATTCCCTCATGCGTTGGTGCAATCGGCAAAATTGTAGCATCGGGCGCAAATTCTAATTTATCGATACACACTTCGCGATGAAAGCCGGCTGCATCTCCCATTTTTATGCCGTTCGGATAGTTAAACCGATGATAAACTATATAAAATTCATCTTTACCCGGAATTTGAATCGAGGAATGATGCCCCGTTCCGTAAATTCCTTTTTTTTCGTCTTTTTTCAGAATAACGAAGTTTTCAGGAACGGTTACATCGCTCAAAGGCGAAGTCATAAATCCATAACCAACACTGTAATTCGGACTACGGGTGTCGTCAATGGACCACATCATGTAATATTTTCCATTACGATATAAAACATGACTTCCTTCTCGAAAACTTCTGTGAATTTTGAAAACTTTTAGCGTTTCCTGCTTTATTGAAACCATATCATCATTCAGTTCAGCGCCTGCTAAAAATCCATTTCCCCAATAAAGATAAGATTTTCCTGAAATCGGGTCGGTAAATACATCAGGGTCAATAACCTGTCCGCGATTTACACCTTCGGGACGCTCTGAAATTAATGGTTTGCCCAAATCTACAAACGGTCCTGTAGGATTGTCGGAAACAGCCACTCCGATTTTTTGAGCAGCTGTGAAATAATAAAAATATTTATACTGTCCATCTATTTTTTTTTCAACAATGCAAGGCGCCCACGCGTTACGGTTTGCCCAGCTTACGTTTTCGCCAAGGGAAATAATTTTACCTTCGTCTGTCCATTTTACCAAATCGGGTGAAGAGAAAACCTTGAAATATGTTCCCGACCAACCATCAAAACCATCAGAAGTTGGATAAAGATAATACTTGCCTGTTTTATTTGAATAAATAATATCAGGGTCGGCGTAATATCCGGCTAAAACAGGATTATGATTTTTAACTGCTGTAACACTCCACGTTTCGGCTTTTTCTCGTGCCGGTTTCACTTTATACTTAACAGCGCCTTTGCTGAAATTTTGGATTCTGTTTGGCGAAATATTCAACGATGCAGTACTTTCAAACTGAGGATTGAACTTGGTTAGATCAGTCGTTGGCAAAACAGGTAGTTCAAGCGTTTTGTTTTTTTCTTCCTGAACAATATTAATTTTCTTAACTTCCTGATTGGATGGATTAAAAACAATTTTCGTTTTCGACTTCCATTTTTTTATTAGTCTGTTATATTCAGTCATGGTAATTGGCAACACAGTTCCATGTCGCGGATGAAAATCCATCAAAATTTCATCATTTATCAAACTGAAATTTTCCAAATCGGAACTTCGACAAAACTCATAGCGTCCGTTCATATATACATCGTACATCAAAATCCAATCGTTTGAATTGTTCAGTTTAAACAATCCAGAACCTTCAACAGCATGGGTTGTTTGCTGATAATATTTATCAATCATTTCCCATTTGCCTGTTAGTTTATCGGCAAGAGCCTTTTTAAGACCATTTCCATGCCCTTCGGTTTTGAAAAACATGTGAAATTTTCCCTGATGAAAAACAATATCGCCATCGATGCAGGATTTTCCTTCGGGATGAAAGAAAAGCTGTTTAGGAGTGGTTTCAAGAGCAGTAAAGTCTTTGTTGGCGTACGAATAATAGATAATGTCGGCATGACCCGGTCCTTTACGCTTCATCGAGAAATAGACCATGTACTTTCCTGCATCGGGGTCGTAAATAGTTTGAGGCGCCCAAACTCTGTCCACATCGGCAAACTCAGGAAAAACCTCAGGAATATGAACAGTCGCCGAAGTCCAGTTTACCAAATCGGTTGATTTCAAAAGAACCATTCCACGATTTGAATCCCAACCTTTATTAGAAGTCATGTCGGTTACAACCATATAAAACGTTTTCCCATCCTTGCAGCGCAAAATATGCGGATCGCGAACGCCTCCTGTGCGACTAATATCGGCTGATTTTATTATAGGCTCATCGTTGTTCAATGCAGTAAATTTCAGTCCATCAAGACTTAATGCAAAACGTATTTGTTCTTCTACAACCCTATTTCCGGTGAAATAAGTAAATAAATATGCATCGTATTTTTGATTTTTCTGAGCCTTAACTGGTAACCCGAATGTGAAACTTAAAACAGTTACACTAATGAGTTGCAAAATTTTCCGAATTTTCATTTTAAAGAGATTTTATTGAAGTTTACTTTTAGAATTTTATTGTCAATGCTTTGCCTGAATATTTTACCGTGCGATTAATTTTCACACTTGCCTTATCGCCAATACCATTTGAATTATCTACAAGCACAATATTAAATGTACGTGAAGTTAACATACCCTGATATTTTCCTTTTCTGTCGCCAATTGTAAGTGTGTTTTCTTTTTCGTTCCATCCGAAATCTATGGTCGAAAACATGCTTTTTTCGTAATTATAATTGTCGAATTCATCTTCGTAAAGCGTGAATTTTCCATCAGCACCACGATATACGCGAATTTCGAGTTTATCCCATTTCTTTTCGGTTGAATATTGAACCGCAGGGCCAAAAGGTAAAATTGAACCGGATTTCACAAACAAAGGTGCAATATCAATAGGCGCTGATTTTTGGATTTTTTGTCCACCTTTTAGTTTTTCACCCGTCCAGAAATCGAACCATTCACAACCTTCGGGTAAATAAACTTCACGTTTTTTAATTTCGGAATAGCTTTCGGTTTCTTTACCATCAACTTTACTGACATACATCGATTTCAATACAGGTGCAACCAGGATTGATGCACCAAACATATATTGATCGGTAATATCAAATACTTTTCTGTCGTTGGTAAAATCCATAACTAATGGACGCATAAAAGTACCTGCATTGGCGCTTACCTGCCACGATGTAGAATAAATATAAGGTAACAATCTGTATCTTAGCTGAATATATTTTTCTATCACATCGAAAGTTTGCTCACCGCGTTTCCCAAACTGGTAAATTTCACGTGGAGCATCCGTTCCGTGAGAGCGCATCATGGAAGTGAAAGTCCCGAATTGCAGCCATCGCATATACAATTCATGATATGATTTTAGTTTGAGGGCATTACTGCCATTATATCGCCAGAGGAAAAAACCGCCAATATCAGCGTTCCAGTATGGCAATCCGCTCATTGAAAAATTAAGCGCCGCCGGCACTTGATTTTGCAGCATTTCCCATGTTGACACAACATCGCCCGACCACGAATTTGCGCCATAACGTTGCTGACCTGCAAAAGCCGAACGGGTAAGAATAAATACGCGTTTATCAGAAGTTGTTTTCCGCTGATTTTCGTAAACACCTTTAATATGCTGCAATGGAAATGCATTAACAACCGAATTATACGAACCAAGATGAGTTGGCTGATCGAAATCGGCTGGTTTTACATTTATATGGTCAGGCTCAGTAGAATCGAGCCACCATCCGTCAGTGTTTTTTGAGAAAACGCCTTTATTCAGATAATCCCAGTAAATATTTCTGGCTTCCGGGTTATACACATCATAAGGCATAGTGCCCGATTTCGGAGGCCATGTGTCGAAATTTAACAGCATATTTTTTTCTTTAAACTCCTTATACTGATTTGTTAACGGGCCAAATCCGGGCCAGGCAACAATCATAAGTTTTCCCTTCAATTTATGGATGCTGTCAACCAATGCTTGAGGGCGCGGGAATGTGGTATTATCAAACTGCATGGCATTCCAGTTCGAATCTTTTCCCCAATATTGCCAATCCTGAATTATGCAATCAATCGGAACTTTCAATTCGCGGTATTTTTTTAAAACTTCGAGCGTTTCAAACTGATTTTTGTAGCGCTCGCGCGATTGCATGTATCCAAAACCCCATAAAGGCAGCATCGGAACATTTCCTGTAAGTTCGCGCATTTGCTTTATAACACCTTCGGAATTTCCACCATACATAAAATAATAATCTGTTATATCGCCTAACGATTCGAGCGATAATTCCTGAGCGTTATCATTTAAAGTAACCGGCGCGTAATTATCCCAAAATACGCCATATCCTTTTGATGACTGAAAAAACGGGATAGCGATTTTCATATTCTCATTTTTCAAGACTATGCGTTGCCCGCGCTGATTCAGTTTTCCGTTCTGAATTTGTCCTAAACCGTAAATTGCTTCATTTTTTTCGGGCATAAATGCCTGCCGAACAGTGTATGACTTTTTCTTCACATCCATTGTTGGCGTAAATTGTGTACCATAATCCTTTTCGGTAAACAGCATTTTACCTGATTTATCAAAAAATGAAACACTACCGGTCAAAGTATTGTACTGAACTTTCAGTTTATCACTTTCGATAGTAATATAAATATCTTTTTCGTTGTAAGTAAGTTTACATTTCTCAGCTTCCTTCACAACCGACAAGCTGATTTTATTCAATTTTTCACTTTCGGGATATTTTACTACCCGAACAATTTGCGGGCTGTAAAAAGTAATTTCCACATTTAGCTCCTGACTTATTGCTTTTATACCATTGCCGGTTTTCTGAAATCCACTGGCGTATGACTCAACTGAAATCAGCAGAATAAAAATTAAAAAAATCGTTATTTTTCTCATATATTTTATTTTTAGCAATTTTAGTTCAATAAAAATTTTAATATTTTATCAGATTATCTTGTTTGATAGTATCTAACTCTTCAGGCGTTTGGGGTGGATTTTTCACTTTCTCACATACCTGTACATTTCAGAAGCAGCCAATAAAAATGCTCCCACTCCGAAATTTGCCGTTGAGTTTGCATTTACAATTTGTCCGGGAATGGCTTTTTCACCAATTGGTTGTACATAACCAACACGACCATCGGGTTGAAGTGCCGTAGTTATAAGGTAATTCCATCCTTTCAGTGCAGTTTTTTTATAAGTACATCCTTTCAGATAGCCATTGTTTATTCCCCACAAATAACCATAAGTAAAAAATGCAGTTCCACTGGTTTCGTATCCCGGAGCATGCTCGGCATCGAGCAAGCTGCGTGTCCAGTAACCTTCTTTTTGTTGCGCTTTTTGCAACGCTTTAGCCATGCGTTTGTACTGAGCAATAAATGCTTGCCGATGTTTATAATTCTTTGGTAAATCGGGAATGATTTTGGCTAATCCGGCAAAAAGCCAGCCGTTGCCACGCGACCAAAAATCTTTTTTGCCGTTTGTACTTTTATGTCTCGGATAAATATATTTTGCATCGCGGTAAAAAAGTCCGGTTTCGGGGTCGAGCATTAGATCTTCAGCATATTTATAATACTCGTATAGTTTATCCAGGTAAATTTCTTTACCGGTAAGTTTGTACAATTTAGTCATAACCGGCATTACCATGTAAAGCCCATCGACCCACCACCAATAATCGTTTTTATCGGTACTCATTTGGTGCTCCATAACTTCGATGGCACGGGCAATTTTTATGCTGTCGGGCGACAAATTATACAAATCGATATAAGTCTGAAAACATATCTGCCAGTCACCAAACAACACAAAATCGTTGGTTTCACCATAATTGTATTTCCATTTGGTTCTGTCATTTCCACGCGCGCCCATCCATTTGTTTTGTTCAGCCCATTTTTCAGAGTACGCACGAAAATCTTCGTTTTTAGTAATAAAATATGCTGCCATATTTCCGGTATGATATGCTGCGTTATCCCAAAAAGCATTTCCCGGATTTGGATGTGATTGTTGCCAGTGATTGTTTACTTTAGTGATAATATCAAAAATTTCCGATTTATTGGGTGTATTTTTTGCTTCGGAAAAAGATATTAAAAGCAAAAAAGTGAGTAAATTTAAAATACGTTTTCTCATGTGTGAATTGAAAATTTTGAAATTAGTCCGAAAATTATTGCTTTTATAAACCATAAAGAAAGTTTAGTATTGAAGTAATTTGAAAATTTATTCAGAAATCTTTTATAAAACAAAATGAATATCTGAATATGGAAATTCATTTCTCTATTAATAAACTATAATATCGCAAAGTTAAAAAAAACTTACTTCCCGCATGTCAATAAATCATTCATTAAAGGGGATGTTTTTGTAAAAGATGTATCACAATAAACACAATTGAATAACATTTCAACTGATGTTTTTAGTTTGGTAATGAATTCATCTCCCTTTTTTAATTTATTTTCGACCTTTTGCTTGTTTTTTCGCTGTAAATTTGTAAAATATAATTGTTTCAAGTTTTAAAATTCTGAAATCATGAAAACAAATTTAAAATTCCCGCTTATTGTTATTCTGTCGATGATATTTTCGCAATTCATCCTTGCACAGAATACCTATCTGGAAATTCTCAAAAACGATAATACCCAGAAAAAAGTTGAGCTTATTAATTTGAACAAGCTTACTTTTTCAGCTACCGATTTAATTCTTAATTACACCGACGGGAATGATGAGTCAGTTCCAAAAAGTGAAATAAGAAAAATCATTTTCGGAACAGCAACCGGAGTTCAAAATATAACTCAAAAAAACAATTTTCAGGTTTTTCCAAATCCATCTAAAAATTTCATATTGCTTCGAAATATACCTGAAGGTGAATACATTGTAAGTATATATTCAATCACAGGATCCCAAATTTTCAACATGAAAACATCCTCAATTTTGAATTCGATAGATGTATGCTCATTGAAAACGGGAATGTATTTAATTAAAGCTAATAACTACGTAACTAAATTTACAAAAGAATGAAACGAACATGGCAAAATTTAAACAATTTTGCCCCACTGGGGAATGTTTAAATTTTGTTTTGTGAGTTCCATGTGACCTTATAAAATTAATAATAAACACATGAAATCAAAAATACTAATCGCATTACTTATATCCATAGTGTTAATTTTACATGCACAACAAACTGTAAATTTGTTTAAATCAAATTTATCGGTTTCAAACATGAATACAGCAAACATCGACAGTGTAAAATTCGGTGGAAATTATATGCTTTTCGATATTTACAGAAACAATTCAATAGAACTCAGCATTGACATTCTTAATATAGATAGTATAACTTTTTCGGATGGAATTCCAACAAATCTCCCTGCGTTAAACAATCCTGAAATTTCTGGCGTATTAAACACAACTGCGGTTTGCCGTTTTACTATAAATTCCACAGGAGGAACTTCGGTAATAGAAAAAGGAATATGCTGGAGCCTAAACGAAAACCCAACTATTAATGATAACAAAGTTGTATCAACTTCATTAATAGCAAATTCTGAAATCAATTTAAGCGGTTTATCAACTCAAACAAGCTATTTTATAAGTGCTTATGCAATCAATAACACAGGAATTAATTACAGTAATCAGGTTCAGTTTACCACAAATAATTTCACCACTCCAACAGTAAAAACTATATCGGCAACTTACAATGCATCAACAAATAAAATCAATTGTGTTGTAAATATTTCGAGTAATGGCGGATGCGCATTAACTGAAAGAGGAATTTGCTGGTCAACAAAATCGAACCCAACCATTGCCGATTCAAAATTTTCGAGCGGAATAACTGTAGGTCAGTTTTATGGTTTAATTTCGGATGTTAACATCAATAACAAATATTATATCCGCGGTTATGCAACTAATTGCATTGGAACTACTTACGGTGAAGAAATGACGGTTCAGGTGCTAATGGGGAATGTTACTTACACCTTAGCTCAGAGCGTTATTGATGCTGGCGAGCGCACTTATAAACTCATAAAAACCGCTATGGATAGCGCATGTTACTATTACAATAGATATACTCCATTCAGAAATAACATTTGGGTTTATTACAGTTCCGGCATTCCTACTGCTCAGGCATCGTACCATGGTTCAATCGGATTTGGATCGAATGAGAGATACATGTTTGTAGGAACTGCCATGCACGAAATGGCTCACTACTTTGGTTCAGGAACTACAACTGTTTGGAAAAACCTAATGGTTGGCGGGCTTTGGCAGGGTGCAGTGGGCAAAGTTTTGTGTTTGCAACTCACGGGGGAATCCCTGAAGGGCGATAACAACAGTAACCCACAACATTACTGGCCAACCGGCATAAATCAACGGGAAGAAGTAAAATCGCAAACTGATTTAATAAATCATGCGAAAATTGTAAAAGCAATGCTGATTGATGATGCAAAGCTACCTGCAAGTTGGTAAAATAATTTCAAAAGGGCTCTCTGAAACAAACAGAGGGCTCTTTAAATATAGAAATTTCAGTCTTATGTATAAAACAACATTTCTGTTCATTTTTCTGTTTTCACTGTTTTCAATTTCTTTGTCAAGCCAGCAACTCAAACTTCATTACGATTTCCAGTCTGAAAACAGTTCCGTTACTGACCTTACGGGTAATGGTTTTAACGCATCATTAAAAAACGGTGCATTTGTAAGAAATCTGAATGGTTTTTACTTTCTTGAAACGGGAAATAGCAACGGATATCTTGACCTAAGTGCAAACACAGGGAATCTGATAAACAGCCTCAACAGTTTCACAATCTGTACTTATCTTTATATTCATCCTTCGCATAACCTTAATGCAAACGGCAATTTTGTGTGGAGCTTTTCAAATTCTGATAATATACTTTCATCGCCTACAGGTTGTATGTTTTACTCCGCAAAAAGTTCGCGTTATGCCATTTCGCTTACAAATTATTCGGCTGAAAAACAAGTTAATGTAAACTCAGCAGCAGAGAAAGGCGCATGGCATCACATTGTTTACCGTCAGGATGGTTCAAATGGTGAAATTTTTATCGATGGTATTTCACGAAAAACCGGAAATGTAAGTTTAAATCCTTCATCTCTTGGCGCTACTCAGTTTAATTACCTCGCCCGTTCAAGTTATTCCGGCGACCAGTATATGAACAATTGCCGATATGCCGATTTCAGAATTTACAACACAGCATTGAACAACAACAGTATTATTGCACTTGGAAAAGATAAAACAAAATTAGATACGCTGATTTTTAACAAATTGGCTGATTCTGCCATATCTGTGATTTCGATGATAAATTTCAGTAATATAACAACAGACATTACATTGCCTGATAATTTCGATAATGAAGTTGCGATAAACTGGACAAGTTCAAATCAGTCTGTTTTAAGTAATAGTGGAGTAGTAAATCGTCCTGCGAAAGGAAATCCGGATGCAAAAGTAACACTTACAGCTAACTTTGTTAAAGGATTTGTTACCAAAACTAAACAATTTCAGGTTACAGTTATAGCTCAATATTCCGATTTACAAAGTGTTAAAGCCGATTCGGCATCGCTTGAGCTTGCCGGAAAACTTAACAACCTTCGTTCAGCGCTCATTTTACCATCAAAAGGAATTGAAGGTTCAGTTATAACCTGGGAATCTTCTGACAAAAGCACTTTAAATAATTCTGGCGAAATTGTAAACAGACCGATTAAAGGCGCCGGAAATAAAAAAGTTATTTTAACCGCGACAATTTCAAAAGGGAGTGTTATTTCAAATAAAAATTTCAATATTTTCGTTGCTGAAGATGAAGGATTTGCGGGTTATTTATTTACGTATTTCACAGGAAATTCGAAAAGTCAGGAAGCTATACGTTTTGCGGTAAGCGACGATGGTTTGGTTTACAAAGCGCTGAACAATAATCAGCCTGTAATTTCATCAGCTGAAATAAGTAACACCGGAGGCGTTCGCGATCCTCATTTAATCAGAGGCGAAAACGGTTGGTTCTACATGGTAGTTACAGATATGGTTTCTGCAAACGGTTGGAATTCAAATCGAGGAATGGTTTTATTAAAATCTCAAGATTTAATTAAATGGATATCGGCTAAAATTCATATTCCCACTGAATTTCCGGCTGAATTTGGCAATGTGGACAGAGTTTGGGCGCCACAAACCATTTTCGATGCCGAAAAAGGAAAGCTGATGGTGTACTTTTCGATGCGAAAAGGTTCATCGGATTACGATAAAATATATTACGCTTACACCAACAGCGATTTCACAAAACTCGAAACCATGCCGCAACAATTATTCTTCAATCCTGCCGGCACTGCCTGTATCGATGGCGACATAATTGAAAAAGATGGACAGTTTCATTTGTTTTTCAAAACCGAAGGCTCGGGCAACGGAATTAAAAAAGCTGTTTCCGATAAACTAACTGAAGGTTATATTTTGATGGATAAATACCTGGATCAGAACTCTAATGCTGTGGAAGGCGGATGTGTTTTCCGTTTGTATAATACCGACGATTATATTCTGATGTACGATGTTTATACAGCAGGATATTACGAATTCACAAAAAGCGCCGATCTTGAAAACTTTTCGGTGATTAGCGGAAATTCCTTTGATTTTTCACCACGTCACGGTACTGCAATTCCAATAACTGCCGAAGAAATGCAGGAGTTAAAAAATAAATGGATGAATACCGGTGTAAATCAAATAAAGCTTTCAGGTTTCCGAATTTTTCCAAATCCGGCAAATGAACTTCTTCAAATTGATATTGATAATTCTGATTTTTCAAGCACGGAAATAGCAGTGATAAATACTGCAGGAAGGAGAATAATAAATACACGGTTAAACGCCAAAAATCAAAATATTCAAATTGGGAATTTGCCATCAGGAATTTATTTCGCTGAAGTATATCAAAATGGAGAAAGAATTGCTGTTGAAAAATTTATTAAGCATTAAACTTACTCCACTTCATAGGTCAGAGGTTTTACAATAATTCTTTCAACCGTTCAAACCCGCCTCTTTTAATTGCAGATTTACTGAAAATGCTATTAAATTTTTCCCTGGAGAGTTTCGACCAATCTTCTTTTGTCAATTCAAAAATTTCTTTTACTGATTTTAGTTCGGGATGAGCATGCGGTTTGGAGCGCTTTATATTCCACGGACAAATATCAGCACAAATATCACAGCCTTTTATATATCCGTTCAACTGCGATTTTAAATCCAATGGTACGTCTTTCTTGGTTTCAAGTGTCAGGTAAGAAATACAGCGACGCGCTTCTAACACTCCATTATTCAGCGCTTTGGAGGGACATGCATTTATGCATCGGGTACAAGTTCCACATTTGTTTTCCATTGGTTTATCATAATTCATTTCTCTATTGATAAGCAGAATACCAATAAAACAAAACGAACCAAACCGTGGCGAAATCAGCAATTTATTTTTTCCAATCCATCCTAAACCGGCTTGTTGAGCGAAGGATTTTTCCGCGAAAGGCGCAGAATCGACAAATAAATGCTGCGCATCATCATTAAAACATTCATCGCCAAATTCTCGCCGAATTTCAAGTTCAAGTTGACTGATTTTTTCCTTTATTACAAAGTGATAATCCACTTCAGGCCATGCATAACGAGCAATTATAGGAGCGCCGGCTGGTTGATTTCCCTCAGGATAATAATTGGTTAGGGTAACGATAACAGATTTACAACCGGGAACCAAAAGAGCAGGATTAAAACGTTTATCGAAATTCCGTTCCAGATATTGCATATCGCCATGCATACCGGCTTCGAGCCAGGATTTCATGTAAGCTTTGTCGGCGGAAAGTTCAGTTGCTGAAGCAATTCCACAAGCATCGAAACCGAATGCAAGAGCCGTATTTTTTATGAAATTTTGCATGAAAAATCGTAATAACTCACCCCCCCCAACCCCCTAAAGGGGGAGTTTTGGAGCAACATTCAAAATTTATGCGTTTAAATTTGGCAGTTTTTTGGTAATAATTACAATTATTTTACTCTGTAATTCTCATAAAAACGTTATACTAAGTACATCTTGAAATGCTGAGTAATTACGAAAAATCATATAATTAGAATTTCAATAAAATGATCGATTCGGATTCCGACATTTCGGAACGCTTCACCCAACATAACAAGCGATTTGGAAATAGCTTCACCCTTTAAAGCAACTTCTGAATTTCTTTATCAAGTTTTTTAAAGTCGAAGAAACGTCCGGCAATTTCGCCTTTACGATTTAGCAGAAATATTGTTGGCAAATCGGTTACATTGTAGTTTCGGGCAGATATTCCTGATTCATCGCGTACGCAAATCCATGGAATATTTTCAACTGAACTTTCCCAGAGAATTTTATTACGGTCAACCGAAACCTGATAAATTTCGAGTCCGCGAGAGTGATATTTATTGTATATTTCGCGCAATTCGAATGTATATGGCACACTTTTATCGCTTTCGTAAACAGAAAAATCAACAATTATTACTTTTCCTTCGAGCGATGAAAGATTTTGTGAAACTCCATTTTTGTCTTCCAATTCGATGTCAATATAACCCTTTCCCTCGTTTTCAATCACATCGCGCCACGCCTGATTTTGTTTTTCTTTTCTTTCAACTTTAATGGCATCCATTACCAAATTGTACAGATTTTTTGTACGGTCATATTCAGGCATGTAAGTTTGCCATGAAGTTGCTACGGCTGCACAATATGGTTTGTCGGCGCTTGTATAAGGAGAGAAAATATATGCATTGTTAATTTGCTGGTAAATTGCAAAATAAGCTACTGTAGATCGCGGATTCTGAAGAATGAGTTTGCGGGCTTTTCCCTTATGAACTTCAATGTCAGCTTCTATTTCGGTAATTATTGTGTTTCGTTCGTCAATACTCATTCCGGGTTTTAGCTGATTCGCCTTTCGTTGTATTTCAATAACAGAAAGTCTTAAATCTTTAATCTGAGCGCTTTCAAGTGAACCTTCAATTGTGTAATCTGTAGAAAAATTATTTTTAGATGCTTCGATTCTGATATTTTCGGTTGAATCAACTGCAAAACTGATAAATCTGTTACCAATTCTAAGGCGATAAAAATCAGGATATTCGGGTCTATCTGCTTTAAACTTAAAAGTTCCCTTTTCCTTAAGTTTAATGGAATCGAGAATTACAGTTTTTGCTAAACCTGTATGTTCAAGATAAAGAATATTATCCTTTGCATCTTTTACAATTCCTTCAACCGTGAATCGGTTTTTTGAGCAACCTGCAAGTAGAATTACTAAAACTAACGGAATAAAAAATCTGATTTTCATTATAGTACTGAATTTTATTATTGTCAATTAATTGGAATTTCCTTCGTCGAATTCAACTTTTTCTTCACCACAGTTTATACATTTTATCATTATGTTTTTCACTATCAGTATGAATAATCCGGTAAGCATTAAATTCAAAACAAGAGTGAGCACTGAAATTGCCAGTAATGGGCCTCCAATATTGTACCCAATGGCTATAAAAATAATTCCGGCACCAACTTCACCACGTGTAAACATACCAATGCTTAAAGCCAGCCTCTCGCGCATACTTCTGTCGCGGTAATAAAATACGGGAACCATTTTACCTAAGTTTGACAAAAGAGTTACCACCAATACATGTAGTGCAATTTGTCCCCAAGTCATTTGTGGCATTATCTGACCTGTTTCGCTTACACCTGCAGTTTCAATCTGTCCGATAAAAAGCGGCATACTTAAACCTACCAATAACATAAAAATGTATGAAATGCCATTGGCTGCTTTTACATCTATTTTACGTTCGTGATGATTGGTTTTAATTATCATTCCGAGAATAAATGCCGGCAGTAAAACTTCTATATGAATTCCGTTTTCGAAAACAAGTTTTGAAGTACGATATACAAATTCACTTATTGCTACAACAAACACGGCATAGCCAAGAATTTGATACCATTTTTGCGGTAAATTAATGGTGTTAATAAATTTCCATCCAACCCACAGCATCAAAAATACAACTAATATAACAATATGCAATTCCCAACGCAACCCAACCATTAATATTTGAAGAGGTATCATTAGCAGGATAGTATCCAAATCGTCGAAAATTGCCAATGTTTGAATTTTTTTATAGAACCAGCTCTTTTTTAGACCAATAGCGGCAAGCATGGCAAATAATATTCCAGCCGAAGTTGGTGCGGCAAATCGGCTTAACAGTAAATTTTGCTTCCACGCTTCCCAATTCCAAAAATAACCTTCAGGCATTAGCCACATGTAATATACTGCAACCAACAACCATGGCGCTGCAGCTGTAATCATTGCAACAAAATAATCGGTGCGGTAACTTCGCCATTGACTTTTATCCAACTCGAATTCCCTGCCTACATTTATCATTATAAAAGATAACGCAACCGATAACAAAATTCCATTCACAAAACGGAATGAAGAATAATACTCCCCTGTTAATCCCGGTGTGAACTGTGAAAGGACTAATCCGACAATTAGAAAAACCGAAAATAATATAATCTTTTTCATAAGTGATTTTTAATTTTTAATCTGATAAAATTTAAAAGATAAATATCAAATATTTGTTCTGATTTTGTTTGAAAAAAATATTTGATCTTTGATTTCTTTAATCAGACTAATTTTGAAATTAACCAAACACTGCAAAGATAATATAAAAAAACCGGTTTATTTTAAAAGTCGGATAACATAATTAATCAGTTAGAAGAATTAAATATCTGAAAATAAGCGTATATAACTACTTTCTAATTCATTTTTTTTTAGGAGTATTTTTTATTATTTAAGCATAAAAAAAGTCGGGAAAACTCCCGACTTTTACATTCAGATAAACAATCAATTCTAACTTAAAAAAACTAAATTTAAAAACAATCTCTTTTTTTTGAAAAACTTTATTAATGCTCTCAAAATTAATGCCAAAAACTCAAATTTGAGAAAATAGTTTAAAAAATTCTGAATTTTCAAATAAAAAACTTCATTGCGAAAAATTAATACAATGTAATTTTTTATTTAATCACCAATTTGCTTACGTGTTCATCAATTTTTACGATGTAAACTCCTGTCTGTAGAATAGCACTATAAGTTTCAGATGTCGCTTTTTGATTTATTAGTCGTCTTCCTGATATATCGAAAACCGAAATTTCAGCACCTGATTTTATATTTCTGACAATTAAATTTTTGTCGTAACTGTAAATTTCAGGTTTAAGTAATTCCGAGCCGGTTATGTCTGAAGAATTTTTTGAAGGAGCAAACGCTCCGGAATAATCAACTTTAATATAATCAATATCGGCATTTAAACTTCCTGAAGTGTAATTTTTACCGAAAAGAATTTGATTTAATCCACCTTCTTTAAGATACAAATCGGTTACGGCAGTAGTTCCGAAAGTCGTTGTCTTTTTGAATATAAGGTAATACTGCAATTGTTCAACCGCCAAATCGGTTGCGGTAAAAAAGCGTACAACTTTGCGTTCTCCGGTTGCTCTTACAGCAGGAGTTTGAACTGTTTGGGTTGCAATTACTCCTGATGAACCATCTGCTACTGTGGCAATTACCACATCAAACTCTTTACTTTGATTTTCGCCCCAGGTAATCAAGTCGAATGAATACTCATGCCATTTCTTCGTTTTTAAAGTTACAGGATAGGTATAATATGTTCCACCGCTTGCATCGAAACGAAACATAAAGGCTTTTTTACCATCGGGATAGGCTGATAATTCAGTGGTTTGACTTTTTTCCTGTACACGCGGATTTGGCGAAGCTCCCATAGTTTTGTCCGAAATCCAACCTGTTGGCGCGGCATTGTGCGCATCGTTTTTAAAATCAGCGTTTGCAATTTTATTTATACCATCATACAAATTTCCAGGTTTTATAGTACTTACTGCAAGTTCAGTAGTTCCCGTAGCATCCATGTTCCCGATTTGTGAAACATTAAATGTTTCCACAAAAGTCCCATTGCGATACAGATGTACCTTATCATTTTGAACAGCATATCGAATTACTTGTCTTTCGTTTGTTATAGAACTTATTTGTCGGATATTTGCAAAAGGTGAAGCCCAGCGAAATGATTCGGGTGAAAGTGAAGTTCTGAAACCGTTGCCCGTTCCGTTGCGAACCTCAACATCCAAACCGCGACCATCCGCAGCATGTACTTTGACAGCAATTTCTACTGAATAGTCGCCGGAAGGATTAAATTGAAGCGTACTAACATTTTTTTCTTCATTTAATGTATTTATAGTCGTTTGATTTTGTATTTCAAGTGGCAAAACAGCTTTTTCAGGCAAATCGGGCGCAACCACAATTTCATCTTCGACGGGTGCATAAGCTCCTTCCTGAAAACTTACATAATAAACATCGGCATTCAAATTTCCACCCGGATAATTTTTACCGAACTGCAAACGGTTCTCATAAGTCAGACTTTTTACCTCAAGTTTGCCAATTCCGTACATAGCCCAGGTTCCTGCGAATGTTATATAATATGTTCCCGCTTCCTGCGAACTGAAAAGAAACGTTCCGGAGCGTAATGTTTGAGCAGTAGCCGAAGTTACAAATTGTTTATTCTCGAAAATTCCTGTTGCCGAAGCAGTTTTACTTACACCCACGGTCATAGTTTGTGCCGTTGTAGCATTGGACCAATATTCATATAAAAATGAAAATTCATAGGTTTTATTTGCTTCGAGAGTTACAGGATAAAAATAAGTGGCTGTGGATATTGAACTTCCATCCCAACGAATGGTCATAAGTCGTCCGCTGTAAGTTCCGCCACCTTCCATTGCATGATTTACACTTTCGTACCTTACCCCACTTCCTCCTTCTGCTGTATTCCAGGGTACAGTAACAGATGCGGTCCAACCGTAAGTTGTAGGAGTAGCCGTTCCTGTTCCTGAAGGTCCTGCCCAGTTCGACATAGTATTAGCACCGTAAGTTCCGCTAACATCTGTTTCCGTTCCATCTGTTTTAATATCTTTA
>CAYONE010000054.1:0-29071 GCA_964405245.1 uncultured Paludibacter sp.
AAATTATAATGTCAAAGAACTCTTATATGTAATAAATAGAACTTAACAGCCCTGCCCCTTCAGGGGGTTAGGGGCAGATATATAAAATTATAAACACATGAAAAACAAGATAATAACCATAATTCTGTCATTTGTTTTAATTCAATTGGCAAATAGTCAGACTTTTATATTTGCTCCCGAAGGTTTTGATGTTCCTAAAACCGATATCCGGCACGGGAAAATTGATACTATCACATATAATTCCGTAACTGTTGGGAATTTACGGAAAGCATTGATTTATACTCCTCCGGGGTATTCTGAATCGGAAATGTATCCGGTTCTTTATTTGCTTCATGGCATTGGGGGAGATGAAAAAGAATGGTTAAATCATGGTAATCCCCAAGTGATTTTGGATAATTTGTACGCTGAAAATAAGATTGTACCCATGATTGTAGTGTTGCCAAATGGTAGAGCCATGAAAGACGATAGGGCAGTAGGGAATGTTTTTGATTCAGTAAAAGTTCAGGCATTTTCCACTTTTGAAAAAGACTTGTTAAACGATTTGATTCCCTATATTGAAACGAATTTTCCGGTACTCAAAAATCAGCAAAACCGCGCTATCGCGGGACTTTCGATGGGCGGTGGACAATCTCTGAATTTTGGTTTAGGAAATTTGAATACCTTTGCCTGGGTAGGTGGTTTTTCTTCCGCACCTAACACTAAAATGCCTAAGGAATTGTTGCCTGATACGGAAATTGCCAGAAAGGAACTAAAGTTGCTTTGGATTTCGTGTGGCGACAAAGATAGATTGCTAAATTTCAGCAAGCGCACACATGATTATATGTTCGAGAATCAGATTCCGCATGTTTATCAGGAAATTCCGGGTGGTTTTCACGATTTTAAAGTGTGGAAACTGAATTTGTATATGTTTGCCCAGCTATTGTTTAAGCCGGAAACATCTGCATTATTGGAGCAAAATTC
Organism: uncultured Paludibacter sp.; assembly: GCA_964405245.1. Taxonomy (GTDB): domain Bacteria; phylum Bacteroidota; class Bacteroidia; order Bacteroidales; family Paludibacteraceae; genus Paludibacter. The sequence continues at coordinate 961 of CAYONE010000054.1, forward strand.
TTATATTCCAGATAAAAAATAAAATTTCATCAAATCAATATATTTATCAATGAGAAAACCAAAATTTATTTCAGTTTTTATGATAAAAAAACTTGTAGTTTTATCAGCAGTTTTTATGACTTTATTTTCTTTTTCGACTTTTGCAGCGGATAAAAAAATTAAAGTTAAATTTCCAAAGAATGCTCCGGTGTTTTCCAAATTCGTTTATCAGGGCGATGATCAAATTTATAAAGATTTTCCGTTGAAATCTGATGAGTTTTATAACCCGATTTTGCAGGGTTGTTTTCCCGACCCAAGTATTACCCGCAAAGGCGACGATTATTATTTGGTATGCTCTTCGTTTGCCATGTTTCCGGGTGTACCCATTTTTCATTCCAAAGATTTGGTAAACTGGGCGCAATTAGGTCATGTTTTGGACAGAAAATCGCAACTAAAAGTTCACGATACAGGAATAAGTGCAGGCGTATATGCTCCAACTATCAGATATAATAAAAATAACGATACTTTTTACATGATAACTACTCAGTTTGCGGGTGGTTTTGGAAATATTATTGTTAAAACTAAAGACCCGCTTCAAGGCTGGAGCGACCCGATTAAGCTGAATTTTGATGGTATCGATCCTTCAATTTTCTTCGATGAAGATGGTAAAGCCTATGTGGTTCATAACGATGCTCCTGATAAAGGAAAAGAACTTTATAACGGGCACAGAGTGATAAAAGTTTGGAAATACGATGTAGAAAAGGATCAGGTAATTGAAGGCACTGACAAAATTATTGTAGATGGTGGTGTGGATATTACCAAAAAGCCTATCTGGATTGAAGCTCCGCATATTTATAAAAGATACGGAAAGTATTATCTGATGTGTGCCGAAGGTGGTACAGGAGATTGGCACAGCGAAGTTATTTTTATAAGCGACAATCCAAAAGGACCTTACAAACCTGCGCCAAGCAATCCAATTTTATCGCAAAGATACTTGAACCCTAATCGGGCAAGCAAAGTTGATTGGGCCGGTCATGCCGATTTAGTGGAAACAAGCGATGGTAAATTTTATGGAGTTTTTCTTGCGGTACGACCGAATGAAAAAAGCAGGGTTAACACCGGACGCGAAACGTTTATTTTGCCTGTTGACTGGAGTGGAATATTCCCGGTATTCGAAAATGGTTTAGTGCCAATGGAACCTAAACTCAAAATGCCAAATGGAGTTGAAAACAAAACAGGAAAAGATGGATTTTTCGCAAATGGAAATTTTACTTTTACCGACGATTTTATGGCTTCAAAATTAGATCACCGTTGGATTGGGTTAAGGGGTCCGCGTGAGGATTTTATTATTTCATCAAAAAACGGACTGATAATTAATCCGTTTGATGTAAATGTGAAAGAAGTGAAACCTACTTCAACGCTTTTTTATCGTCAGCAACACATTAATTTTACTGCTACTGCCACAATTAACTATCAGCCACAATCCGAAAAGGATTTAGCAGGAATTACCTGTGTGCAGAACGAAAGATTTAATTACGTTTTCGGAATTTCAAAAAAGGAAAAAGAGTTTTATTTATTGCTCGAAAGAACTGCAAAAGCAAAATCCACCATTATAGCAAGCACAAAAATCGATGTAAAAAATCCTTTGCAACTACGGGTCAAAGCCGTTGGTGATAACTACGAATTCAGCTACTCTGTAAACGGAACAGATTTTATTAATGTGGGAGGTACAGTTTCCGGCGATATTTTGTCAACTGATGTCGCAGGAGGTTTTACAGGAGCAATGATCGGATTGTATGCCACATCAGCAAATGATGCAAAACCGGAGTAATTTTTCAATTTTTTTGATTGTAATCATTTTTTAGATGATGAAAGCCTCATTTATTTCGATCATAAAAAGATCAATTGTTCTTTCGTTTTTGCTATTGGCTTTTGTGGCCAACGGACAAACCTATCCGTTTCAGAATCCGAATCTGAATTCGGATGAACGGGCAAAAGATCTTATATCCAGATTAACGCTGGAGGAAAAAGCCACGTTGATGTGCGATCAGTCGGATGCTATACCACGTTTAGGCATCAAAAAATTCAACTGGTGGAGCGAAGCACTTCATGGATTCGCCAACAACGATAGCGTTACTGTTTTTCCTGAACCGATTGGGATGGCTGCTTCGTTCAACGACAAATTGTTGTATCGGATTTACGATGCGGTATCGGATGAAGCGCGTGCAAAATATAATCTTTGGCTGAAACGAGGCAACGAGAACAAACGATTCCTGAGCCTTTCGGTGTGGACACCCAATGTCAATATTTTCCGCGATCCTCGCTGGGGACGTGGACAGGAAACTTACGGCGAAGACCCTTATCTGACTTCGCGCATGGGAGTTCAGGTGGTGAAAGGTCTTCAGGGGCCTGATGACGCTAAATATCGCAAGCTACTGGCCTGTGCCAAACATTATGCTGTTCACTCCGGACCGGAATGGAGCCGCCACGAACTGAATCTGAATAATGTGGATCCGCGCGAATTGTGGGAGACTTACCTTCCGGCCTTTAAATCGCTGGTACAGGATGCCGATGTGCGTCAGGTGATGTGTGCGTATCAGCGTTTGGACGATGAGCCTTGCTGTGGCAACACGCGTCTTTTGCAACAAATCCTGCGTGACGACTGGGGTTTTAAATACATTGTGGTTTCCGATTGTGGTGCTGTAACCGATTTTTTCACCTCGCACAAAGTATCGTCCACCGAGGTGCACGCTGCTTCCAAAGCTGTTTTGGCCGGGACCGATGTGGAATGTGTTTGGGAAAACTATCCGTATAAAACATTGCCCGAAGGGGTTAAAAAAGGTCTGATCAAGGAAGAAACTATTGACAAAAGTCTGATGCGCGTGCTTAAAGGACGTTTCGAATTAGGCGATTTCGATGATGATGCCATTGTGCCCTGGGCGCAAATACCTGCATCGGTGCTCAATAATGCCGAACACCGTCAGTTGGCGTTGGACATGGCGCGTGAAACCATGACGCTTCTTCAGAATAAAAAAGACATATTGCCACTTTCCAAATCATCAAAAAAAATTGCGGTGATCGGCCCTAATGCCAACGACAAACCTATGCTTTGGGGAAATTACAACGGAACGCCGGTCCGCACTATTTCTATTTTGGATGGTATCAAAACAAAAATATCCGATAGTAAAATTGTGTATGACAAAGGTTGCGATTTGGTAGAAGATAAGGTAACTCAAAGTTTTATTGATCAACTTTCTTTCGATGGTAAAAAAGGATTCAAAGTGACTTATTGGAACAATCCTGACCTCAGCGGAAATCCCGTTACGACTGTTCAGATTATCAATCCGATAAAAATGACGACTGCCGGTCAGCACGAGTTTGCATCGGGGGTGAAGCTCGAAGGTTTTTCGGCTTTGTTCGAAGCAGAGTTCACTCCTAAAGTATTGGAAGAATTGGTCTTCAAAGGTGGTGCAACAGGCTATTTTGAATTGATGGTGGACGGAAAAACCATTCAAACTTACAACAACTGGCGTACATTGTCTTCGCGCATTCCAGTAAAGGTAGAAGCCGGTAAAAAATATAAAATTGAGATCAAATACGCTCAAAAGAACGACTGGCAGGCAAATATCGAACTGGATTTCGGAAGAGAGATGGATGTGGATTATACCAAACTGCTGGAAAAACTCAAAGGAATCGAAACGGTGGTGTTTGTGGGTGGACTTTCAGGCAATCTGGAAGGCGAAGAAATGCCGGTAAATTACCCGGGCTTCAAAGGCGGTGACCGCACCAATATCGATCTTCCTGCTGTACAGCGTAATTGCCTGAAAGCATTGAAACAAGCTGGCAAGAAAGTGATTTTCGTCAACTGCTCAGGCTCTGCCATTGCTTTGACTCCCGAAACCGAAACCTGCGATGCCATTCTGCAGGCATGGTATGCGGGCGAATCGGGCGGACAGGCTGTAGCCGATGTACTGTTCGGCGATTACAATCCCGGAGGCAAACTTCCTATCACCTTCTACAAAAGTTCTGAACAGTTAAAAGACTTTGAAGATTATTCGATGAAAGGACGTACATACCGATATATGAATGATGCTTTGTTTCCTTTCGGCTATGGATTGAGTTACACCAAATTTGCTATTGGCAATGCCACATTTAGCCAGTCAACCATAAAAGCCAACGAAGCGGTAAAAATAACGATACCTGTTTCCAATACAGGCAAACGTCAGGGAACAGAAATTGTACAGGTGTATGTACGCAAAGTGAACGATGTGGACGGCCCGTTGAAAACGCTTAAAGGCTTCCAACGTGTTGCTCTGAAAGCCGGAGAGAAAGCTAATGTGACCATTGACCTTCCTGCTTCATCATTTGAATTTTACGATTGGAGTCAGCGCAAAATAATGGTGACTCCCGGCGAATACGAAGTGTATTATGGCAATAGCTCGGATGATAAATCATTAAAATCATTAATTATCAGGATTATATAATTTTTTTCCTGAATTTGATATATTCGGGAATTTCTTTGTAAATTTTGAGTATTCTTTGTAAAACTTTGTGTAATTGATAATTTCCAAACAAATTACTTACATTTTAAAAGCCGAATTTCAGGGAAAATTTTTTTTATTTTTATCATAAAAACCAATTTTTTAGTAATGAAAACATACTTAAGTATTTTAATTCTTTTTATTTCATCAAACATTATTTTTGCCAACGATGGACACAATCTTTGGTTACGAAACAAAAATACCGGAAGTGTAACGGTGGTTTGCTCTGACAAATCAGCTACCACTGCCATAGCCGTTCAGGAACTGAAAGACGGATGGCAGGGACAGGATGGGGCAACTATCTCATTAAAAATTAAAAAGGATAAAACGATTAAACCCGATGGTTTTAAACTAAGCGCAAATGCCATTCAGGCGAATACACCTGTCGGTTTGCTTTATGGAGCATACGAATTATTGCGTCGCCAACAAACAGGCGAACCGATTGCGGAAAAAATCTACAATCCTTCTTATCAGGTTCGTACATTGAATCATTGGGACAATCTGGATGGAACAATTGAGCGTGGATATTCAGGGCTTTCCATTTTCTGGGGAAAAGATAAGAACCTTTTAGCTCCTACTGAACAGGAAAAACTGCTTTGGAAAGAATATGCCCGTGCAAACGCCTCAATAGGTATAAATGGTGCGGTGTTGAATAACGTGAATGCTTCTCCGGATATGCTCACACCCGGAATTCTTAAACGCGTAAAAGAGATTGCCGCTGTGCTTCGTCCTTATGGAATCAAGGTGTATTTGTCTATCAAATTTTCATCTCCGGCACAAACGGGAGGACTAAAAAATTCCGATCCATTGAATCAGGATGTAATAAAATGGTGGAATGCAAAAGTAAAAGAAATTTATCAACTCATCCCTGATTTTGGAGGATTTTTGGTAAAAGCAAATAGCGAAGGACAGCCCGGGCCACAGGATTATGGTCGTAACCATGCCGATGGAGCCAATATGCTGGCTGATGCATTGAAACCTTTTGGTGGAATTGTGATGTGGCGTGCCTTTGTGTATAGCCCGAGTGATAAAGACCGTGCAAAGCAGGCTTATAATGAATTTATGCCGTTGGATGGACAGTTTCGCGACAATGTGATTATTCAGGTGAAAAACGGACCGATTGATTTCCAACCGCGCGAACCGTTCAGTCCGCTTTTTGGCGCGATGAAAAAAACATCGGTAATGGCCGAATTCCAGATTACGCAGGAATATTTGGGTCATTCCATTCACATGGCTTTCTTGGCACCAATGTGGGAGGAATTGCTCAAAAGCGATACTTATCAGCTGGGACAAGGCAGCACAGTGGCCAAATGTACCGACGGAAGTATTTATACTCAAAAATATACAGCGATTGCCGGAGTTTCCAATATTGGTTTGGATGCCAACTGGTGCGGACATGACATCGCTCAATCCAACTGGTATGCCTTTGGTCGTCAGGCATGGGACAATCAGATAACAAGTGCTCAGATAGCCGATGAATGGATAAAACTGACTTTCGGTAATATTGCCGATGTAAAGAAAACTGATTGGAACAATAATTTTCTTGCTCCGGTTAAACAGATGATGCTGGATAGTCGCGAAGCAGTGGTGAATTACATGATGCCACTTGGTTTCCATCACATTTTCTCGGCCGATGAACATTACGGTCCGGGTCCATGGTGGGCACCTAAAGGGATGAGAGCCGACTGGACACCGCCATATTATCATCAGGCTGCTGCCGATGGAGTGGGTTTTAACCGTACAAAAACCGGTAGTAATGCCGTGGAACAATACCATGAACCGCTCGCTTCGCAATTCAACGATCCAAAAACTTGCCCGGAAAATGTTCTGCTTTGGTTTCATCACCTGCCTTGGGATTACAAGATGAAAAGCGGACACACCTTATGGGACGAAATTTGCTACCATTATGCTACCGGTTTGGAGCAAGTAAATGTATTCCAGAAAACATGGGACAAGGTTGAAAAGTACGTTGATAAAGACTTGTTTAAAAGAGTGCAAAGTAAATTACGCAATCAGCGTCGTAATGCTCAGGAATGGAACGATGGCAGTTTGTTGTATTTCCAGCAATTCAGCAAAATGCCTATCCCTTATGAACTGAACCGTCCGCAAAACGATTTGGAGGTGTTAATTTATAATGATTTGAAGCGCTTTAAAAATTGATTTAATTTTATTAAGCTGATATTAAACCTTTTACAAGATACTCTTTTACAAATGATAGATTCAAATTTCTGAATTTCAAATAAATGCAATTGTAAATTCTAATCCCGATACTTCGGGATAAATTGTAAATTAAATAAGTTGAATAATTTATGAATAAACACTTAGTCACAGTGCTGGTATTTATCAGTTTTTGTGTAAATATCATAGCACAAAAAGCGTATAATCCTATAATTTATGCTGATGTGCCCGATATGTCGATGATTCGTGTGGGTGATACTTTTTACATGAGCAGTACCACCATGCACTTGAGTCCGGGTGTGCCAATAATGAAATCAACTGATTTGGTTAACTGGAAATTGGTTTCGTATGCGAGTAAAAGTCTTGGAAATATCGACGAACTAAACCTGACAAATGGAAAAAGTACCTATGGACGTGGTTCATGGGCAAGTAGTTTAAGGTTTCACAAAGGTCGCTACTATGTGAGCACATTTGCAAGTACTACCAATAAAACATACATTTATTCAACCGATAATATGGAAAAAAACGAATGGGATGAAATTTCTTTCAGTCCTTCGTATCACGATCATACACTTTTTTTCGATGATGATGGACATACTTTTTTAATTTATGGTGCAGGGAAATTAAATATTGTGGAATTGAAAGCTGATTTATCAGATGTTATTCAGGAAACTGAACGTGTGCTAATCGAAAATGCAAGCGCACCCACCGAGCCAAATATGCTCAAAGCCGAAGGTTCACAACTTTTCAAACACGATGGCAAGTATTATTTGTTTAATATTTCCTGGCCTCGTGGTGGTATGCGCACTGTTTTAGTTCACAGGGCTGAAAAGCTCACCGGACCTTGGGAAGCTCGTGTTGCTTTGCAGGACAAAGGTGTAGCGCAAGGTGGAATTATCGATATGCATGATGGCAGATGGTTTGCCTATCTGTTTCGGGATTACGGATCTGTAGGACGAATTCCTTATCTTGTTCCAGTGAAATGGGTGGATGGTTGGCCGGTGATGGGCGAAAATGGAAAAGTGCCTGAAACACTTGATTTGCCTGTGAATAAAAGTTTGATTCCGGGCATTGTGAACAACGATGAATTTACCCGCAAAAAAGGCGAACCCGCTTTATCGTTGGTTTGGCAATGGAACCATAATCCTGACAACAGCCTGTGGTCGGTGACCGAACGTCCCGGATATCTGCGTCTTAAAACCGCCCGTATCGACAGTTTGTTCCTCAAATCGCGCAATACGTTGACCCAACGTACTTTTGGTCCTGTTTGCTCAGGAACAACATTACTTGATGTTTCAAAATTAAAGGATGGCGATTTTGCCGGTTTGGTGGCATTGCAACGCAAATTTGGAGTGGTTGGTATAAAAGTGGTTGGCAAAACCAAATATGTTTATATGGTGAGTAATAAAACCGATAAGCCAATGGAATTGCAAAGTATTCCGCTTTCGAAAAATAAAATCTATCTGAAAATTCAATGCGATTTTCGTAACCAAACGGATGTGGCCAGATTTTTCTATAGTCTCGATGGCAAAAAATGGAATGTGATTGGCGGTTCGCTCAAAATGGAATACACACTGATGGAGCATTTTATGGGATACCGCTTCGGATTGTACAATTATTCGTCGAAAAACCCCGGAGGATATGCCGATTTCGATTATTTCCGCATATCCGATAAAATTTCTGAAAATAAGTGATTATGAATATAATAAAAAGATACTTCTTAGCGCTTTTCTGTGTAACAATGGCAATTTCATTACAAGCGCAGCAAAATACCGGTATAATTGCCAATATAGTTATTGACAAAGCTGTTTCGGGTAATGAATTCCCTATTGTAGCTGAAAATAAAGAGCAAGCTTCCATTCGCTACGATGTGAATGATTTCAAAGGCGTTATTCGGGCAATTAGCGATTTGCAAAATAACATCAATAGCGTAACGGCTCAAAAACCTAATTTATTGACCTCTGAATCTGCTAATGACTACGAAATAATTATCGGAACTTTAGGAAAAAACAAGTTGATTGATGCACTGGTAAAAAGTAAGAAACTCGACACTAAGGATTTAAAAGGGAAGTGGGAAAGTTTCGTAATTACCACTATTGATAACCCTCAACCCGGCACAAAAAAATGTTTGCTAATTGTAGGTAGCGACAAGCGGGGAACAATTTACGGAATTTACGAATTAGCGCAACAGTTGGGCGTATCACCCTGGTATTGGTGGGCCGATGTGCCTGTAAAAGAACGCACTTCTGCTTATGTTTCAGCCGGTCGTTATGCATCAGGAGAACCCAAAGTAAAGTATCGCGGTATTTTTATCAATGATGAAGCGCCCTGTTTATCAACCTGGGTAAAAAACACCTACGAAACACAATATGGCGACCATCAGTTTTATTCCCGAGTTTTCGAATTAATTCTTCGTCTGAAAGGAAATTATCTGTGGCCGGCCATGTGGATGTGGTCGTTTTATGCCGATGATCCGTTGAATTCTCAGCTGGCCGACGAAATGGGCGTAGTTATCGGTACTTCGCACCACGAACCTATGGCGCGTAACCACCAGGAATGGACTCGTAAACGTAAAGAACACGGTGCGTGGAATTATGCCACAAATCAGACGGTTATAGATAAATTCTTCACCGACGGAATTGAACGCATGAAAAATACCGAAGACATTGTTACCATCGGCATGCGTGGCGATGGCGATGAAGCTATGTCGAATGAAACCGATGTACAATTACTTGAACGGGTGGTGAAAAATCAACGCAAAATTATTGAAAAGGTTACAAAACGCCCTGCAAAACAAACTCCTCAAATATGGGCGCTCTACAAAGAAGTGCTCGATTACTACGATGCCGGAATGCGTGTGCCCGACGATGTAATTATTCTTTTGTGCGATGACAATTGGGGGAATGTACGCCGCCTACCCAACGAAAAAGAGCGAAAACATCCCGGAGGCTGGGGCATGTATTACCATGTGGATTATGTTGGAGCGCCCCGCAACACCAAATGGCTGAATGTTACTCCTATTCAGAATATGTGGGAACAATTGCAACTGACTTACGATTATGGCGTGAACAAACTTTGGGTGCTCAATGTGGGCGATATTAAACCAATGGAATATCCTATTACACTTTTTATGGACATGGCCTGGAATCCGACCCGCTACACTGCCAAAAATCTGCTGGAACATCCCCGTGCGTTTTGCGCACAACAGTTTGGCGTTAATCAGGCAGACGAAGCAATGCGAATTCTCAACCTGTACAGCAAATACAACGGACGCGTAACCGCCGAAATGCTCGACCGCAACACATACAATCTTGAAACAGGCGAATGGAAACAGGTTTCAGACGAATATCTCAAACTCGAAGCAGAAGCATTGCGTCAGTATCTGAGTTTGAAGCCTGAATACAGGGATGCTTACAAACAGTTGATCCTGTTTCCGGTTCAGGCTATGGCTAATATCTACGAAATGTATTATTCGCAAGCCATAAACCACAAGCTATTTGCCGAAAACAATCCCAAAGCCAACGATTGGGCTGATAATGTGGAGCGTACTTTTAAGCGCGATGCTGAACTAAGTTACGATTACAACAACGTGATGGCTAATGGCAAATGGAACGGAATGATGACCCAAAAGAAAATCGGATATACCATTTGGAACGATAATTTCCCTGCCGATAAATTACCGGAGGTTTTCCGTATCGAAAATCCTGAATCTGCAGTAGGTAATTATGTATTCAGCCCAAGCGATGGATATGTGGCAATTGAAGCCGAGCATTATTACTCATTAAAAGATGCTGCAAATGCAAAATGGACGGTTATACCGTATATGGGTCGTACTTTGAGTGGAATTTCAGTAATGCCATATTCACAATCGATGGCCGGAGCTTCTATATCGTATAAAATGAAACTTCCCGAAGATGTAAAAAAGGTTACTGTACATGTGGTTGTAAAATCAACGCTTGCATTTGCGAACCTCAATGGTCATCGGTACAAGGTTGGTTTTAATGGAACTGACGAACAAACCATCAATTTCAATGCTGATTTGAACGAAAAAAAGGAAAATATCTATTCAATATTTTATCCAACAGTTGCCCGTCGGGTAGTTGAGAAAAAAGTAGAATTGAATGTTCCTGCTGTGGCAAATGGTTTGCAGATGCTTACGCTTACACCCTTAGATCCCGGAATTGTATTCGAAAAAATTGTAGTGGATTTTGGCGGTTATAAAAACTCCTATCTGTTTATGAATGAATCGAATTGTAAAAGATAGTTGATAGTCGTTATTTCTGTTTTTAAAGGCATTTAGTTTACTTAAAAAACCATTTTTTACACCATTTCAGCAATTTTTATCGTGGTTTAATTCTGTAGAAATTCTTAATTTTGGTCAGTAATATTTCTGTTTAAAAAATATAGTATGAAAAAATTTCAAAGTTTCATTTGCTTAGTTGCAATTCTTGTTATTTCATCGTTTTCAAAAGTTTCATCGCAGGAAATATGGAAAGATACTTCGAAAAGTTTTGAACTCAGAACCAACGATTTAGTTTCAAAACTTACACTCGAAGAAAAAACACAACTCATGCGTTTCGATTCTCCGGGAATTGACCGTTTGGGCATAAAAGCGTACAATTGGTGGAACGAATGCTTGCATGGTGTGGCCAGGTCGGGTCAGGCTACAGTTTTTCCACAGGCAATTGGTATGGCAGCCATGTGGGATAACCAGCAAATGTATCGAATTGCGAATGTAATTTCGGATGAAGCCAGGGCAAAATACAACAATTATCAGAAGCAGGGAAAATATGGCATGTATCAGGGTTTAACATACTGGACTCCAAACATAAATATATTTCGCGATCCGCGCTGGGGACGAGGTATGGAAACTTATGGCGAAGATCCTTTCCTGACTGCCGAAATGGCAATTCCGTTTATAAAAGGTTTACAGGGAAACGACCAACGTTATCTGAAACTGGTGGCTACAGTGAAGCATTTTGCCGTACATAGCGGACCGGAATCTACCCGCCATTCGGCTACTGTTTGGCCAACCGATTACGATTTGTACGAAACCTATTTGCCACATTTCGAGCGGACAATAAAAGAAGGTGGCGCTTATTCGGTGATGTGCGCGTATCAGCGTTTGCGGGGAATCCCTTGCTGTGGAAGTCAGTTTTTGGATAATATTCTGCGTAACGATTGGAATTTTCAGGGCTATATCGTATCCGATTGTGGTGGTATTCAGGATTTTTACGAAAAGAAAGCACACAATATGGTTGCAACTCCCGAAGAAGCTGCCGCCATGGCAGTGAAAGCCGGAACAGATCTCAATTGCGGAAGTGTGTATGCCCGAAGTTTGCTTAATGCAGTGAATAAAGGTCTGATAACCGAATACGAAATCGACCGTTCCGTTAGAAGGCTGATAATGGCACGTATGAAATTGGGTGAATTTGATCCCTTAACCGATGTTCCTTTCTCGAATATTCCGCTTTCTGTTGTCGATGGAAAAGAACATCAGGCAATTGCACTCGATGCTGCACGCAAATCGATGGTTTTGCTTAAAAATGATAAAAACATACTTCCATTTTCGAAAAACATAAAACGAGTTGCCGTTATCGGACCAAATGCCAACAACAAAGAAATATTATTCGGCAATTACAATGGTTATTCCATGCACGAAATTACACCACTTCAGGGTATCAGAAATAAATTGCCAAAAGCAACTGTAAAATACGCACCGGGATGTCGGTTAGCCGATGAATTACCACTACTAACAGCTATCGAACCGGAATATCTTTACACAGATAAAACATTAAAAACAAAAGGATTAACGGGCTCCTATTATTCCAAAGCAGATTTTAAGGGCGAAGTGGTTCATACACGCATCGATAAAAATATCGATTTTGTTTGGTGGACAAAAGCACCATTCGACGATATGAATCCTGCTTCATTTTCAATTCGTTGGGAAGGAGTTTTAGTTCCACCGGTTTCAGGAAAATATGCAATTGGCGGTGAAGCTTTCAATGGTTTTGATATTTATGTGAATGGCGAAAAACTGGTGAAAGGTCGAAAAAGCGATCATGACCCTCGCCGCGAATACGAGTTTATTGAACTAGAAGCCGGAAAAAAATACGATTTTCGTTTCGATTATCTGCAAAACAATACTGAATATGCCATTGCCCGATTGGTTTGGGATAAACCCAATAATCAAATGCTGAAAGAAGCTGTTGATGCAGCTAAAAGTTCCGATATTGTAATTTTATGCATGGGTTTAAGTCCTTCGCTCGAAGGGGAGGAAATGAAGGTGAAAGTGGCAGGTTTCGATCATGGCGACCGACTCGACATACAATTACCTGCTGTTCAGACCAATTTGATGAAAGAAATTATGAAACTCGGAAAACCAACGGTTTTGGTATTGCTCAACGGTAGTGCCATTGCTTTTAACTGGGAATCCGAAAATATTCCGGCTATTCTCGAAGCATGGTATCCGGGTCAGGCAGGTGGTACAGCTATTGCCAACATACTTTTTGGCGATTATAATCCTGCAGGGCGTTTACCGCTTACGTTTTACAAAAGTATCGACCAAATTCCGGCATTCGATGTGTATGATATGAAGGGTAAAACCTATCGTTATTTCTATAAAGAACCTTTGTACGAATTTGGATTCGGACTTAGCTATTCAAATTTTGAGTATTCCAAAATTGCCATTCCAGCTGAAATAAAAGCGGGTGAAAATATCAAAGTATCGGTTAATGTAAAAAACACTTCCAAAATTTCGGGCGAAGAGGTGGTACAACTTTATGTTTCGTTACCCGAAAGCAAATTGCAAAAACCAATTCGTTCGTTACAGGGCTTCAAACGGGTTTATTTGAAAGCGGGAGAAACAAAAACAGTTGAATTTGAATTGAAACCTGCACAATTTGCTGCCCGCGACAACAATAATGTACAAGTTGTAGAACCCGGAATAGTGGAAATATCAGTAGGTGGTAAACAACCCGATCAAAAATCTGTTGCAGCCAGAAATGTTTTGAAATGTGATGTGAAAGTTTTGGGTGAAAAATTCATTATTCCAAATTGATGCTTCTTAAAAAGCATTACATCCTAAATGGAAAAATCATCCTGAATATTTTAAAATTTTCAGGATGATTTTTTACTTTTAAAAAATATAACTGATTGAAGCCATCAATCTATGATTTTCAACATTATAAGGGTTTTCAACCAAACCGTTTTTTCGTAATTTTCCATATTTTGCATTGGTTAATTCATACTCAAAAGCAAGTTTGAAGTTTGGTAAATTATAAGTTATGTGTGGTGAAATTCTATAAAGTTGATCTAATTGCATTTGACTTCCCTGATAAAATCCATAGCCATAAGCTGTAAAATTACCCAAAGTTGCACTTAATTCTTCATCGGTTCCAAGATTTTTTGAAATTCCGCCATAAATTCCTAACTGAATTTTACTGCCGTAAGCTATGCTTAACCAAGAAGTTACGGTGTTAAAGTTGGTATAAGTGTTTACGTAATTTAAGTCACCAATTTTTCGTGTTCCTTTTACGCCATAACCGCCAATCATTAAATATTCACTTAAATTTTGTCCGTAAACTGTTTTTGCTCGAATTTGAAATTTACTCTTTGAATATCGGGCATAAGCCACAACTGCTGCTGAATTTAATCGTTCCTTATTGATTAAAAGCGATTTTCCATCAACGCCTAAACCGGCTCCGAAATCTTTCAATTTATAATCCAAAGCAATATGCAGTGATGGTAGTAAGCTATTTTTCATGTAACTTGCACTTGAGCCAAGTGGACCTTGACTTAGGTATTGCATTTGATAGGAAGCCGTACCTAAAATTGATAAGTTTTGATTTAAATTTTGAGTAAACCTGATTTGAGGACTTCTATTGAAAGGCTGAAAAGGAGTTCCAACGCTTAAAGCAGGTGTAACAGGCTGGCAATTATTATACATTGGATGCCAGGTTTGTCCAACAAGCAACTCCGATTTTTCCCAGTTTAATTTTAAATATGCCTGTCGGATTCTGATAAGGTAATAACTCGTACTAATTCCCGCAAAATCGCATTCTATTTTAGCACTTGTTTTTGCATTAAAAACCGCAGCTCCTGTAAAATCTAATCCCAATCTTGACGAAACGGCCAACATTTCCGAATTTGGAATTGCGTTTAAATCTTCACCGGTTAAAACATTTATATCCTTTGGTTTTGGTAAAATATTGAATAAACCGTCTAAAGCTTCTACATTCTGTCGTGAATTATAGTACCAGTCGCTGCGAACAAAGCCATAAAGTTTATAGGATGCCGCGGGTTCAATTGATGATAAATTTAGTGTGGAAAAAATAATAATAGCGATAAAAAGTATTTTTTTGAGATTCATTTATGTTTTTTATATGTGAATTGTATAATTATCAATTTGTTAGATGTTTAATTAGGATTTTTAGCCCGATACCGAAAAGTATTATACCACCAATAATTTCAACATTAAATTTAAATTTCTTTTTGAAACGAAAACCGGAATACAATCCGATAACTGAAAATATAAAACTGATAAAACCAATAATTGAAATTGCTATCCAAATTATATCAGGAAAGGGAACAAATACTATTCCTGTTGCTAAAGCATCGATACTTGTGGCAATAGCCAAAGTAAAAAGTACTTTCCATTTAAAAGGATTTGGAGTTAGTTCACAATGCGGATCGATGGGTTTCAATCCTTCAATAAACATTTTTATGCCGATAAAACCAAGCAGAATAAAGGCAATCCAATGGTCAAATGCATTAATAAACTTAGCAAAAGTCAACCCGCCAAAATACCCAATCATGGGCATAAAAGCCTGAAATAAACCAAATAGAAACGCCATTCTAAAGGCTTTTTTCCATTTAATTTTTTTTAAACACATTCCTTTGCCAATCGAAACCGCGAAGCAGTCCATGGCCAAACCAGTACCGATAATGATGATCGAGAGGAAATCCATTATTTAAATGTAAAATGAAGAAATGTAAAATGTAAAATGAGTCCAATATAAAACATTTATAGTGGACTCAAAATATAATTTAATTACTAAGAAATGTCGTTTTTTAGATTGGCTCTGGATGTTTGAAGTATTTTAGTGATAATGAAAATAATTTCTTCGCAGTCCTGAATTAAAGAATCAAACATTTGTTTGTTAATATATTCACAATCAAAAAGTAAACGCAACCAATAATGTGTTTCCTTAGCTTCTTTGAGCGCAATGGATAATTTTGAAATAAAGTCCTTCTTACTTTGACCTGCATCAGCTTCTTCGGTATTAGCTCCAATTGAAGTTCCACTTTTGAGAATTTGTTTTGACAAAACATATTCTTTTTGCTCAACTATCAAAAATTTATTCAATTTGACAATTCGAACTGCAAATTTATATGATTTTGTCTTTATAATATTCTCTTTCATTTTTCATTATCCATTACTACATTTTTCATTTTTCAAAGCATAGCTTTTACCTGTTCGTAAACATTCTTGCCGGTAAAGCCGAGTTTTTCATCAAGAACTTTGTATGGCGCTGAGAATCCGAAAGATTCCAATCCCCACACTTTACCGTTTGAACCAACCAGACCTTCAAGTGTAACGGGTAAGCCTGCTGTGAGACCGAAAATTTTTGCTCCAGTTGGCAATACACTTTCCTGATATTCTTTTGGTTGATTGCGGAATAACCCTTCAGAAGGAACTGAAACCAGACGAACTTTGAAACCATCGGCACGTAGCAATGCAGCACCTTCGTTAAGCGTAGAAACTTCTGAACCGGAAGCAACAAGAATAACATCAGGATTGCCATCGCAATTTACTACATAACCACCTTTTTCTGCCTGACCTGCTTCTTCCTTACGACTTGTTACAGCAGGAAGATCGGCAATATTCTGGCGCGAGAAAATAAGAGCGGTAGGAGTGTGGGTGTTTTCCAATGCCATACGCCAAGCAACTGTAGTTTCTTCTACATCGGCAGGACGTAATACAAGCATTGAATTTTGCCCTTTGTGGTTTTTGAGTTTTTCCAACAAACGGATTTGAGCTTCCTGTTCAACTGGTTCGTGAGTTGGTCCATCTTCACCTACACGGAATGCATCGTGTGTCCAGATAAATTTAACCGGTTGCTCCATCAAAGCGGCCATACGCGCTGCCGGTTTCATATAATCTGAGAAAACAAAGAATGTTGCACATGCAGGAATTACACCTCCATGCAAACTCATACCAATTGCAACGCAAGCCATGGTTAATTCAGCAACACCTGCCTGTAAAAACGCTCCCGAAAAATCATTTTTAGTAAATGCTTTTGTATTTTTTAGAAAACCATCGGTTTTATCAGAGTTAGAAAGGTCAGCACTGGCAACTACCATATTTTCAACTTGTTTTGCCAATTCAGCTAAAACAGTTGCAGAAGCTGCACGCGTTGCCTGTCCCGGTTTTTGAACCACTGCATCCCAGTTTACATTTGTTTTTCCAGAGAAGAAAAAGTCGAGTTTTGCAGCCAATTCAGGATTTACTTTTGCCCATTCAGCTTTTGCGGCATATTTAGAAGCTACAATTTGTTCAAGTTCAGCAGCGCGTTTTGCATATAATTCTGCTGTTTCAGGGAAAAGAACAAATGGTTTTTCAGGATTGCCACCCAAAACTTTAATCGACTCTTCGAATGATGCTCCACATTCGCTCAAAGGCATACCGTGTGTTGCACACTGATTTTCGAAGCTCGAACCATCAGCTTTACGAGCGCCTTTACCCATAATGGTTTTTCCGATAATGAGCGTAGGTTTTCCGGTTTCAGCTTTGGCTTCTTTCAATGCAGCACGAATTTGTACAGCATCGTTACCATTAATTTCTATTACTTTCCAACCCCATGCAAGATATTTTGCAGCTGTGTTTTCTGTTGTAACTGCTTTTGTTTCAGTTGATAGTTGGATATCATTGGAATCATAAAACATTACAAGATTATCTAATCCAAGGTGTCCCGCCAAACGACCTGCACCTTGCGAAATTTCTTCCTGAATACCGCCATCGGAAATATAAGCATAAATAGTTTGACTCATTACTTCGCCAAAACGGGCTTTCAAAAATTTAGCAGCTATAGCAGCACCAACTGCATAAACGTGTCCCTGACCGAGTGGGCCTGAAGTGTTTTCAACACCGCGCATAATATCAACTTCGGGGTGTCCGGGAGTTGGACTGTCCCACTGACGGAATTGTGCCAACTCGTCCATTGTATATTTTCCGGAGCAAGCCAAAACCGCATAGAGCATTGGCGACATGTGACCAGGATCGAGGAAAAAGCGATCGCGACCTTCCCATTTCGGATTTTTGGGATCGTACTCCAAAAATTCCGAGTAAAGTACATTTACGAAATCTGCGCCACCCATTGCACCACCAGGGTGACCAGATTTAGCTTTTTCTACTGCTGCAGCAGCCAGTATACGAATGTTATCCGCTGCCCGATTCAAAATTTGTGTTGAATTCATAATAAATTATTATTGTTTAGTTGTTTTGTTACTCTAACCATTCAATCATTTCAATTGAAAAAAACTGACGGGAAATTTAAAAAATTGATATATATTTTTCATAAAAAAACGCAAGTCTTGTTTGCGAAGAAAACCAAAATAAGAAATACAAATAAAATCAAAACCCGGAACTTGAAACCTGAAACTTGGGACCCGAAACCCGAAACCTCAGAACCTATATCCCAACGCATAATTCACACCCCAAAGTGAAGTGTTATTTATTCCGAATCCCGGAACATACCATGGGGAAATTTTTCCCGCTTGGTCATTTGTAAGCATGTTTTTGTTGCGAATGGTCCAGCCAAGATACACATTTTTAAAAATTTCCACGCGCAGACTTGCCACAATTTCTAACCATACTTTTACAGCAATTTGATTGTTATAATTATACGTTTTAGTTTCTTTCCAGTAATCATCTGTAACGGTAATATTATTTAAATCGTAACCAAATGTTGAAAAACCCAAACGGGCGCCAACAAGAAAATAATTGGTATATTTCTTCTCGGAATTTTTTTCTTTAAATACATTAAAGTCAGTGCCAACTCTCAAAAATGCTCCGCTTGTTTTAAAATTTATATTTTCGAAAGTAGTTTTGTTCGCACCGGCAAAGCCCGCTTCAACTATCGGAAAATATTTTCCGAGAATTTTTGTTTGAACAGCACCTTCGAAAGAGTAAGTTTCTCCGGCAGATAAAAGTGTTGTTACTATTGGAGAGATATCAACATCGACTCTTAAACCTTGAAAAAAGTCAACCTTTGTTTTTGTTGAGTCTTTTGGCGTTTGTGCTTTGAGCATGCTAACAGTTGCAAACAACACCAAACTAATTAAATATCTGAATATGTGTTGTTTTAGTATTGTTAACATCGTTGCTTATTACGCTAATTGAATCGATATAGTTATGTGTAGATATTACTTCGTCGATACTGTGAACAGCTATACAGCCACATTCAAGCGAAAGAAAATAATTTTCGTTTGTTTGATGAAAAATAAATATTGTGTCAGTTACTGTGTTAAAACGAATTGTGAAGCCGGTGGATTTTGAGAATTTTTTTAGTGGTAAATCTATTGATTGTACATTTCTTTTTTTATTGTAAATCAATGAGTCGCTGTTTAAACCCCGTACCCAAATACTGTCAATTGTCAAATTGCTGACAGTGTATTTTCCAGTATTTTGGTTCAAAACATTTTTTTTGAAGGCAATAGTAAGGGCTACTGATTTTTCTTTACGGCATTCCTCATCGGATGTACACGACAAAACCGCTATTCCTATACTTATGTAGCAGAAAATCTTAATGAAAAAAATAATTTTACTCTTCATCAAAAATGCACTCTTAAATTAATTCACGAACTTCTTTTTTTAGCATTGAAATTGCTATAGTAGTTGGATTTGCCGAGTTAGCATTGTAAACGCTGATAATTTTTTCTGCAAGTTCGGTTGCAGAAGCATTATTCTCAAATTCTTCAGCTGAAATATTTACAACTTTCAGTAAGTTTTCCTGAACAATTTTCAGCGCATTCCAAAGTTCATCGCTTATATAAATTTGTTGTGAAATATTATGTGAGAATTCAGTCCTTATTTGCGAGAGTAATTCCTTTTGAAGTTCTAAACTTTTCATTCCAGGTGTTATCAAACTTAAAATAAGTGTTGTGGGATTTGTTCTTTCAAGTAACAAAGCCAATCGTTCGTAAGCCTGTAATCTAATTTTGATTGTTTCGGGAGCAATTCTGGTTTTCAGTTCAAACTTTCTTCTTTCGTTTTCGTTGCGTAGTAATTTATGCAATAGAAAAAATGCTGTAATCAGAACTAATAGCGCGGGAATTGTTATTTTGAGTATTTCAGTCATTTAAATTTTAATTTTTAAAAATAGGAAAATAAGAAATTGAGAAAAAATATTTAATCTACTTATTACATAATTAATTTTTCAATTTACAGGATATTTTATCTCTGGTTTGTTCTAATTTTTTTTCGGAGAACCTATGAACTTGAATACCTGTTTTTATTTATTCATACCTGTTTTTTTGAAAATAACTTCAGCAGGATGGATTGTAACCACGCATCCTTTTGAAAATTCCTCTAATCCCACTTTAATTAAACTGAAGAACTCAAGGATTTTTGTTGTAGCATCAACCATTTCGATAACTACAGGAAGTTTTTCAGTAAGTTCCCAAAATCTCGAATTACTGATTCGATTACTGCTTGCGCCGTAACCCATTATACCGCGATAAACCGTAACACCTTCAATTCCTTGTTTTTTGGCATGTTCTACAATGTTTTCGTACATTAGTTTTTGCTTATGACTATCGGTACTGCTCATGTAAATTTTTAAAACACTTATTTCTGATTCCATAAATATTTAGTGTATTAAATTTGAAAGAAAATATCCGGCAAAAACCGCTGCTAATCCAAATATCAAACTGCTAAAAATATATATAATTGCTGATACATACTGACCGTTTTGCAGTAAAGTCATGTTTTCGAGTGTAAACGACGAAAATGTTGTAAAACCTCCGCAAATACCCACCATCAGAAATAATCGAAGATTTGCAGACATTAATTCACTTCTCGAAGCTACTCCAGCCAAAAAACCAATTATCAAACTACCTGATATGTTCACTATAAGTGTACCTACGGGCACCGAAAATAATTGTACCGATAAGTTCAATCGAGCTGTAAGAAACCGTAAAATGCTTCCGATAAATCCGCCCAAACCTATGTATAGTAGTTGTTTCATTTAATTAGAACAAAGAGCAAAGAACAAAGAGCAAAGAACAAAGAGCAAAGACACTTCAAAACGTTATCAGACTTTTAAATGTTACATTAAGATAGAACTTAGAGCAAATACTTTGGAAGAAAGACTAAAATTAATTTAGATATTTAATCTTTGTTGAGTTGCTCTTTAAATTTATAAATCATTTTCTGAAGTTCAATTATTTTGTTTTGTGTATCATTCAATTTTTTATCATCTAAATATCCTAAGTTATGAGAAACAATTAATTCATTTTCAAGTTCAATTAATGAGCCATGCGAAATTTCAAGAAAACGTGCAAAATCTTTATCACTCGACTTTTCTGAGCCTTCTCCTATATTTGAAGGGCAAGAAACTGCTGCTCTTTGCATTTGCGACATTAACCCAAATCTTTCATGACTTGGAAAAGTATTTGTAATTTTATAAATTTCAGTTACCAATATAACAGACTGTTTCCAAATTTCAAGTTTCCTGAAATTATGCATGTTTCAAATTCTTAATTTTGTTTGTTTCAAGTTTCTTTTTTTATTTTATTCTTAACTTTCTTAAAGTCTTTATTCATTGTTCCTTATTCTTTTCTCTTTGCATTATTCTCAAATTTCCTTTTCAATCAAATAATTATTTCTCTCGCTCGAACTGCGCGAAACAAGCTCGCCTACAAAGCCGGTAAGGAACATTTGTGTGCCGAGTATCATTGCTACAAGCGAAATGTAGAAATATGGACTGTCGGTAACCAAAGGAGCTTTTACATGATTTACAATGGCTATGAGTTTATTTACGCCAACAATTATTACCGATAAAAAGCCGAGAAAAAACATCAAACTGCCGTACAGCCCGAAAAAGTGCATGGGTTTTTTACCAAATTTCGACAAAAACCAAAGCGACATCAAATCCAAGTAACCATTTACAAAGCGGTTGAGCCCGAATTTCGTTTCACCGAATTCGCGCTTGCGATGCTCAACAACTTTTTCGCCGATTTTGCCGAAACCGGCATTTTTTGCAAGAAACGGAATGTAGCGATGCATTTCGCCATAAACTTCAATATTTTTTACCACTTCATTACGGTAAGCTTTCAGCCCGCAATTCATGTCGTGCAGTTTCAGTCCTGTTACTTTTCGCGCTGTGGCATTATAAAGTTTCGAAGGAAGGTTTTTTGTTAGTTTGGAGTCGTAACGTTTTTTCTTCCAACCCGATACCAAGTCGTAACCTTCTTCCTTTATCATTTTATATAAACCCGGAATTTCATCAGGGCTATCCTGAAGGTCGGCATCCATGGTTATCACCACATCACCTTTGGCAGCTTTAAAACCGCAATATAAAGCAGGAGATTTTCCGTAATTGTTTCGGAATTTGATGCCATGAACATTTTCCGATTTGGAAGCCATTTTTTCAATAACATTCCATGAGCTATCAGTGCTGCCATCGTTTACAAAAATAACTTCGTAACTGAACTTATTTTTGTCCATTACCTGATTTATCCACTCGTAAAGTTTTACGAGCGATTCTTCTTCATTGTAAAGCGGTATTACTATTGAAATGTCCATGGAGTATTTTATTGTTTTGCGTTCCGTGTTTTGTGTCTGTCTCCTGAAGATTGATGGAGATTCAGTGTTCCTTATTCTTTGTTCCTTAATTTATTCAAAAATACTTTTCTCTTTTTTTATAAAAATACTTATAATCAGCCCTAATACTAACCCAAATAATACATTCGTCCAAATACTTTGAAATGCAAACCCTACAGGAGTCATCATTTTTTCTAACTGGGTGTAAGCTTCTTCAGTAACGGGGAATTTCAAAATATCAAGCGCTTTATAAGATTCCTGCAAAAGCATATCAAGGTAGTCCCTGTTGATTAGCGCTACGTAAATATATTTAACAATTGCACTAATAAGTGCAGCAAAGAAAAAAGAAAGAATTACATAAGACAATGATTTTCCATAAGTTATTGCTCCATCGCAATCAATATCCCGAAATTTTACTGCCGAACGGTACAAGTAATAAACTATAAAAATTGCAACAATCAGGTTTATCAAACTTGCGAATGAAATTCCTGTGATTGATATAAGAAAATTAACAGTAAACATTAGGCCTAATAAAAGACCGGTAAACATGGTGGATTTCAGTATGTTCTGTTGCATAATATTTTGATTTTTTTGATGCACAAAAATACAAAAAAAATATGTATTTCTTGCAGTAATGGTTGTCGGACATCATAAAAAAACATACCATTAAGCCATCAATACAGAGTTTTTAGTTAAAATATTTTTTTGTTGTTATTTGTCATTTTTTTATTTAAATTTGTTTTCAAAATATGGTATCGGTTTACAAAACGATAAATTACAAATTATGATAAAAGTTGATAATGTGTATTTGATAATGCTGTTAGTCATAATTTCGTTTTTCGGTTGTGCAAAAAAACAGATCATTTCCGACGATCTTTCGGCTGTAATCAGCGCGTTTTATCTCGAAAATCAAAATGAAGCAGTTATTGATAATGTTAAAAAGCATGATTTTTTTAAAGCCGACAATTATGAAAATGTTATTTCCAAGTTGATTTATGCAGCAGCGCTTTGCGAAGATCAACAAATTGATAGCGCGTACAGTATAATTATAAATTTAAATTTTGATAGAAATTTTAAAGATCTTGATTTTTGGTACAATAGCATTTATGGTTTGTACTTATTTCGTGCCGATAGTTTAACAAAATCTTATTCCACACTTTCTAAAACCACCAAATTTCCTAATACTGATATTCGTGCACGCGCTTTAAATAAGCGTATTATGGCGAGAATTTCGTTAAAACTGGGTGATTATCGCAAGGGTGTGGAATGGCTGTTGTTATCAACCGAATTATTCGAAAAATCAGGATTGCCTAAAAGCGTAGGAGTAAACTGTAAAATTTTAGGGCGGTATTTTATGAATTCCAACAATTTTACTGATGCATTGGATTGCTTTAACAAAGCTGAAAAGTTATTTAAACAGACAAATGATAGTGTAGAACTATTTTACATCTACATTAATCTCCTCGACTATTATCTTGAAATCGACAGTTTAAATAATGCTGAAGAATATGCACACAAAAGTAAAGAATTTTCAGGAAATTTAGAGGATTATCAGATGATTACTCTGGCCTATAACAACCTGGGCGAAATAGAGTTAAAACGCGGAAATCTTGACAAAGCAAAATCATATTTCTTTAAAACATTGACTTTTGGCTCAAATTATACTTCAGCAGTTACACGTAAAATAAATACTTATTCAAAGCTTGCTGATATTTTTAAGACCGAAAATAATCTGAATTTAGCACAAAATTATGCCGATAGCGCACTATTGCTATTGCCCATTTCAGGTTATCATCGCATGAAATCACGATTGTATTCTCAAATAGCGCAAATTAATCATAACAAATCCAAAGAGGCTTTTTATCTTGGATTGTCAAATAAATATCTTGACAGTGCCTTTATTTCGCTATCAAAAACAACGAAAGCTTTTTACGAAGCCAAATCGGAACAGGTGAAAACTGAAATGGAATTTAATGATTATAAGAATTCTGAAACACGAAATAAAAGAATCGGATTGACTTTGGTAATTGCTGTTGTGGCTGTGTTGTTTACCTTTTATTATAACCAAAGTAAACGTTCTAAGCTTTTAAAAATTCTTGTCGATAAAAATCTAAAAATTATTGATGAAGAGCGCAAAATGAATGTTTTGCTTAATGAAAAGGCAAAGAAGAAGACATCTTTGCGCAAAAATTCTCAAAATGCTGCGATAGATAAGGTTTTTACTGATTTTATTTGTTGGTTGGAAGCAGATAGAAACTATTCCCGAAACGAAATTAATCTTGAAACTGCTTCCCGCGAAATAAATACAAATCGTGAATATCTCTCGCGTGCCATTAGTGAACAAAACCTTCGTTTTATCGATATAGTGAACAAATATCGGATAGACGAAATTATTAGTATTTTCACAAATCCTGCTGATAAACGCAATTATTTAAACCTTAAATTCCTCGCTACCGAAGTAGGATTCAATTCCGATTCGGTATTTATCGAAGCGTTCCGCCGGCAAACCGGCATGACTCCCGCCCAATTCCGTAAATCACTTTATAAAAACGATAATGTCTAAAAAATTTTAAATTACTGATTTATTGATAGATGTAGTTTTGAATTGAACAATTCAAAAAACAATATTTTTCAGTTCAGAAATATTTGTTATATTTTTGGAAGAGCAAATCGAAAACTTAAAGAAACTCGGCCCCCCGCCCCCCTAAAGGGGGAGTGTTGGAGCGTAACAGAGAGTTAACTTGTATGTGCGAGTTCTTTTTATTTAGAATAAAAAAATCATTTTATTAAAATTAAAATAGCACATACAAATACCTTTTGAGGTGCTGAATAGTTATATATTATAAAAAATTTCCAGCATTAGGGAAAGTAAATCAAAAATATTTCTGTGAAAAATCTCCTGCGTTTCATGTGTAAATGAAACCATTCAAAATCAACTAAACCATCTGAAGTTAGTTTACAATCCTTCCAAAACCAACTCCCCCAATCAATTTCATGAATGGGGGAGTTGGGAGATAGGGAATAAAAATTGATAATCCTCTATTTCAGTCAATTTTTCGATATATGTAATTTTTAATAAATGTATATTAAGCGGATTATTTTGCTTATTTTTCTCCAGCCACCACTTTATATCCCGCTTTACGCAACAGCTGTATCAAACCATTTTCTCCGGGTAATTGCATAATATCCACCACAATAAATGCAGTTTTGGATTTTAGTATTTCATCAATTTTCTTCGCCCAGTTAAGGTTGTCAGTTTCAATTTTCTTAAGGTAAACTTCAGTTGGTTTTTGTGTAATAAAATCAGTATTAAAAGCATTTTGATAGTAATTTTCGATTTTTTGGGATTTGTACAAAGTATTCATAAGCAAAATTCCATCAGCGAATTTTGTCCGGTTTTGCATAAGTTTAACCAAATGATTTGCCTGAAATTGCAGGTTAGTTGTGTCAGCCATTTCTTTTATCAAATCATCTATATTATTTACACCAACTACCAAATTACCTTTTTCAGCGCCAAGTGTCTGAAAAACTGAACTGAGTTCGGTTTCATTTTCAAAAAGCAAAGTTTTTCTGATAATTTCATCTCTGTAAAAGTTGGTAATTATTGCAGGTTTAAGAGCTGAAACTTCATGGTATTGTAACTTCAATACCCTAAGTAATTCATCTTTAACAAGCTGCTTGTTTTCAGGTGCAATAAAACTATCGAGTGTTGCGGGATGCGGAAGCAGCGCAGCTTTAAAAAGTTGTGTTTCGTAATCCAGTTTATTCATCGAAGTTTCTCCAATGACTACTTCGCAATCGGCAAAACGCCGGAAAATACCCGGAATACTATCGATATAACCTGCATTTATATAAGGACTTACAGCAAAAATATAAGATGGATTTTTCAAATTTTTGCCAGTTATTTTCCAAAGCAACTGACTGTAAGCAGAACACCACGAAATAATTAAAACGAAAACAAAAATTACCTTTTTCATATTTTTATTTGAATTACGATTCAAAATTAATTATATTTTTTCCATAACAGAGATTTTACATACGATAAACCATGTATTTATCAATCTTTAATTAACAAATCAATTGTATTTTATTTCGTTAATAACTTCTCGTTTATCAATAATAATTATCTTTGCAAGAAATGAAGAAATGAAAAAATGAAAAATGAAAAATGAAGGAATGTAAAATGGAAAATGAAAAAATGAAAAAATTAAAATGTAAAATGAAAGATTTTTGATTATAGCAGAGTTTTTCTTAGTTTCTTAGTTTCTCTCCCGATGCTTCGGGATTCTTACTTTCAACTTTACAAACTCTCAAACATTCAAACTTCAAACTTTCATCTCCACAAACTCGCAACTATATATGACACTACAACAACTTGAATACATTATTGCTCTGGAAAAAACCAGGCATTTTGTTCGTGCAGCTGAGCTTTGCAATGTAACACAGCCCACATTAAGCGCAATGATTCAAAAGCTGGAGGAAGAATTGGACTGTCGGATTTTTGACCGGTCTGCACATCCCGTTGTTCCAACCGAAATGGGAAAAATGATTTTGAAACAAGCGCAGGTTATTCTTTTTAACGTGAATCAGTTAAAAGAAAATATTACGATTGCAAAGGGAACTTTGAAAGGAAACCTGAATCTGGCAATGATTCCTACTGTGGCGCCCTATCTTTTACCCAGGTTTATTGATGTTTTCAGAAAAGATTACCCCGATTTGTCGGTAAAAATCACAGAAATGAGAACCGATACAATTATTGATCAGCTTTTGGGTGCAAAAATTGATATGGCAATACTATCAACGCCGCTTGAAAATTTTCAAATTCTGGAAGTGCCTCTTTATTACGAGAAATTTGTGGCTTACATTGCGCCTACGGAGAGTTTATTTAAATTCGATGAAATTTCCGTTGCAAATATGAATCCTGAAAGCTTGTGGGTGCTTGAAGAAGGTCATTGCTTACGGAATCAGATTTTCAACTTCTGCGATAATCGTATTCACAGCTCAACTTACGAATCGGGGAGTATTGATACATTAGTAAAAATTGTGGACGTAAACGGAGGTTATACTGTGATTCCCGAACTGCATATCGATCTTTTATCGGAGCATCAAAAACTCAACCTGCGAACAATAACGCCCGAAGCTACCCGAGAAATTTCATTGGTAATTCGTCAGGATTACGTGCGTGAAGGATTTATGAATGCTGTAGCTAATACTATAAAGAAAATTATACCTGCACACATGCTCGATGCACGATTAAAGAAATTTGCGATAAAACTCTGAAAAACATACTGCAATATGAATTCAGATTTCAGAAAAATTGTATTTAAAAAATTGTTCATACCACTTATTCTGATTATTCTTATACTGATTTTCGGATATTTGGGGTATGTGCATATTGAGGGATATACTCCCATAAATGCTATTTATATGATAATTACCACTTTTTCGATGGTGGGCTATGGTGAAATACAACCTTTGACCGAAACCGGACGTGTTTTTACCATGATTTTGATTATTGCAGGCTTTTCATTTGGTTTATATGCCATAAGTCAGATTACTACATTTTTTATCGATGGTGAATTATCAA
>CAYONE010000055.1:0-28970 GCA_964405245.1 uncultured Paludibacter sp.
TATTCAGAATCGTCATCGCCGGAAAAAGCGGATGCATTTGCGAAAGAAATTATTGAAGAGATAAGGATAAATGTAAAGTAAAATCACAAAAGAGCCCCCCAACCCCCTGAAGGGGGTGTTTGTGAGCAAAGATTAACATTTGTGCGGTTAAATTTGCCGATTTACGTTTGATTATTATGAATATTACAATTTTCTCTGCAATTTGCATGAAAACACTTAATAAAGTACTGAGCTTTTACATAGTAAAATAAATTGTTATTTTTAGCAGTTCAGAGTTTTGGTCGGTAATTAGCTTACATTTAATATATTCAGGCTTAAAAGTTAAATTTCATTCTGAGATTTGATTTTTAAGCCTGATTTTTTTGAGATACAAGAAATCGATTAACAAACCAGTTGTAATTCCAACCGCATAACAAATTAAATCGCTCCATAAAAACCCGAAACCTAAAATTAATCCACCTAAAGAATTCGATCGTATAAAGTCAATCCATGCTGCATGATACAGTTGACTAAATTCAATGCTGAATGAAAAAATTAAAGCTAACAATGCAATGAGTAAACTTCTTGTTTTAGAAAATAAAAATGCCGTAATAAAAAACACCATTAACGCCCAAAGCACATCGCCTATGTATAAATGCACCCATGATTCGGTCAGAACAGTCAATTTTCTCGAAAGCAATCCAGCTAAAATAGTTACAATTATGAATTTCAGGTAAAGGTTGCGACTTCTTTTCATTAAAAAAGATTACAAATTAATTTTTATAAAGGTATACAACAATAAAAATTTCCTGCTCGGTTTGTTAAGAAAAATTCAATCAAATATTTAAACCAAATCACAGGCATCGCCCGGCATCCAGTGTTTGTCTTTTCCATCCCATTTCACATTACAACCAATAGGATTTGTTAGAGGAATAGAAATAGTTTTTCCTGCTAAATGCTCTTCAAGTGCATTTTCAAGGTCGTTAACTGTCATTTTTGAAGTATCACGCGGACTGTCAACAGCACGTCCGGTGTAAACAAGCTCACGATTTTTATTGAAAACATAAAAATGTGGCGTGCGTAAAGCGCCATATTTAAGCGCTATTTCCTGCATTTCGTCATAAAGATAAATCCATGGAAATTGATTTTCATTCATACGATGCACCATGTTTTCGAAACTATCTTCCTCGTAAGTGTTTTTGCTGTTCGAGTTAATAGCAACAAAATCAACGCCACGAGGTTTGAATTTCTCAACGGTTTTACGGGTTAGCTCATCAGAACCAATAACATAAGGGCAATGATTGCAGGTAAAAAATATTACCAATGTGTCGGCAGTAAAATCAGAAAGTTTATATACATTACCATCGGTTGCAGGAAGTTCAAATTCCGGTGCTTTGTTATTCAGTTGAAGTGTAAAAGACATGATTGTGTTACGTTAATTTGTCCCGATTTTTTTGGGATTGAAAATTTGAAAATTTGAACCGAACGCTTATAAAATAGAAGATTCCAACTGACAGCATATCATGGTGTATTAGATACTCCCAGTTTTTACTTAACATAACAATAGTTTGTTGTTAAAAGTTCGTTTAATTTTCCAACTCTTTTTTGTAGTCCGAAGGAGTAACGCCATATACTTTTTTAAAGCATTTACTGAAATAGCGCGAGTCGCTCATTCCCACCATAAAAGTAATTTGTGAGATATTATAATGCCCGGTTTTCAGCAATTGAGCAGCGCGTTTAATGCGAACCTGACGTACAAACTCAATAGGGGCAAGTCCCGTAAGTCCTTTCAGTTTATTGAAAAATACTGTCCTTCCGTATGCCATTTCCGATACTATATCGTCAACAGTAAGGTCGCAGTTATCTATATTTTTCTCCATGAAGTTTAGCAGTCGAGCCATAAAAATTTCGTCCTGCGAAGCCATTTCCACCTCTGCCGGTTCCATATCTAACAGGTTTTTACGGTATTGTTCCTGCAGGCGTTTACGCTGCTCCAGCATGTTTTCAACCCTTGCCAGTAAAATCACAGGGCTGAAAGGTTTGGTAATATAATCGTCGGCGCCTGTTTTCAGTGCTGCAAGTCTGCTCTCATCAGCCGATTTTGCCGTAAGCAATATTACTGGAATATGGCTCGTATGATCATATTTTTTAATTGCTTCAGTAAGTTGAATACCATCCATTCCAGGCATCATTAAATCGGTAATTATCAGGTCGGGAACCAATTTTCGGGCTTTTTCCCAGCCACTCAATCCATCAACAGCCGTTTCGGTTCTGTATTTTTTTCCAAGTACCTTAGTTAGAAAAGTGCGCATTTCATCGTTGTCCTCCACTATTAAAATCAGCGGATTTTCTTTCGCCGATGGCGTGCATTCATTCTGAAAATCATATGTTCCGGTTTTGTCGCTTACACTTTCCGAAATTTGGTAATCATCTTCTACAATAAAATCCACATCCTTGCCAAAGTGATCTTTACCCGCGTATAAGGTTACTATAAAACTTGTTCCTTTGCCCGTCTCACTTTCTACTTCTATTTGCCCTTTGTGCAGGTCGATAAGCTCTTTTACAAGGTTTAAACCTATACCTGAACCACGCTGACTACCAAGGGTCTGTATTTCGTTAGCCGATGTAAACCTTTCGTACAATACATTCCGTTTTTCCCGCGGTATGCCCGGACCCTCATCAGTTACTCTAACCTGAATATCTTTTTTAGGAGATACGGTGTCAATCCTTACCTCAATTTTTTTATTTTCGGGAGTAAATTTCATGGCATTCGAAAGCAGGTTGTAAAAAATCATATCCGTTTTATCGCGGTCAATCCAAAGTACTGATTCGCCTGAATTATTCACAAATCTTAAATCGATGTTTTTATCCAAGGCTTCCTTGCTGAAATTAGAACAGATTTCTTTTATAAACACATCGAAGCGAGTGGGCTGAATTTTTAGTCTCATTTTCTTGTTCTGTATTTTACGGAAATCAAGAATTTGGTTAATAAGCCTTAACATTCTATCGGCATTACTTTTTACTATATGAAGCTGTTCCTTCGCGCTTTCAGGTAATCTTTCGGTTTTAAGAATATTCTCAACAGGTCCTGTTATAAGCGTGAGAGGTGTGCGCAATTCGTGCGATATATTTGTGAAAAAACGCAGTTTGATATCCGTAACCTTTTGTTCAACTTCTACTTCATTTTTAAGTTTCGAAAACATTGTGGTAAGATAATATACTGCGTACAGCAGCATTAATGCAAGTATCAGGTATAATAAATATGCCACGTATGTTTCCCAAAACGAGGGTAGTATTTTTATTTTTAGAATCCTCTCGTTTTCTACCCATACTCCTTCGTTATTGGTCGATTTAACTTTGAAATAATAAGTCCCCTTCGGTAAATTGGTATAGGTGGCTTTACGCTGATTGCGCACATAGTTCCAGTCGGTTTCAAAGTTTTCAAGCATAAAAGCGTACTGAATTTTTTCAGGATTTGTAAAGTCCAGTGCCGCGTATTCTATGCTGAAAACCGATTGTTTATGCGTAAGTTCAATCATCTGTGTTGTGCCGATACTGGTCTTTAAAGGTGAATTCTTTTCTCCAATCCTCACATCATTATTAAACAACTGGAATGATGTAAATTCGATATCCGGTTTTTCATTGCTCGGTACAATTTCGGCAGGATTAAAATAGTAATAACCCAGATTACTCCCGAAATAAATTAAATTGTTACGGGTTATCATACTTGCTGCTTCCGAGAAATGTGCATCCGATATGCCACTGAAAACATCGTAATTCTGAATAAATTTGGTTTCAGGATTCAAACGCGTTATTCCGTTTTCGGAAGCCAACCAAATATTCCCTGTATTATCTTCGCGAATGCTCAATACAATATCGCTGAATAATCCCTGTAAAATGGAGTAATTTTCGAACGAAGCGCTACGGGTTTCATTAGCTTTTTGCAGCAATTTATTCACTCCGCCACCAAATGTACCAACCCAAAGTCTGTTTTTCTTATCCGATAAAAGGTAATGAACATCATTATTGCTTAAACTGTGCGCATTTCCGGGAATTTTTTCATGATAGTATTTTTTCAATTGTGCTGTCATGAAATTTTCAATCTGAAGGAGTCCGTTTGTTGTTGCTATCCAGATGGTTTTATCGTTATCCTGAAGTAGATGTCTAATTTTTGAGCATGTATTAATAGGATAATCAAAATTGTTTTTAAAATTCAAAAAAACCGTTTTGCCGTTTTCCTCACTCACTATATTCAACCCGCCACCAAAAGTTCCCACAAGTATCCGACCGTTATTATCTTCAATTATGCTGTAAACATTGTCGTTAGAGAGGCTATTATTATCTAAAGGATTATTGATATATCTTTCAAGTTTATAACTCATTAACCCAGATTTTGGCGGTTCGGGTATCAGCTTAATCAAGCCCGTTCCCTTTGTGCCTATCCATACATTTTTTTTACTGTCTTCAAGAAAACAGTATGCCAGATTGTTCACTTTATTAGTACCGTTCAGATTACCATCGTTGCATAGAATACCGATTTCCCGCATGTTTTCGTTGAAAAATCTGATTGTTCCGTCTTTGGTGGCAAGTATAATATTTCCATCCGAAAGTTGCTCCATTGCTCTTACTTCGTTAGCGGTAAGTGAGTTTACAGCGTTGTTAACCTTACCCGACTTGAATTTTGTGGTATAAAAACTGATTTTTTCAAGTCCTTTATTGTAGGTGCAAAGCCACAGATTGCCTTTACGGTCGGAATAGCCGGAATGTATTATGTTCGAAAATAAGCTTTTCGATGAAAAAGGTTCGTTGTAGAAGTACTCTAACTGGTCGGTTTGTCGGTTATAAAGCGAAAAACCACCGCCTTGCGGATTTATCCAGAGTTTTTTGTTCACGTCTTCAATCAGCATAAAATTAGGTAAGATAGAAATGCGGCTGACTTCATCCGTACGCGGTTTGAAAAATTTTAGCGAGTTATCGCTCAGTCGGTATCTGAAAACTCCTTCCTGTTCGCTTTCGAGCCAGGCTACTTGATACGAGTCCACTTTTACCGAAATAAAATTATTGTTGATGACCGAAGGCGAATTTGAGCTGTTGAAATTTGTAAAACTCTTGCGCAAGACATTGTAAATAAAAATACCACTTCCACGTGTGGTGAAAATCATATTATTGTCGCCCAATGTTGAAATGTCGGTTATCCCGGAATTGCAAACAGAAAGTTTTTCAAAGTTGTTGTTTTTATTGGAAAATATCCAGATATTTCCTCTGTTATCGCCAAACCATAACTGATCTTTTCTTTCAAAAGCCGAGAGAAACGCTGTGTTTTCGTTTGTAAAGTTGGGCTGAAATGCATTGATCTGATTGGTTTCGGGGTTCACGCTGCTCAAACCTTTTGCCGTTCCAATCCATATATGTTTTTTGCTATCTTCAAAAATAAAATTGATAGAATTGCTTTGTATCTGATTATTGCCCGAAGTGGTATATTCCAAAATGTTTACTTCTAATGATACCGAATCGGTTTTTACCCTAACTGCGCCCGATTCGGCAGTGCCAATCCATAATTCTCCATCGTGTGTTTCGCAGAAATGTTTGTTGCGTTCAACATAGTAATTGTAACGGCTTGTTGCGCTCGGTAGGTTGTAAAACTGCTCGCTGCGAGGATTAAAGCGATGAAATTTTCCATCATAAGTTTGAAACCATATATTTCCCCAGCGGTCTTCGTGCAGATAATCTATTCGGTTATTCGGAATATTACTCATATCGCCCGGACGCGATTTGTAAATGGTAAACTTATATCCATCGAATTTGTTGAGTCCATCCCAGGTGCCAAACCACATAAATCCTTTGCTATCCTGAAGAATTGCCATTACAGTGTTTTGCGACAAACCATCTTCAACGGAATAGTGCCTGAAAACCGGTTGTTCCTGCGAAAAAGCACTTAACAGCGTAAATGTGAAACAAATTAGGCTGAAAATTATTCTTTTTTTCATTGCAATGATGTGATAATTGTGTGTTTATGGTATTTGTTGAAAATCCGAATTCTCCACTAATCCGAAATACAAATATAAACAAAATACGGACTTACAAAGTTGTAAGCCCGTGTTTATTTGTTTGATTCAATTTTTATAGAGTTACTCCTGTTTTAAATATCGAAATTTCGCGGTAATTTTTCTTTTCGTTATTAACCTGTTCGCCGCTTGCCACTTTTATTAAATAGTCGATAAACCGTTCTTTTACCTGTTCAATCGATTCGTTTTCCACAATTGTACCTGCATTAAAATCAATCCATGTACCTTTACGGTTGTATAGTGGTGTGTTTGTCGATATTTTCATGGTAGGTACAAAACTTCCGAACGGAGTGCCACGTCCGGTGGTAAACAAAACTATATGGCAACCACTTGCACCAAGTGCCGTAGCAGCTACAAGGTCGTTTCCTGGCGCGCTTAGCAGATTCAGCCCTTTGGTTTTGATACGTTCGCCGTACATAAGCACATCTTTTACGAGCGCTTTTCCACATTTCTGTGTGCAACCCAGCGATTTCTCTTCAAGAGTTGAAATGCCTCCGGCTTTATTTCCCGGCGAAGGATTTTCGTAAACCGGCTGATTATTGCGCATGAAATAATCTTTAAAATCGTTTATGAGAAAAACAGTTTTGTCAAACATATTTTTATTTACACATCGATTCATCAGAAGAGTTTCCGCACCAAACATTTCCGGAACTTCGGTAAGCACCGTACTTCCGCCCTGAGCAATCAGAAAATCGGAGAAAACTCCCAACAGAGGATTAGCGGTGATGCCTGAAAAGCCATCCGAACCACCACATTTCAAGCCTATTTTTAATTCCGAAATGGATACGTCTTGGCGAACATCCTGCGATACCACTTCATAAATTTCGCGTAAAAGGCTCATACCTTCTTCGTATTCATCATCAACTTTCTGGGTTTCCATAAATTTTATACGCGAAGCATCGAAGTCGCCCAACATTTCTTTGAAAGCGCTTACCTGATTGTTTTCACAACCCAATCCTACAACCAAGACTCCTCCGGCATTCGGGTGTAAAACCATATTGCGCAATACTTTTCGGGTATTTTCATGGTCGGAACCAAGTTGTGAGCAACCATAATTGTGCGGATATGCTACAATGGCATCAACTCCTTTCAGTTGAGTTTCTGTACGAAGCTTTTGAGCAAGCGAGTTAATGGTTCCGTTTACACATCCAACTGTAGGAATTATCCATATTTCGTTTCGTACGCCTACATCACCATTGGCGCGTTTATAACCTTTGAAAGTAAGATTGCGATTTTCAATATCTAAATTAACTTCCTGAGGATTATATTCGTAATCGAGTAAGCCTTCAAGGTTGGTTTTTACGTTTTTCTCGTTTACCCAATCGCCGGCTTTTATTTCCGAAATGGCATGTCCGATAGGATAACCATATTTTACTACATTAGCATTTAATGCAATATCGGCAAGGGCAATTTTATGACCCATTGGAATAGTTGCATTTACTGCTATTTCATTTCCACTAAATGTAATAATATCGCCTGAATTCAGCTCTTCAAGCGCCACGGCTACATTATCGGCAGAATTTATCTGAAGAAATTTCATGTTTTGTTCTGTTTTTTTACAATAAACCCGAATTCGAAAATACGGGCTAATTTTTTTTATTTTTTTTAGTCTTCAAGTACCGGTAATTCGAAATCGACTTTAACCGATAAACTGAAACGTTTCGAAACAATGGTTCTTACAGCTTCTTTCATGCCGAATTCATCTATCAGACGTAGATAAAAGGTAAGTTTATCGGTAAGACCCGGAATTTGATTCAGGTTTTCGCCCCAGATAAATTCTGCCGCTAAAACTCCTTTTGCAACGGTTTCGATATCGAGATTCCAAAGTAATTTCAAAACGTCCATTATTTCTTTGTCATCATTAGGTACAATGTCGGTTTTGCCACGTTTTCCGCCTTTGTAGTAAGTAATAATGGCTGCAAGTCCCAATACAAGCCCTGAAGGCAATTCTCCTTTGCGTTCGAGATATTTTTTGAGTCCCGGTAAATCGCGGGTTTTATATTTCGAGAACGAATTAAGCATTATGCTTGTTAGTAAATGGTGTACAAACGGATTATTGAAGCGTTCAACCACATCGTCGGCAAATTTTTTGAGTTCGGTTTTTGGTAAGTCAAGCGTTGAAATTAATTCTTTGTACATGATCATATATACAAATTTGGACATAACTTCATCGCGAAGACATTCCTTAACGATATTTAAACCTGAAAGATAACCTACAGGAGCTAAAACTGTATGAGGGCCATTGAGAAGTGTTACTTTACGTTCGTGATATGGTTTTTCGTCGGGTACAAAAAGTACATTCAAACCTGCTTTACGTGCCGGAAACTCTGCTTCCACACTTTTTGGTGCTTCAATTACGAAAAGATGGAAGATTTCTGCCTGTACAACCAGATTATCCTGAAACTGAATTCTTTCATGAATTTCGTTTATCGTGTTGCGTGGGTATCCCGGAACAATTCGGTCAACTAAAGTTGAATACACACCGCAAGCATTATCGAACCAGTTCAGAAAATCCTTTCCTAAATTCCATAAATCAATATACTGATGGATAGCTTTTTTCAATTCGGTTCCGTTGTGGAAAATCAGTTCGCAAGGAAAAATTAAAAGTCCTTTATCGGTAGCGCCACTGAATGTTTTAAAACGGTGATATAGCAATTGTGTAAGTTTTCCGGGATATGAACTTGCAGGAGCATCGTCCAGCTTGCAGTTTTCATCGAATACAATGCCTGCTTCGGTAGTGTTGGAGAAAACAAAACGCATCTCGGGTTGTTCAGCAAGTTTTAAGTATTCATCAAACTGATTGTAAGGATTAAGTGAACGTGTTATCACATCGATAAGTTCGATGCTGTTTACGGTGTTGCCATGATCAAGTCCCTGCAAATTAACATGATATAAACCATCCTGTTCGTTAAGCATGTCAATCATACCGTTGGGTAATGGTTGTACTACTACAACGCCCGAGTTAAAGTTTGCACTCTGGTTCATTCTGTTAACCATCCAATCAACAAAAGCACGTAAAAAATTGCCTTCGCCAAACTGGATAATTCTTTCGGGATACAGTGTTGTGTTAACTGCTGTAGTTCTGTTCAGTGGATTCATAATTTGAAAATTTATTAAATAAATAGATGTAATTTACGTGGAACTTGAACTGAATAATCTGATATTTTTACCTTTAACTAATATTTTACCTTAACTTTAAGCACACAAAAAAGAGGTGTCAACAAATACTTGTGTGCGCACACGAAAAATCCGGCACAAAATTACTTTAATTTTATAAACCCTGCAATATATTTACTGTGTACGCACACGGCAAATAAATATTTAACATTTCAATGTGGATTATTTATCAGAATATCAGCTAAATAAAGAAATATTTCTTTATTATTAAAAAACAAAAAAAATACAATTAAAATCAAAAATCCAAGACTACTGGTTTTTAATATCATTGATTTATTGATGTTTTACTGATATAGATAAAATGAAAACCGGCTTTCAAAAATTCCCCGTTATAAATCCGGATTGAATTTTTTAAAAGCCGATTTTATCTTTGAAAACAAAGTTTAATTTGAAATTATTGATTTATTCAGTTTTGATGTACCAGTTTTGAGGATTGCTAAGTTTTTGCAGAATTGCTACTTTGTTTTGGGTATGTTTTTCGGAAACGATTTTTGCCAAATATGTAGGGTCGTTACGCCGTAAAGCAAAACGCATTAAATCATGGAAGCGATTTCCTTCGAAAGCAGTTTCGAGAGCAAGCTCTTTCTGAATCAAATCATCGACATAAAGAACAGAATCGGCCATTGACGCTAATCGGGGAATACGGAAGAATGTAGTATCATTGTTCATATTTCCTAGCCCACGCATTCTGATTCCGGTATTATTATTGAATCGTGCATCGGAGAAATTGATATAGGGTAGGATAGGAGAGCCTTTTTCTGAAGTTGGCACTATTTTTTCGTTAAACAATGTTGTGCTGTTCATGCCGTTTTTCAAAACTGCCATTGCCAGTAAAGGCTTATTCAGACGATTTACTGCTTCGGCATAACGCAGGTATAATATTGACGAACGATATATGATTACATTCTGATTGTAAATTTTATATTTGTAAATCAGAAAATTATTAGTTGTCGATCCTGAAAAAGTATAATCATTGGAAATTTCCTTATTTGTGGCTGCATTGTACGAAATGGAACCATACATACGCAAATCACCTTGCGAATTTGAAGCCTCATTCAAATAATACGTTTGATTTTTCCAGTTATTAATTGCTACGTCCGAAGCAGAAATTTTCCTTTGATTATTTAAAGTGTCGAGACGGAAATTTTGGCCGTATTCGGATGGGCACATAATAGTTGTAATAACTTCGCCCGAATTTAACGAAAAAGCTCTTGGCCAGTATAAATATGCGTTGGCTGAAATAGTATTGTTTACAGCCACCCAATATGAATAATTGTTTTTATCAATGATTACCCGCTTCTGAAACATGACTTCCCGATATTCAATTGCTGCTTTTTCGAATTCACCTTTCCAGAGATATAAATCGCCAAGCACCATGCGTACCGGAAAAATTGAATACGCTGTACTGTACGATTCAACATATCCCAAATTTGGCAAATCAACAAGTTTAACAGGTTCGAGATCAGAAATCAATGAATCAGCCAATTCGCCAAATTCAAGTTTTCGATATGATTTTTCGGCATCGGCTACTGTAAGAATTGGATGTGTGTAGTATTTAGCCGTGCCAAAATTCAAT
Source organism: uncultured Paludibacter sp. (assembly GCA_964405245.1). Classification (GTDB taxonomy): domain Bacteria; phylum Bacteroidota; class Bacteroidia; order Bacteroidales; family Paludibacteraceae; genus Paludibacter. The sequence goes on from CAYONE010000055.1 coordinate 10,798, forward strand.
GCTATTTGCATATATGTCCAGGCGCGAATTGCTTTTAATGCTGTAAACTGACGTAGTTTAAGTTGTTGCCCACGTTCGACTAAACTTGTATCGAGTTGCTGAATTATATAATTACAGTTATTGATTACCGCGTAAAAATCTTTGATATTAACGTATTTGTTATTTTTCGAAATATTTAAAGAACTGATTTCACGAAGGTCATAATCTGAAGTTTCAGTTACATCCATAAGTTCAGCTCTGAGTTCGCCCAACAAAACATAAGTATCGGCAAGTTTTTGTAATTGCGAGAAAACTCCGAACATCGAATAAATAGAATCGTTGGGCGAGTTAAGCCTGTAATCTTCCTCTGCTGTAAGTCGTTTTGAATCCACGCTGAGTAAACCATCGCAGGCAGTCAAGCTAAACATCAGCAATCCGAAAATAAGTATATTGAGTTTTTGTTTCATTTTTATATCCAAGTTATTATTGTTTACAAAAGTTGATTTTAAAATTACAGATTAAGTCTGATACCTAAGTTATAATTTTTTGTTAGGGGAATTAAACCTGCATCAATGCCCTGAAACAGTACATTATTCATTACAGAAGATTCAGGATCGACGCCAAGATATTTTGTGAGTGTAAATAAATTACCTGCCGAGAACCAGAAATTGATACCTTCAATTAAGTTGCTTTTAACAGGAAGCTGATAACTCAACGTTACTGTTTTCAGTCGAAGATATGAACCATCTTCAACCCACCGATCAGAAAAGCGGCTGTTTCCCATTGGGTCTCCATAAACTGCTTTTGGTTGCGGTGTAATTTGTCCTTCAGTAGTCCAGCGCGAGAGCATTGCAGCAGTTTGATTATCGAAATTGCTTCCGGACTCAAGCAGGCGGCGCTGATAGTTATAAACATCGTTGCCAAGTGAATACGAAAATAATACATTGAGTGAAAGATTTTTGTATGTGAAATTGTTGCCGATAGTTCCGTATAAGTCCGGATTTGGATTTCCGATAATCTGACGGTCGTTTTCGTTGATTATACCATCTGAATTAATATCCTCAAAAATAATATCGCCCGCGCCGAAAAAACTGTAGTTGCCGGTATTATTTATCATTTTTAAATTCGATGAATTTGCCTGCTGTTCTGTAGAAAATACGCCAAGCGTTTTGAATCCGTAAAATACTCCTGCCGATTCGCCGGTTCGTGTAAGAATTGTAGCTTCGAAAGCATCCGTAGTATAATCACCATTTGGCAATTGGGTAATTTTATTGGTATAATGTCCTGCGGAAAGTCCGAATTCCCAGCTGAACTTATTCAGATTAAGCATTTTTGCAGTAGCGCTGAATTCATAACCTTTATTTGTAAGTTGTCCGCCGTTATTCCAGTATGTATCTAATCCTGCAACATCCTGATAACTTTTCAGAAACAATAAATTGTCGGTTTTGGCGGAGTAAGCATCGAAACTTAAATTAAGTCTATCATTGAAAAGTCCGATATCGGCTCCTGCATTTACCCTGTAAGTGGTTTCCCATTGAATTTTTGGATTTGCTAAACTTGACAGAATAATTCCGTTTGCAACGCCCTTAAGTCTGATTGCCGAAAAATAGGTTGCGGTCAGAAAATCTTCAATATCATCGTTTCCTGTAATACTGTAACCGGCACGCACTTTCAATAAATTAATAAAAGGAACAGATTTCATAATTTTTTCGGAAGTTACATGCCATGAAGCGTTGAGCGAAGGAAAAATTCCAAATGTCTGACCAAAAAATCTGAATCCGCCTTGAGTTTGATTGCCAAACCTCGAAGAACCATCAATAGAAACCGCAGCATTAACAAAATATTTATTGTCAAAACTATAGTCAACCGAAGCATAATCCTGAATTAATTTTGTTTCGCTGTTAGCGCCATCAGTGAAAAGATTTTTAAAACCTCCCACAAGATTTATAGATGAATTGTTTTTAGAGTTATGTCCTTCAACATAATCCGACTCAAAGTTTTCTGAAATATAACGCACTCCAACTATCGCATTTACATTATGCAATTTAGCAAATTGTTTGCGATATTGTATTTGAATATCGCTAAAAATACTGCTGTTGCGTATTACCTGACTTTGACGTTCGTTGTACGAATAACCCAAACGCTGTACAAATACCGGCGCAGCAAACAAATAGGGGCGATAGTAATCTTCATTTATTTTATGTAGATTATAATCAAGCAAGCCTGATAATTTGAAATCCTGATTAATTTTATATTCAGGTTTCAAGCTTATGTTAAACCTATATTCCTTTAATGTGTTGTTCGAAAACCGAATCACACCTCCGGGATTGCTTACGTTGAAAATATCGGAATAAGCATATTCTGTGGTTTTTTCGCCCAATGAAGTAAATGTATTCGGACTCAGGAAAGGCGATTTAACTTTGGTCATCCATGTTGGTGAAGTTACGCTGTTTATTCCATCGTCAAAAATTTTACGGTTCAAATTGGAAATTGCCATATTCATCCCGATTTTAAAATCTTTTACAACATCGATATCGGCATTTAAACGAAGATTATAACGTCCCAATTCTGTTCCTTTTACAATTCCGTTGTTGTTGGTGTAGCTAAGTGCGAAATAATAAAGTGCTTTTTCATCACCACCATTCACGTTAATTGCATAGTTTGTTGTAACTCCGGTCCGATATATTTCGTTTTGCCAGTCGGTTTGGTTATGGTAGGTTTTGTATGTAGAACGCGCCGGATTATCGTTGAGATAAGGTAATTGTGCAATTTCACTGCTGGTAAATCCGGCGGTTCCAACAATGTCGCTTACGAGAATACGGTGTTGATTGGCATTAAGCAAAGGCAGTGCGGCAGGCTCTGAGTTAAAGCCTGTAACAATGTTGAGGTTAATTTTTGTGGCCATATCCGAACCCCTTTTTGTTTTGATAAATACAACTCCGTTGGAACCTTTACTGCCGTAAATAGTATTTCCATCTTTCATTAGGGTAATACTTTCGATATCTGTAACATCGATATTTGTAAGTACATTGGCAAAAAAGCCCTGATGAATAGAAGCTAAATCGTAAAGATTATTCCATATTACGCCATCCACAACAAATAAAGGTTGCGCATTGCTATTTGCAGAGTTTAAACCGCGAATAAATAAGGATGAACCCATTCCCCATGCTCCGGATCGTGAAACAGATCGAATATCGCCACCAAATTCCGACTGTAGTATTTCATCGGGCGAAGCTGCAATGGTTAGTTCGCTTAATTTTATGGTTTTATGCGGCAATGCCAATGCTGTGTTGTTTATATTTCCTGAAATTCCTTCAGTTTTTTCAAAGTAATTTTTAAACGATTGGGGATACAAATCGGCATAGATATTATCTGCACCCTGAAGTGGAAATTCACGAGTATTATACTCGAGGGCTGAAATTATCAAAATTGCATTAGGCGAGTTTGTTTTAAGGTTAAATTTTCCGTTTTCGTCGGTAACAGCTGAAATTTTTTCGTTCAGGGCTGAAATCCGTGCTGCTTCAATCGGTTTTTTTGTATGAGCATCGCGTACATATCCAGTAACAGTACGTTCCTGTGCACTCATACTTGTTACCGAAATTAAAATTGCCGCTAAAAGACTTATTTTAACCAATTCAACTAACTTATTGTGAATATAATTCTGTTTTATCAGAGCGGTGTGTTTTATATTATTTCTCATGCTGTGTTTATTCAGAGTTTTAAATTTAAGATTATTCCGCTGATTCAAGTACTATATGGTCAACCCTGAAAGTGCGGTTATATAATGCTGTTTCGGTAATTTTAACTTCGTTTTTAACTTTTAATTTCACGTTGATATTTGCTGCTTCGGTTTTGTCGGATATTATATTACACCAGGGGAAAGTGAATTGTGTAACCAGCATTTTTGTTACTTCAGAACCATTGGTCTGAAAAACTCCTCCAATCCTGTTTGGCAGAGTTACCTGTCGGTTTATATCAATAGCAGCATCCGCAATCAAAGATCCTGCAGCATTTCGGTAACTTAAATAATAACTAACTTTATAGGGTCGCGAGTTGGTTTCAACAGAAATGTTTGCCGGTACAAATACACAATAGATATTATATTTACCCGATAAAGTATTTGGAATAGTAAATGTTACAGCATTTTGAGTAGTATTACTTGCAGTTGTAGGTTCAACTACCAGATATTTGCTGTCTGAAATTTTACTATCGAATAGTGAACCGAGACTTGAACGAACATAAATATTTGCGTATTCCGATTTTCGTCCGTATTCGGAGTTTTCCGCTTCAATTTTTACGGGTCTTTGCCATGAATCCGATGCTTTAAATCTTAGCGAATCCGTAATCCACGCTTTGCCGTTGCTCAGATTAAACTGTGAACTGTTTGTGAAGAGGTATCCGGGTTGTTTAAAATTGCTTCCTGTGGTAGAAACAAGTGAATCGATGTTTGAAGGGTCAGAATCGGTATATTTAAAAACCAAATTGTTAACCAGAGCTTGTTGTGAGTTTAAATGCTGAATTTTATCGCCTCCAGCACCGTAAGTTTTATATCCGTTTTTAATAAGATTATATGCTTTTATCCACGCTGAATTATTGGGTAAAAGCGCCAAATAACTGCTATCTTCAAGATGCAGCATGCCGATTTTATTTAACACCGGATTTGTAAAAGTAATTACCGAATCGTAAATTGACTGACCATGATCATTGGTGCCAATTTCAACACTTGCATTAACATCAAATTCATAGGTGCTTTGCGAGTAAAGATATTTCCGAAGCGAGTCAAGTCCGTTGGTTTTTCCGATAAACTCCCAAAGGTTGCTTAAATATGGAATGTATGAACCAATGCAATGTACAGTTCCATTTGCTGTTGCAGTATTAAATCGGCCTGCCACAAGAGCCTGACCTCCGATGGAAAATGAATTTCCCTCGCGCTTGAAAACCACGAACTTTTTTGCAAGCATATATATGGTTTTCGATTGTAGTCCTGATGTAGGATTTGAAAACCTTGCAATATGATTTTTAACCAAATCGGTTATTGTGGCTGTATCAGTAAGATTTATATTTGATAATCCGCTGTTTAATGGCGCCCACACTGTGTAAGTTTGGGCTTTTGCCAGTATAGAATCATAACCTGAAATTTCAAGCATTTTACTGAAAATACTCAAATCAGCCTGCGATTTGATGTATTCTGTAATGTTCAGCTCACTTCTTTCGCCTTTTATTTCGTTATAATGCTCGTCCCAGTATTCGGTGCACGATAGCACTAAAACCGAAACTAAAGCGAATGTTAGTATTTTTAATTTATTCATTGTATCAGTATTTTTTCAGTTTTTAAACTGTATTCGGATATATTTTTTTGAAAATAATATTTGAGACTAAAAAGTCTAATCAATGCCTTCCGATTCAATAATCTCAAGCGGAACAAATTCAAGAAAATCCATCATAAACTGACCTTCGCGAACAGCTTTAACAGAAAATTTATGTGTCGTTGTTTTGTCAAAAGTGTAAACTCCGAGTATTCGGCGTAAGGATTGATTACTTTGGCGTGCAACCCGTTTTCCGTACCAAACTCCAAGCACATCTTTGTAAGTGTTGGGACCTTTCATGTAGCCGCGGTTACGCATCATTTTATCGTTTTCAACTCCATAAATTTTATTTCCGAGTGCATCATATCCATAATCCTCAACATTACTTCCCGGTTCTTCGTAACCAATAAGCGGGTCGTTGGCAAGAATGCGCAAGTCGAGAGGAATTCCGCAAGGGTAACCGTCCCAGTATAATTGTGCAGCTCCGCGTCCGCCGGTTGGCTGGTAGCTGAAACGTATTTCCCATGTTCCGGCCGGAATAGGAGGTGTTTCCATCGTAAAATCGTACATACCTTTCAGGTAAATTTCGTCGCCCTGATAATCGAGATAACCGCCATAAGCATTCAAATAACAGAAACGTGTCGATTCGCTACATTTCAGTCTTTCAATATATCCCGGAGGAAATACCCATGAGCGGCATTTTGCAGGATTGTAATAACGCATATTGTTGTTGGTCAATTCTGGGAAAAACGAAGCGGCATCCATGCGTAAACGTTTGCTCGACAGTTCACCAGCTACGTTTTTATCATAAATAAGCATATTGTCAATTTCATGATAAACACCGTTTATCGCGTCGTTATCTTTGTTTGAGCTTACAATTCTTATTGCGTTTCCGTTTTCGCCCGATTTGTTTATAAGATTCGATTCACCTGATGAGCGTTCTTTTTTAATTTCGATAAGCGTACCGGGACATAAAGTTTCGATATATTCATACATATCGAAAGTTTTAATCATGTGTTCGGTATCGTAATCGTCGATAAATTTTGTATAAGTTAATTTTTTGTTGATAAGATGATATGCCACAAATTTATTCAGTGCATTTCTTGAATCGGTATAATCGTTAACATTTGCATCTGAAGGATTCTCGTGATAAACATTGTTTTTGGTATAGTTTATCAAATCATCGAGATTATTTATACCATGTTTGGTTTTTAAAGTTTGGTCGCTTTCAAGTAAAACAGTATATCCGTATTTTCTCGAAACCGGCAATTCATCTTTTGAGCCACCTCCCTGAACCCAGGTTACATCGATATGTGAATAATTTTTCGGGTCGTAAGAGTCATCGCGGGTTAATTGCAGTTTTTTCCAAAGTTCGGTTTTGAGCAGTGCGGCATAAAAAATTTTGAATTTATCGTCGGCAGCAATTGCCTGAACAATGTTGAGTGTAGAAGGATTTAAAACTTCATCGATTACATGAATAATTCCGTTGCTTACCTTAATGTCTTTTTGAATTATCGAAGAATTTTCGTTTACAGTATAAATCAGTTTGTTATTAACCGATTTTGATGAAGTTGCCACAAATCTTTCGCTCATGGTGAGGTAGGGCATTAGTCCATCGATAAATTCTTCAGTACTTACGATATAGCCTTTAATTATATGATCGTAAACTATTTTTTTAAGGGTGTCAAGCTGAAAATCTTCTAACGACGATTTTCCGTTTGTTGCAAAGAATTTTTTCATTGCATCGTTGTCAGGCGCAAAAAGTGTATATTCTCCATAAGCATTCAGTAAACCCAAAACTTGTGTTGTATCTAACAGTTTTTGAAACTCCGAAAAATCATTGGGTCTTTTTTCGATGTATTCACCCATCATTTCCTCAGTGTTAGTAGTAATAGTGAGCGGAGCGTCAACACATGCGGTGAAAACCAATGCAAATGCAACAAAAAACATAAAAATACTACTTGTTGCTGATTTATTAAATATATGATAGTGAGTTATTTTCATATTTTCTATTGTTTTAATTCATGAATTCGGAGTTTTCGTAAAATGGATTTTGAATGAGATTAGGATTAATTTCAATTTCATTTTTCAAAATGGGGAAATACAATCCGTCCATCACCGACATTTTTCTTATTTGCATGTTATCGCCTGTGAGTTTTGGGCTGATATAAGCAAGCATCGCGGTAGGATCATTGTTTCGACGAACGAGTCGCATTAAATCGAACCAGCGTTTACCTTCAAACATAAGTTCGCGCTGACGTTCGCGCAATACGAGTTTCTCCATATCGTTCTGATTATTGTAAGTTACAAATTGAAGTGAATCGGCTGAGAGGTTTGATCGTAAATATGTTTTGTTCACCATACGTAAAGCTTCTTCCAAATCATTCTGATTCCGATTTAATTGTACCAACGCTTCGGCGCGCATTAGAATAATGTCGGCAAGGCGGTAAACTATCCAGTTTACAGTAGTTGAAGCGGGTCGATATTTTGGAGTGTAAGTTTCATCGGCATTTTCGGTATTTTGTGCAAGCGCATATTTATAAATCGGATAACCATCGCCTAAATCCACAGCGCCGATAAACAGTTTTTCGCGAAGATCTTTTGTGCTTTCTTTAACTGCCGAAGCAGCATAATTAAAAGGACTGAATTGTCCGTTTTTTGCCAGATAAGCAGGAAAACTGAATTCGCCATACTGACGGTTTTCGTATCCGTAAAAATTATTTACAGTATTATTATATTGAACATCTTTATTGTATTGAAGTTCAAAAATGCTTTCGGTAGAATTCCCGCTAAAAAAAACCGAAGTCAGAAATTTATCAGCATCAACAAGTTCAAGAGTAGGGTCTGCTAAAAGTAAATCGCACATTTCAACACATTTCGAATATTGCTGATCCCACAAATAAACATCGGCTAATATTGCTCTGATTGAATTTACTGTAATTCGTCCTTTGTTATAAGCGCCTTTTCCGTAATCAAAACGCGCATATTGTAAAGCTTTATTCAAATCTTCAATAATTTGATCAAGCACTTCGCGTTCAGTCGATTTTGGTACAAGATAATCTTGCGAATCGCTGATGCTTGGTTCGAGAACCAAGGGAACATCTCTGAAAGCACGTACTAAATAAAAATAAGTTAATGCTCTTATGGTGAGGGCTTCAGATTCATAAGTGCGTAATTTGCTTTGAGTGAAATTCTGGTCTCGTTGCAGTACACCCGGAGCAAAATGTAAAAAAGTATTACAATAATTAATTACTGAGTAATATGCACCCCAGTTTGCATAACCATTGGTAGGCGTTAAATTTACTTTTAAAATTTTGAGTAAATCAGTACCTATACTGTTTCCCTGTACCACATTGTCCGAACGAATTTCGCCCCAAACTATCATACGCTCAAGATATGCATCGAGTAACATGCCACGGTAGCACGATGATAAAACAGCAGTAGCCTGCGATTCGGTTTGCCAAAAATCCTCGAGAACAATTTCATTTTCGGGGCGTAAATCAAGCCAATCAGTACATGAACTGAAAATCAGTACCAGACTTATTAAGAATATTTTTATCGTGTTTTTCATGCACTTGTTTGTTTTTAATTTTGTGTTTCGTGTTTCACTAAACTCTCTGACTATATATTGTTTCGTTGTTTAATTTGTTTCTTCGTTTTTGGTTTTTTGCACCGATCAAAGAAACTTTCATTCCGATAGTAATCGGAACTGACGAGGTTTTGAAGTGTCTTTGCTCTTTGCTCAGTTTTACAATCCCACCGTCATCCCAAAAGTCATATCTTTTGATCTTGGTGTTTGACCCCAGTCTTTACTCACGCCGAGCGAACCATAATTGACTTCAGGATCCACACCTGTATATTTTGTAATTACAAATAAGTTGTTTAATGTAAGATACAAATTCACTTTGTCAATTTTAAATCGTTTGAGTTTTTCTTTTGGAAAAGCGTAATTTAAAGTTAGATATTTGAAACGGATAAACGAGCCGTTTTCCACAAACCTGTCGCTACCAAGCCAGTTGTAGCCATGGTTGTAAAGCGCGCGTGGAATTACTGTTTCGTCTCCGTCTTTACGCCATCGCCAGTTGGTAGCAATACTTTGATTGTTTGTTGAATACATATTCTCGGCATACATTCGTGCTGCGTTTACAATTTTATTGCCCACTCTATAATTAAAAAATGCGGTTACCGACAAATTTCCATATCTGAAAGTTGGTCCCATACCGCCATTGAACAGCGGATTTGAATTTCCAAGATAAACTATATCAAGGTCATCGATATTTCCATCAAAATTGCGGTCTTCATATTTTGCATCGCCACCTCTGAACTCATAAGGCGAGCCGCCATTTTTTTTGTTATAATTGAAATACATAGGCAGTGGCTCTCCATTTTCATCGGTTATCACGTTACCTTTTTTATTTCTTGCCACAGGAGCATCTTCCTGAGTACCGGGCTTGTATTCATCGTATTTATATACTCCCAAATATCGAAATCCGTAAATTGATCCAAAGGAATTTCCTTCCTGAATCCGCGTCAGATAAGTACCGTTTTCATAATCGTAATCACCGTTGTAAGCTTTTAAAATAGATTCTTTCAACTCTACAATTCTGTTAACCGAATTAGCTATATTAAAACGAAAATCGATACTGAATTTCTTGTTGTCATAAATTCTGTTTGCATATAAATTTATTTCCCAACCATTGTTATCCATAGTTCCCGCGTTTTGATATGATAAAACTGTAAATCCTGATGAACTTGGAATACCAACATTCGGAAAAAGCAGGTCTTTAGTTCTCTTCTGATAAAAATTCAGATCAAGAAGTATTTTGTCTTTTAAAAATCCAACATCAAGCCCGTAGTTAAACGAAGTTGTTGTTTCCCATTTTAGATTATCCAAGCGAATGGAAACAGGACGTTGCGAAGTCATATCGATATAACTTCCGAAATCGCCATACCGGCTAAAATGCAGATATTCGTAATTGGGTTGATTTCCGGCAACACCCCAACCCGGACGAAATGCAAGTGTGCTTAACCAACCACGTGTTTTTTCCATAAAAGGTTCGTCGCTCATAATCCATTTAAGCGAAATGCCCGGAAAATTTCCAAATTTCATACCGTTCCCGAATTTTGTACTTCCATCACGGCGTAAAGTTGCTGAAATGATATAGCGTGATTTGTACGAATAATGTGCCCGTGCCATTACACCCATCGAGCGCCAGTGCGCACGGTTGGTAAAATTGGCTGCCAGATATCCGGGAGTAGATGGATCGTTGCCGTAGGACGAAGGCATACCAAAAGATATTATACCCTGATAAGTTGAACGACCTTCGGTAGTTTGCAATGAACCGTATAACAAAAGATTGTGATCTTTATTTTTAATATTCGGAATCCACGAAATGTTATTGTCAGTTTGTATGGTTAACGATTCGTTATCGCCGCCTTCGCTGCGGTTGAAATGATGACTTTGCCAGGAATCTGTAAGAACTTCAGCCGGTAAAAATTTTGTTGATTTATCGTTGTTTATATCAAAAGATACATACATACTGTAACGCAACATTTGTACATTTGGATCGAGAAGATCATATTGCAATCTGAATGTTGGCAGAATTCTGAAGTTTTTAATATCGTTTTTGGCTAATAAAGCTAACGCAATCGGATTCACTAAATACTTTTGATCCCAGTTCAATCTTGAGTTTGTCAGAATTTGATAATAATTGTTCGAATCTACTCCACTCAAATCTTGTTTGTAAATACTTACATTTGGCATTTTTTTATACGCAATTCCCAAAATCGATAAATCCTCGTTTGGACTGTCGCCGTTTCCAAAATCGAAAACATAATTTCGTTTGTTATTGGAATATGTAAACGAAAGTTCTGAAGTAAATTTTAATCGATCTGAAACACGGTAATCAAGAAAAGCGCGCGAAGATAAACGACTGTATTTTTGTCCGATAATTGTTCCGTTCTGATTTAAAAAACCACTTGAAATACGGTAAGTTGCCCGTTCACCGCCACCAGAAAGAGTCAGATAATGATCGTTAATATTCCCAATTTGCGAAACAGCTTTAACCCAATCGGTATTATTATTGAAATTTTCAAATTCGGTAAACGCTTCATTGTAGTTATATTCGTCAAAGTCTGAAGCATTTTCATCCTGCTCAGGATTGAAAAATTCCTGTTTCATCAGCATTGTATAATCATCGCCATTAAGCATTTTACGACCTCTTGGCTGTATTGTACCTGTATAACGGTAAGAATATTCAATTTTTGTAGGACCGGTGTAACCTTTTTTGGTTGTAATCATAATTACGCCGTTAGCTCCTTTCGAGCCCCAAACCGCTGATGCCGCTGCATCTTTTAATACAGTAATTTCAAGAATATCATCGGGGTTAATACTCAAAAGGTTTGCGTATTGTTCCTGATTTGAGTTTGCATAATCGAAACTTTGATCAACCTGCATTTCGTAAGGTATGCCGTTTAAAACTATTAATGGCTGATTGTTTCCCGTAATTGAACTTGCACCGCGAATTCGCATTTGTGTTCCACTTCCGGGGTCGCCTGAATTTGCCACAATATCAAGTCCCGCTATTCTGCCCTGTAGCGCTTCGTCAACAGAAGATACCTGTAATCCTTCTATTTCTTTCATGTCGATGGATTGCATGGCAGTTGCAATTTCACGTTTAGGTATCGAAAATCCTCCTTCGCTGTGTCGGCGAGTGGCAGTTACTACTACATCGGTGATTGTTTGAGTGTTATCTATCAGTTGAACATCGATTTTCCTGTTTGAGCCTATGGATTTTTCCTGCTTGTGAAACCCCACATAACTGAAGGTTAATTTGTTGTTTGGGTTTTTTATTTTCAGCACATAGCGACCGTCAAAATCGGTAACTGTTCCTGTAACCACACGATTATTAGCATCAATTTCTGCAACATTCACACCTATAAGCGGATAACTGTCGGATTTGGCTGTAACAGTTCCCTGTACTATCAACTCGCTTGTATTTCGCTGCGCCGATGTAAAGTGGGTTAACAGAATGAGGAGTATCAACAATGAATATTTTTGAATGTATTTCATTTGGAAAGTATTTTTGTTTTAAGGTTTGATGCCCGCATACAAATTGCAGTTCTTAATTATTCTGATTTCTAAATTTTTGTCTTTTATTTATTTGAACGAATTCAAAATTTATTGAAAATATAAAACTTTATTTATCTGATGTATAACAGCTGTGGACGAAGTAACAATTACCGAATTTGAAAAATCGGTTCCTGCACCTGTGCCATCAATATTTTTAAATGCTGAAGGTTTATTGTTGAATACATAATCGCGGGTTAATATATTGTATAATCCCTTGCTTTTATTTACCGATGTTTTTGCATTGTTTTCGGTTATAAGTTCGAGGTTGCCCGGAGTTGCATTTACACCAATTTTATAGAATTTGTTTTTAAAAGTATTGAAATGCGATGGGTTGCTATCGAGTTTCATTGTTGCAGACTGATATTGTCTGTCGAAAGTTTGATTGTCAACAAATACTGAATTATCCTGAAAATGATAGCGTAGAAAACGTTCGAGTTTTACAATTTCGCTTGCTTTCAGTGTTGCATCGGTTATATCATTTATACCAACAATCGGACCTCTGCTTTCCCATGGTTTTATTATTCCGGCATTTATAACACTGTCGATAGCCGCGTTGGTTGGTACATATACGGTGTAATTAAAGGTGTTGAAAAATTTTACATTTAAATCTATTCCGTAATAGTTGGTTTTATTTACAAAAATCACTGAGCTGCTTGTTGCCGGAAAACCTGCCATAAGCGAGAAAAATTCGCTGAATTCAGGAGTTTCGCTTAAAACTTTGTAAACTGACTTAACAGGTGCCTGAATTGGTCGATCGATAAAGTAGGTATAACCGTTGTACTGACGATAAACCTTGTTGACATTAACCTTTTCATTGCGCAAAATATTTCCACCGCTCTGAATTTTAATATTATCGCCTTCTCCTTCAATTTTTAAAGCCACATTCCCTTTGGTGATGAAGAAGTTTTTGTCATGCTCAACTCCACCAACCACAATATGCATGTTTAACATATCCAATAATCTGTTGGCAAGGAAAGTGGTATTAGTAATTACAGCTACCGAATCGCCGGTTTCACGCGTAACACTGTTATAACGGTAAACTGTAGCTTTTACTGAATTCGCTTTTTCATCGTACCAGAATTTTAAAGCACCGGGTACATCTTTTTCAATTGCAATCGGATCAACATAATTTTTAAAATACTCATCGGTAGGAACAAAAAAACTGTACTTGCTTACCAACGAGTTTAAATAAAGCCTGAAGTCGTTTGCCGGTTGAACAATAGCCCATTTCCAGATTTTCGTCTGGTTTTGAGGTGAAGCATTGTTAGCGCTGAGCAAAACCGGACCATAAACCGAACGATAATCATCAGGAGGATAAACTTTATTGGTGATGTAAACAACGCCGTTTGTTCCGATATATACACTTTCGATATCCGATTTATTTACTGGCAGCACTGAGTTATCTTCGTCAACCATTGAAGGAAACCTGCTTGGAATAGATTCAATAAACGATGTGCGGAAATGACGTTTCAACAGTAATGGTAAAACATCAAAAGGAATACTGTCCCAGTATTTGAACCGGTCTTTTAATACTGCGCCTTCACCTGAAGTAAAGTAAGTTTGCAGCGCTTCATTGTTGGGAACAAACATTGCAGCCATGTCCGATTGAAGCGCATTTCCACTTGCTGTTCGCGTGTAACTATTCCAACATGGACTGAAAGGCAGCAATAAATCATTTGAAATTGATTTGTTTTGAGGTGTAAAAGTACGTCCGCCAACTTTTGCAAAATAATGCTTTACAAATATCGAATCAGAAAATCCCGGATTAAGTTGACGATATTTTATTGTGTTCTCATTATCGTAATATGGTGCGCTGAATCGTTCAAGAATAGAAGAAAAAAGTGAAGTGTTTGAGTTCTTGTTAACATAATCAGCCATATTCATAGGTGGAATCAGAACTTTTTCGAGTACATTCAGATAGCCGTTTTTGCAGGTAATATCTTTAGTCTTAATTTTTATTCCGAAAATATGGGCTTCATTTTCATTTCTGTTAAATCCTGTAATTATTCTGAAATCTTCATCTGAAATTTGAGCCTGTTCAATGTGTTTCTGTGTAAAATACATCAACGTCCAGGGTGTATTATCTTTCAGAAGATAAATTCCATTGGTTCTGTAATAATCCCAAAAAACACTTAGAGGAAGTTGATTGCCTGCTTCGTGAGGTAAACTGTCGAGTACCGAAACCGCTGTTACTCTCCGAAATGCGGCTCCTTCTTTCATTCCGCCATTATTGTAGTTTGCAAGCATTTCAACAAGATATGCATTGTTTATCATGCTAAATTTAAGAATTAGCTTTTTTTGCGATTGTGTAAAATCTTCATATTTTTTTACACCCCATTCGTTATTTTCGAAAAAATCTGCAAACGCTTTATCATCAGCCACAAAAAGGGTTTTACTCCCTGTTTTTCCCAAAATTTGGGTATATTCCAAATCCTCAATAAGTTTTGTGAAAATGGTAAATTCGCTATTGTTTTTCAGATAATCGTAAATGCTTGCTCCGAGCCAGTTTGGCTCATTGTCGTCGTAAGGATAGTCGTCGCACGAGTTAAAACTTAATCCAATTGTTATTAATGAAATTAATACAACGATTTTGAAATTGAAAGTGCGAATATGCTCAGTCTTTGAAGACAGAATTTTATATATCATAAGTTTATTGTGTTTTTTCTTGATGTTGATTTTGATTGATTTGTTAATTCAATATCGACATATAATTAGATGTAAAATAATCGTTTAAGAGTATTATAAATCATTTTTCATATTATCTGATTAAAATTGATTTTTTTATTTCATTATTATTACAAAATTAGAAATTTGCACACAAGCACAGGGTGGACAATAAGATAAATTAGGGAGATGATATTCGAACAATATATTATTTGCTCAATTTGTTTGAAATGTAATTTTGAGTAAAAAATTGATACTATAATTTCATTTTTTCAGATATTGAAAAAAAAGCGAATTTTCAAATACTTTTTTGTAAAACTTTTTAGAATTCGAAAGAGATTATTATTGAAAAAATAATACTTTTGTAACATGATATTAAATTTTGTTACTATTCAGCAACTCATGAAGTGCTTCATGAAGTGTTTCAAGAAAAATTACAGAGTAAAAAAATTGTAATTATTACAAAAAATACAGCCAAATTTAAGCGCACAAATGTTCATCGTTACTCCAAAACTCCCCTTCTTATTACCCCTTCAGGGGGTTAGGGGGCTGGGTTAGGGGGGCTGAGTAGTTACTAAATTTTTAATGCGGCAGTAGCTCAGTTGGTAGAGCATCAGCTTCCCAAGCTGAGGGTCGCGGGTTCGAGTCCCGTTTGCCGCTCTGATTTTTTTCTGAACGACTGTTCATTTCCCGACAGTCGTTTTAGTTTAATTACCTGTTTTGAGTTTTTTACATTTATAATTATACTGATATTACAACCAAACCTTTCAGTTTTTATGCAATTTAACCACAAATTTTTATTCGTTTTTTTTGTAATTATTTTCACGCATGTTCAATTTGCTTTTTCACAACAAAACACTGATGAGAACAATGCTGACAACCATGTTATTACAATTTTTGCTATACCTGAAGTAACCCCGATTGAATGGGATAATCCATCACTGCTTTTTAAAACCACAATTAAATGTTATTTGAATGCGGCTCTCAGGAAACATTACTATGTTATCGGACATGTAATTGCCCGTATAAGTTCATCAAAACTTGATTCTGCATATTACGTGGCTATGAACGGAGCTGTTCAATCAGAAAAAGTTGAATATGTAATTAAAAAGAAGGTGGGACTCGGAGTGTTGGGAAGTACAATTAAAGGCAGAATTGAACCTGTTGATCATATTCATCAGGGAATTGAATTGTATGCAAAGCGGGGAAAAGTGGCTTACCTGAAATTTAAAATTAACGAACAGGCAGTAGACAGAATAATGGAATTTGTACATTACTATCAACAAAAAAATGAATCCGGAAATGCTCCATGTGAGTTTTATAATGGAGCGCTCTGGCCAAGATATGAAAAAGAAGGAGCCGGATGTTCTGCTTTTTGTTTAACTTTGCTTGACATAGCGAATGTATTACCTGCTGAAGCAAAGGATGAATGGATAAGAAGTGTAAACATTCCTATGGAGCTGATTGGCGGTGAGTTCAATGATAATAAAAAAATAAAATTTGGTTCGATACTGAAAACTAAAAGCTGGTACAGTGGTGATGGAAAAGAAGGGATTGATTTTGTAAATTACACTGTTTATGACCCTGGATTGATATTTAACTGGATTAATAATAAGCGATTACAGATTGATTCCGTTTATAAGCCGGAAACCGAAGGTAATAAGTCAGGTTTGGTCGTTGAAAGGAGAAATGTGTCGTTTACTGATAATGTGTTATTGCAAAGAAAAGATACAACATTCTTTCCGAAATTCTATTACGAAAAATTACGAAGAATGGCAGAAAAAAAGCTTTCCTCTACCGGAAATTAATTGAACTTTTCAAAAAAAAAATTGCCCGAAAATTATCTGATTTAATTTTCGGGCAATTTTTAAGTTTATCCACTGAGCTCGAGATTTACATTTTCTTACTCCACTTCCCACTCAAAAACGCCGGTTGATTTTTTCTCCGGTAATTCAATTTCAATTTTTAAAGCATCTGTTGTAATGGCTTTAAAGGATACATAATTCGAAACACCTTTCTTTGCTCGATATTCGGTCAGATTCTCCACCGGTAGCCATTTTCCGTTACTGTTGCGATAAAGTATTCGCCACGACTGAGGCACACGACAACCACCCCAGGGACCATCGTCGTACCAGAAAACCGAACACGAACTGATACTTTTCATTTCAGGAAATTCATAGCTGACCCATTCGGTAGTTCCTTCTTTTGGCCACCAATGGTAATAAGGCACCGAACGATCGTTTTCGTCTTTTGGCAAAAGACGGTCGTTGATAGAAGAAAGCGAGTTCGAGTGAACCGATGCTGAAATTTTACTTTCGGAAGCAATGCTCGGAGGCATTACAGGTCGCGTTGCTCTCAGTTCGTCGGGAAACCACACAGCCATTTCGCCACTGCCACGATGTGCCCATGCATAATACGGAATAAGCGTAAGCGTTACATCACGGGCTTCAATTTTTCCGGCTTTGTTATAACTCAGTGTTTGAGCATCGGTCTGAAGTTGCGTGATTCCTTTCAGAAGTGCTGGCTTTTCCACAACTTTAAATTCAGGTTTTCGGTTCATAATCACACTCAACACACTGAAATCGTTGTCGGGCCATTCAGCACAATAAACTACCGGACCACGTTCCACAGCTAACTTTCCCCTGTCAGCCTCAACCGCCGAATGTGCTTTCACTGTACGTGGTTCCATATCGAAATGCACTTCCACCACATCGCCTTTTTTCCACTGACGATTGATGCTGAAATAACCGTTTACCGGATTCGATTTCTGAACCTCACCATTTACTTTTATGCTATACGAAAGCTGTTTACGATCGCTATAAGTATATAGATCCGATGGAACAACCTGTCCCTGCACCCAACCCGGAATACGGATTTTTAATTGAAATTTCTGCTTGCCAGAAGGATTTACATTGATTTTGAAATCGCCATTCCAGGGATAAGCAGTATTTTGCTGAAGATTTACGTTCTTACCGGCAACTTTAAGTGTGGAATTATTCGACATAAAAAGGTTTACATACACTTCTGAATTATGTACAGCATACACATATCCCGGTACTGAAGGAATAAAGCGTGCAATATTCGAAGGACAA
>CAYONE010000056.1:0-28743 GCA_964405245.1 uncultured Paludibacter sp.
CCGAACAGATAATGAGGAGTTCGAATAATATAAACTAATTTAGAACACCAACTTAACAATATAATTAACAGTATTTTTTCAATTAAATATCAAAAGTAATTTTCTGATTAAACCAAAAGCCATTTTTTTCAATTTACAAATCTAATGAAAATTATTCTTTATCAAAAGAAGTTTATTATTGTTTAGAAAAACAAACTATATTTCAACAAAAAAACCTGACCATTACAAAATGACCAGGTTACTTTTATATATGAAATAAAAAATTACGATAACATACTTAATAAAATACCCGCTGCAACCGCAGAACCAATTACACCTGCTACGTTTGGCGCCATGGCATGCATCAACAAATGATTACTTTTATCGTAATGCAAACCAACTTCCTGCGAAACGCGGGCAGAGTCGGGAACAGCTGATACTCCTGCATTCCCGATAAGTGGATTAATTTTGCTTCCTTCTTTGAGAAAGAGATTCATTAATTTTGCAAAAGAAACACCACTAGCAGTAGCTACCATAAACGATGCCGCTCCTAATCCGAAGATTAATAAAGATTGTACCGTTAAAAATTTATCAGCTTGAGTTGAAGCTCCTACTGTTAAACCGAGCAGAATCGTAATGGTATTAATCAATGCAAAACGAGCAGTTTCAGCTAATCGTTCGGTTACTCCGGATTCTTTCAGCAAGTTACCAAAAAATAACATTCCCAACAAAGGCATTGCGCTTGGCGAAATAAAAGTGGTTAACAACAAACCAATTACAGGGAAAAAGATTTTTTCAATTTTTGTAACCTGACGCGGAGGTTTCATACGAATCTTGCGTTCCTTGTCGTTTGTTAACAACTTCATAATTGGTGGTTGAATTACAGGTACCAATGCCATGTATGAATATGCAGCAACAGCAATTGCACCCATTAACTCCGGCGCCAAACGTGAAGAAAGAAAAATTGCTGTAGGTCCATCGGCTCCTCCAATAATTCCAATAGCGCCACATTGCTCCGGTGTGAAACCCAAAGCATAAGCGCCAATAAATGTGGCAAAAATACCAACCTGAGCAGCAGCTCCCAATAACATTAGTTTCGGATTGGCTATCAACGTTGAAAAATCGGTCATAGCTCCTATGCCAAGAAAAATCAGTGGCGGATACCAACCTGATAGCACACCGCTGTAAAGTATATTCATTACTGATCCCTGTTCGTAAATCCCGATTTTATATCCTTCGGTAAATGGTACATTACCTACAATAATACCGAAACCAATAGGAACAAGCAGTAAAGGCTCCCAGTTTTTAGCTATTCCCAGATACAGGAAAACTAAACCCACAATAATCATTATCAAGTACTTAAACTCAAAGTTTGCAAAGCTGGTATTCGACCAGAATTTTTCCAAACTGCTGAATATTAAGTTTGTTGAACTTGTGTCCTGTGCAAACAGTTGTAAAGGGAAAAATAATCCAATTACAAGTAGCAATAAACCTATTTTAATTTTCAAATCTCTCATAAGTTTATTTTTTATTCAACTTCAAATAAAACTGCATCCTGTAAAACAGCTGTTCCGGCAGGGGCGCATACTTTTAAAACTTTTCCGCTTCTTTCTGCTAAAATGTTATTCTCCATTTTCATCGATTCCATTACCATCAACACATCGCCTTCTTTAAATGATGCACCTTCAGAAATCAGAACTTTTAATACATTTCCGGGAAGTGGCGATTTAATGGATTTTGAACTTGGTTTTGCTCCGCTCGAAACCGGCGTAAGATTCTCAAGAACCCGTTTGTCGGCACTTTTACTTTGTGCTTCTTTTCGAACTAAAATCGGAGTTTTAGAAGTCTTAATTTCTTGTTTAATTTTTACTGAATAAGGTGTGCCATTTACTTCTATTTCAGCCACATCTCCTTCCAGCGCTTTTATGTGTACTTCGTAATCGGTACCGTTTATATTAAAATCGAATTTTTTCATTATCTGTTTATATTGTTTAATCCGTAAATTTTTGAATTCCAGGGAGAATAACGTCTTTCAATCCGTTTAATAGTAATTACATTACTTTCTTCGTCATGAATGTCGTTCATAAATAAATGCAGAGCCATCGAAATAGCTGCAATTTCATTTGCAGGTATATCAACGATATCCTCTTCCTTTTTACCGGCTTTTACCTGTTTCTTTTTAGTTGAATTTAAAACTAAAAACTGAACAAGTTCAAACAGTAATACCAAAATTGTTAAAGCTGCAAATACAACTAAAATACCAATTCCGGCACCCGTAAGCAATTCGTTCCAGTCTGTTATTTTGAGTATCAGCATAATTATAATGGTATGTTACAGTGTTTTCTGAGCGGATTAACTACTTTTTTAGTTTGCAATGTCTGGAACGCGCGAATTACTCTGAATCGGGTATTGCGCGGTTCAATAACATCATCGATATAACCGTATGATGCAGCCTGATAAGGATTAGCAAATTTCTCGTTATATTCAGCAACTTTTTCAGTAACATATTTTGCCTTTTCTTCCGGATCTTCAATTTTACTGATAGCTCTTCCTTCCAAAACTTCGATAGCACCTGCCGCACCCATAACAGCAATTTCGGCTGTTGGCCATGCATAGTTAAAATCGCCGCGTAATTGTTTACAACTCATCACATCGTGAGCTCCACCGTACGATTTACGGAGGGTTACCGTAACTTTCGGTACAGTAGCTTCTCCATATGCAAACATCAGTTTTGCACCGTGAATGATAATTCCTGAATACTCCTGACCTGATCCGGGAAGAAAACCGGGAACATCAACCAAAGTTAAAATTGGTATATTGAAAGCATCGCAGAAACGAACGAAACGAGCAGCCTTACGTGATGAATCGCAGTCGAGTACACCGGCAAGAAAATTTGGCTGATTAGCAATAATACCTGTTGAAGCGCCATTGAAACGTGCAAAACCTACAATGATATTACGTGCATAATTGCGGTGTACTTCTAAAAATTCACCATTATCCACTATGGCATGAATCACATTTTTCATGTCATAAGGCAAGTTGGGATTATCAGGAATAATTGCATTTAATGAATCATCCAATCTGTCAATAGGGTCGAAGTTTTCAACAAGCGGAGCTTCTTCGAGGTTGTTTTGAGGAATATATGAAAGAAGTTTACGGATTAGCAACACTCCTTCTTCTTCGTTTTCTACCTTAAAGTGCGAAACACCCGATTTTCCTGCATGAACATCTGCTCCACCAAGGTCTTCGGTGGTAATATCTTCACCTGTTACCGATTTCACTACTTTAGGACCGGTTACAAACATATATGAGTTTTGTTCGGTCATTAAAACAAAGTCGGTAAGGGCAGGCGAGTAAACAGCGCCACCGGCACATGGTCCAAAAATTGCTGAAATTTGCGGAATAACTCCAGATGCCAGAATATTACGTTCGAAAATTTCGGCATAACCTGCCAGTGAAGTTACTCCTTCCTGAATTCGCGCGCCTCCTGAATCATTGATTCCGATAACGGGACAGCCATTTTTCATAGCCATGTCCATAATTTTACAGATTTTGAGCGCCATGGTTTCCGATAGCGAACCCCCGAATACTGTAAAATCCTGAGCAAATACATACACGGTTCGTCCATCAATAGTACCGTGTCCGGTGATAACACCATCGCCGAGGTATTTTTCTTTTTCGAGACCAAAATTGTAACAGCGGTGTGTTACAAACATGTCCAACTCTTCGAAACTTCCTTCGTCCAAAAGCATGGCGATGCGTTCATGGGCAGTAAATTTGCCCTTTGCATGCTGCGAAGCAATGCGTTTTTCTCCTCCACCGAGTTTGGCTTTAACGCGCAAATCGATAAGGTTTTTCACTTTTTGTTTGTTTTCCATTTTTTATTTAAATATTTATTATTCCGACAAATTCCACAGCAGGATCACGTGCCATACTGCTTGCTTGACAGCGAATTTTCAATGTAAAGAAATTATTTATTAGGGTCTTCGCAAAGTTCGGTCAATACTCCAAAAGTTGATTTTGGGTGTAAGAAACCAATATTCAAGCCTTCAGCGCCTTTACGGGGAGCTTTGTCAATAAGTGTAACGCCTTTTTCTGCCATGGTATCGAGTGCAGATTGTAAACCATCAACAGCAAAAGCAATGTGATGAATACCTTCACCCTTTTTTTCAACGAATTTTCCAACAGGACCTTCAGGATCGGTTGATTCAAGTAATTCGATTTTTGTTTGACCAATTTTGAAAAATGCTGTTTTAACTTTTTGCTCCGCTACTTCTTCAATAGCATAACATTTAAGACCCAAAATTTCTTCATAATATGGAATAGCAGTTTCGAGACTTTTTACAGCAATACCCAAATGTTCAATGTGCGTTAAGTTCATAATTTCAATTTTTTTATTTCGATTTTTTTGAATGATATATTTTTTAAAAGAAAACTTAGATAAAACCTTTGTTACCGGAAGAAAAAAAGGAAATTATTTTCAATTGGATTCTGTTATCATGGGTTATTGAAGAAAAATTTCTTTATTTCTAAAAACAGGCGCAAAATTACTACAAATATTTCTCATTATCAAGCAAATAAATCAAATTCTTTTAAAATTCTCATTAGCATTGATAATCAGAAAGATATGCAAATAACTTATTTTTATACAAAAAAATTGCTTTTAATATTACTGCTCACTTTGAGTAAAATTGTGTAACAAAATACTTGGTTTTATTCCCATTTTTGAAAATAAAAAACCTCTTCAAGACTTTATCAGGAAGAGGGTAATAATAAATTAGTTACTATTCAGCCCCCCAACCCCCTTAAGAGGGAGTTTAGGAGCATTAATAAACATTTAAGCACTTAAATTTGGTGGTTCTTTTATAAAAATTATAATTTTTCTACACTTCAATTTTTTCCATGAAAATGCTAAATAAAGCATTATCCAATGTGCTGGTAGTTACGATAATTATTTAAAAATCAAATCAATTGAAATGAAACGAAATAATTATTCAGCTGTTAGTTTCTTATATCGTATGCGTTTTGGAGTTTCGTCACCGAGTCTCATTTTCTTGTTTTCTTCGTACTCAGAATATGAACCTTCAAAAACAAAAACCTGCGAATTGCCTTCAAAAGCTATAATATGAGTACAAATTCTATCAAGAAACCAACGGTCGTGCGAAATTACCACAGCGCAACCTGCAAATGCTTCGAGACCTTCTTCTAACGCACGTAAGGTATTAACATCTATATCGTTAGTAGGTTCGTCAAGAAGTAAAACGTTGGCTTCAGATTTCAGTGTAAGCGCCAAATGAAGTCGGTTACGTTCACCACCTGACAATACACCGCAAAGTTTTTCCTGATCGCCGCCCGAGAAATTAAAACGCGACAAATAGGCGCGCGCATTAATTTCTTTACCGCCAACACGTATAAATTCAGTACCACCCGAAATTACCTGATAAACCGATTTTGCGGGATCAATATCGGCATGACTTTGATCAACATAGCCAATTCGTACAGTTTCGCCCACATCAAAAGTTCCTGCATCTGCTTTTTCAATACCCATCATCATTCTGAAAAGTGTGGTTTTCCCTGCACCGTTCGGACCGATAATTCCTACAATACCATTTGGAGGGAGCATAAAATTCAGATTCTCGAATAGTAATTTTTCGCTAAATGCTTTTGAAACTCCAATAGCTTCAACTACTTTATTTCCTAAACGAGGCCCGTTGGGAATAAACAGTTCCAGCTTCTCTTCTTTTTCCTTCTGATCTTCATTAAGCAATCTGTCATAGGCTTCCAAACGAGCTTTACCTTTTGCGTGGCGGGCTTTTGGAGCCATTCGTACCCATTCAAGTTCCCGTTCCAGAGTTTTACGACGTTTGCTGGCTTGTTTTTCTTCCATAGCCATTCGCGCTGTTTTTTGCTCCAGCCATGAAGAGTAGTTTCCTTTCCATGGAATACCTTCGCCACGATCAAGTTCTAAAATCCAACCGGCAACATTATCGAGGAAATAACGGTCGTGCGTAATCGCTATTACTGTTCCATCATATTGTTGTAAGTGATTTTCAAGCCATTCTACCGATTCCGCATCGAGGTGGTTGGTAGGTTCATCCAATAATAACACATCAGGTTTACGGAGCAATAAACGACAAAGCGCGACTCTGCGGCGTTCACCTCCTGAAAGATTCTTTACTAACGCTTCTTCGGGCGGACAACGCAAAGCGTCCATTGCTCGCTCCAATTTATTGTCGATATTCCATGCATCGGCATGATCGAGCAACTCCTGAAGTTCACCCTGACGCATAATAAGTTTATCAAAATCAGCTTCAGGGTCAGTAAATTTCTCGTTTATTTCATCGAATTCCTTCAATAAATCCATCACTTCCTGTACACCTTCCTGTACAATTTCTTTTACAGTTTTTTCGGGGTCAAGCTGCGGTTCCTGCTCAAGATAACCTACTGAATAACCCGGCGAAAACACCACCTGACCATCGAATGATTTTTCAACACCTGCAATAATTTTTAAAAGTGTTGATTTTCCCGAACCATTTAAACCAATAATGCCGATTTTAGCACCATAGAAAAATGAAAGATAGATATTATTCAGAACTTTTTTTTGCGGCGGGTAAGTTTTACTTACTCCAACCATCGAAAAAATTATTTTTTTATCGTCGGACATAATTTAGATTTTTACTATTTAAAAGCTATTTTCTTCATATTATTTGGGAGTGCAAAGATAATAAATTAAGCTTCAATGAAGAAATCAATTGAAATTACTGTTAAGCTAATTTGACGATTTGGATTTTTGTCCCGAATTTGTCAGGATTGAAAATTTGAAAATTTCGGGTATGCACTGTGGACAAGTTTTGATGATTTTATTCTGCAATTAAATAAAATCCCAACACTTCGCATGATTGGCATATTTCGATAAACTTAAGTAATATGAAGAAAATAATTGAGATTAAATTTGAGGTAAGAGGAACAAATTAATATAGCAGTAAAATGAAGTTGAAAAAAAATAGATGAAAAATACCCGGGAATTAATTTCATTGTTTTTTTAGTAATTTAAAAAACAAAACAATACTTCAATCCCAAACAAATTTCCAGATTCCATCTTTTTGCCTTTTCCATACGGTATGAAATTTACCTTTAAAAGTTTCTGTTACTCCGGTTTTTCTTAAAATTTTAAATGTACTGTTTCCCCAAGTGTATGCAAGCGTGGCATCATCTGAAATATCGGCATATTCAACATCCCAATTTAACCAAATACTATCTGTTGAATATTTTGAATAATAATTACCAATTGCTTCTTTTCCGTGAATAATCGAATCATTTTTTCTGAGCATTACTGCATTATCAGCAGCAAAATATTTAAATGCCAAAGCCATTCCGCTATCAGCTACCATTTTTTCAAAATCCTTTTCAATCTTAAGGATTTCCTGTAAATATTCATTTTTCGTGTGATTTTTTTTACAAGAACAAAAAAACAACATCAACAAAATAGCTAATATGTGGAGTTTGCTTAACATTGTTATGATTGTTTATAATAAGTTAGTGTTCTAAATTAGTTTATATTATTCGAACTCTTCATTATCTGTTCGGGATAACACCTAACAGGTTTTAAAAACCTGTTAGGTGTAGATAGTTTCTCTAAACCAAACGATATGGATAATATAAGTTAATTCTGTTCACTTACTTATCATTTAAAACATGACAAATATAAGAACAAAGTTTGTGTTTATTTTTAATCTTTATCAACTACCAGAAGCTTTTTCAGCATCCTTCTACGATGTAAAAGCCACAACAAAACTCCTGAAAACATAAACAAAAGTGGCATTAAAACCGATTGATTAAATGAAAAATGTGGTGTTACTGAATCCTGAGAAAGAAATAAAAGGTCGTTATTGTCGAAAGTTGAGTAATGAGGAATCTTTTCATTTTCGATGTTATACTTAAATAGTTGTTCTTTAATTTCAGAACTTAAATCAATATTACTATTGTTCAATTCGAAACTATAACTGTAAAAGTTGAACTTACTAAATTCAGCTGAAAATAAGTTAGTTGCAATAGAAATAAGAAAAATAAAGATGTAGATTTTTTTCATTTTCATAAACAGATATTGATTTAACTTCAGACAAATAAATTAAAATTGGATAATTTAATTTGTAGATTTTTAAACAAGGTAAAGAATATAAATGTTCGACAAAAGTACAAAAAAATCATAAAACTGATAAATTAAGTTTCAATATTCACTTAAATGTAATTTGAATAAGTTATTAAAATTTGCATTATAAATTGTCTTTTATCTGATTTACAAAACTTTAGCATTAAAACATATATATTTTTTTGTTAATAATATTATTTTTTCGATTTATGTTTTCAAATCACTTATTTGGTTAATTCAAAAAATTGGAAAATGATATTTTTTCAATCTTATCAAGTTTGAATATCTGTTGTTTAAAATCAATGATGAATTTTGCTAATATATTCGAAGAAATAATTTTCTTCAGAATTAAGTTAGTTAAAAAAAAGTGATTTTTTTCTTCATTTTCTTTATTTTCTGACAAATATCATCTAAATTTGGACTCTGAAAAAAATTCCTCAATAAAAATGGCTAAAGAAGTAACACAAAACAATGGAGCTACCTACAATGCTCTGACAAATGGAAGTAAAATTATTGGAAAAATTATTGCTGACAGTGATTTTAGAATTGATGGTATGGTAGAAGGAGATATAATTTGTAACGGTAAACTTATTATTGGTACTAACGGCAACCTTAAAGGTTCTATTTCATGTATTAACGCAGAAATAATTGGTAATGTGGTTGGCGATTTAGTAGTTTCTGATACTCTTACACTGCGTAGTTCTGCAATAATTGCTGGCGATGTTAAAACAAAAATACTTGTTGTTGAGCCAAATGCTGTTTTTAATGGCACTTGTTCCATGCGCGATGATATTCAGGTAAAAGCCGAATAAAACACAAAAATATGTCTTAAAAACTTTCACATAAAAATCGTTGAAGCGCCTCACTTCAGCGGTTTTTTCTTTTTATTTATACTCAAAAAAAATGACACACATAAACTATAAAGCTCTCGTTACTGAAGAAACTCAATCAGGATTTGTTTCCGGAGTTAAAATACTCAACACATCACAATTACCTAAAGCAGATGTTTTAGTAAGGGTAGAATATTCATCGATTAATTATAAAGACGCACTTTCTGCAACGGGAAATAAAGGTGTAACCCGAAAATATCCTCACACACCAGGTATTGATGCAGCCGGAATTATAGAATATTCTGAATCAGAACTCTTCAAACAGGGCGATAAAGTAATTGTTACCGGTTTCGATCTTGGAATGAACACTCCTGGTGGATTCGGACAATATATTCTGGTTCCGGCTGAATGGGTTGTGCCCCTACCCGACCAACTAACTCTTAAAGAATCGATGATAATAGGTACAGCCGGATTTACAGCTGCGATTTCAGTATCGAGGCTTAGCGAATTGGTTAAACCAGCCGATGGAGAAATTGTAGTTACCGGCGCTACCGGTGGCGTTGGCTCAATGGCTGTAGCTATGCTTTCAAAATTAGGATATCAGGTGATAGCAGTTTCAGGGAAGGAGCACGAATATCCATTTTTACAAAAACTCGGTGCCGTAGAAATAGTAAACAGCAACACATTTCTGAATGTAGAAAACAAGCCGGTTTTACCCGGAATTTATGCGGGTGCTATTGATACTGTTGGCGGTACATTTCTCGAACGAATTATCCGATCGCTAAAACCACTTGGAGCAGTAACCACTTGTGGCAGCGTTTCCTCCACACAAATAAATCTCACAGTATTTCCATTTATACTCAGGGGAATATCACTGATAGGAATTTCGGCGCAAAATTACCCTGCTTCACTTCGTTCTGGGCTTTGGAATAAGATTGCATATGAATTAAAACCTGATTTTTTGCACGAAATGTTTAATGAAATAACTCTGGAGGAAATTCCGGAAGTTCTCCAAAAAATTCTTGAGGGAAAGCTGAAAGGAAGAACTGTAGTGAAGCACATTAACTAGAATTTTGAATAAGTGTATAGTATTGAAATTTTGTATCAAAACAATTTCAATTTACTTTTTGAGTATTAAAAATTACATATTGGTTTCGAAAATCCAAAAAAAAAACGCAATTTTGCACTTTATATCTTCTGAAACAATTTTTCTATCGCAATCAGTTTGAATGGCTCTGGCAAACGAAAATTATTTAAAAACGCCTGAAATCTATTATTTCGACGAAATAGATAAGCGTGTTAATACGTACAGAATTCTGCATCCGACAGCGCGAATAATTTCGCTCAGTAAAGGTGATACTACTTTGCCTTTACCGCAGGAAGCCGTTAAAGCTATACAGGACGCAGTAGAAGAATTGTCGCATGCTGAATCGTTCAGAGGATATAGTCCAATAAGAGGTTATGATTTTCTAATAGAAAAAATTGTTAAGGATTATAAGTCCGAAGGTATAATTATTAATAAAGAAAGCGTTTTTATTAATGATGGCGCAAAATCAGATTTAGGTAATATTGGTCATGTACTTGGTAGAGATAATATTATAGCAATTACTGATCCTGTGTATCCTGTGTACGAAAAAACCACCATTATGAGTGGACGTGCAGGCGAAATATACGAAGAAGACAAATGGAGCAATATTGTTTATCTCAGATGTAGTGAAGATAATGGATTTGTACCTCAAATTCCGACAGAGAAAGTTGATGTGATATATTTGTGCAATCCCGGAAATCCGACAGGGACAACAATATCCCGAAACGAACTGAAACTCTGGATTGATTATGCAATTGAACATCAAAGCATTATTGTTTATGATGGAGCATATCATTCGTACGTTACCGATAAAGATGTGCCAAAAAGCATATACGAAATTA
This sequence comes from uncultured Paludibacter sp., assembly GCA_964405245.1. Taxonomy (GTDB): domain Bacteria; phylum Bacteroidota; class Bacteroidia; order Bacteroidales; family Paludibacteraceae; genus Paludibacter. The sequence goes on from CAYONE010000056.1 coordinate 10,888, forward strand.
AAGGCGCTAAAAAAGTAGCGGTAGAAATAAGAAGTTATTCAAAAACTGCAGGCTTTACAGGTTTAAGATGTGGTTATACTGTGATACCTACAGAACTTCAGGCATATACCAAAACCGGCGAAGCAATTCAATTATTAAAATTGTGGCACAGGCGCAATGCAAATTACACTAACGGAGTTTCGTACATTGTACAGCGCGGAGCTGAGGCAATTTACAGCAAACAAGGAAAATTGCAGGTTCGTGAACGCATTGATACTTATTTGCATAATGCCAATTTAATTTTTAACGAACTGAGAGATGCTGGATTAAAAGTTTATGGCAGTAAAAATTCGCCTTATGTTTGGTTCAGCACTCCTGAGGGACAAACATCATGGAAGTTTTTTCAAACATTACTTAACGATTTTCAAATCGTGGGTATGCCCGGTATATTTTTCGGTTCTTCGGGCGAAGGTTATATGCGTTTTTCGGGTTTTAACACTACCGAAAACACCATAATTGCACTTAACCGTATTAAAAACAGAATTTAAAACAAAAATAATAATAAACAGTTTGTAATATGTGTGGAATTGTAGGTTATATCGGATATCGCGAAGCATATCCGATTTTGATTAAAGGTTTACAGCGACTTGAATATCGCGGATACGATAGTGCAGGCATTGCATTAATGAACAACAGTGAATTAAACATTTATAAAACAAAAGGAAAAGTATCTGATTTGGTGCGTTATGCTGACCAACGTGATACAAAAGGAAACATAGGTATTGCACACACACGCTGGGCAACTCACGGCGAACCAAACACCATAAACGCACACCCGCATTTTTCTCAATCCGAAGAACTTGCTCTTATCCATAACGGAATTATCGAAAACTACGCAGTATTAAAAGAAGGTCTTGCTGAACAAGGATTTACATTTACCAGTGATACTGATACCGAAGTGCTTATTCAATTGATTGAATATGTAAAAAACTCAAACAAAGTTGACCTGACAGAAGCCGTACAATTAGCTCTTAATCAGGTAATAGGCGCTTACGCCATTGCAGTTATCGAAAAAGGACATCCCGATACAATCGTAGCAGCCCGCAAAGGCAGTCCGTTAGTTGTTGGAATTGGCGATGGCGAGTATTTTCTGGCATCAGATGCTACACCAATTGTTGAATTCACCAATAAAGTTGTTTACGTTGGCGATGAAGAAATTGTAACGTTAACCCGCGGTGTCGATTTAAAAATTAAAACCATATCAAATATTGAAAAAACTCCTGAAATCAAAAAACTTGAAATGACTATCAGTCAGCTTGAGAAAGGCGGCTATCCGCATTTTATGATCAAGGAAATTTTTGAGCAGCCAAAAACTCTTGCTGATAGTATGCGCGGAAGAGTAAATGTTGACGAAAACAACATCACACTTTCAGGTTTTATTGATAACAAAGAGAAATTTTTAAATGCCCGACGCATTATAATCACAGCTTGCGGAACTTCATGGCATGCCGGACAAATTGGTATGTATGCAATCGAAGAATTTGCACGTATTCCGGTAGAAGTTGAATATTCATCAGAATTTCGCTATAGGAAACCTGTTATTTACAAGGACGATATTGTAATTGCCATTTCTCAATCGGGAGAAACTGCCGATACTTTAGCGGCAGTGGAATTAGCTAAATCTCAGGGCGCGTTCATTTTTGGTATTTGCAATGTTGTAGGCTCATCTATTCCACGTATGACACATTCAGGCTGTTACACTCACGTTGGTCCTGAAATTGGTGTGGCATCAACTAAAGCATTTACGGCTCAGGTAACGGCACTTGTAATGCTCGCGCTCATAATTGGTAAAGAAAAAGGCACTATCAACGAAGAAGATTATCTCAGAATCGTTCATGAATTGGGAAGAATTCCTGAAAAAATGAAAACTCTTCTCAATCAGAATGAAGCCATTGCGCAATTTGCAAAAACTTTCACTTATGCGCAAAACTTCATTTATCTTGGTCGTGGTTATAACTTTCCTGTAGCTTTGGAAGGTGCTTTGAAACTGAAAGAAATATCATATATACATGCCGAAGGTTATCCGGCAGCCGAAATGAAACACGGACCTATAGCACTTATAAGTCATGAAATGCCTGTTGTGGTAATTGCACCTAACTCTGGTATGTACGAAAAAATTGTTAGCAACATTCAGGAAATAAAAGCCCGTAAAGGAAGAATAATTTCAATAATTACCGAAGGCGATACTTTGGTGAAAAATCTTTCGGACTATTCAATCAGCATCCCTGATACTGAAGAATGTCTCGTTCCACTGCTGGCTGCAATTCCATTACAACTTTTTGCATATCATATAGCAGTGGTTAAAGGGTGCGATGTGGATCAACCCCGCAATCTTGCAAAATCGGTAACTGTAGAATAATCATATCTTTAATAACCCCTGCACTAAATACGCAGGGGTTTTTAATTGGGTTTCAGGTTTTGAAACCTGGAACTTGAAACTTGTAACTTGTAAAGACAAAGCAAATATTGTCACTAAAAACACGAAACTCAAAACACAAAACGCGTAACACGAAATAAATTTATGTGCGGAATAGCAATGATCAGGCTTTTAAAGCCACTTGAGTATTATCAGCAGAAATATGGTACATGGCAATATGGTTTGCAGAAAATGTATCTTCTAATGGAAAAACAGCACAATCGCGGACAGGAAGGAGCCGGAATTGCTGCATTAAAATTAGACATGCCATCGGGCGAAGAATATATTTGGCGCGACCGTGTGGAAGGTAAAAATGCCATACAGGAAATATTTGATAATATCAGCAAAAAAATATCTGAAAATGATATTGATAAGATAGATGATGTGCAGGCATCGAAGGAAATATTTCCATTCGCGGCGGAACTTTATCTGGGACATTTGCGCTACAGCACAACCGGTCGAAGCGGATTATCTTATGTGCATCCTTTTTTACGCCGTCATAACTGGAAAAACCGCACTATGGTTCTTGCCGGAAATTTCAATCTTACCAATGTTGATGAACTGTTCGAACAACTTACGCTTAAGGGTCAACATCCGCGTGATAAAGGCGACACTTTTTTGATGCTCGAATCACTTGGTTTTAATCTCGATAAAGAAGTTCAGAAAGAATACGATTTAACAAAACAACGTTATAGTAACGATTTAGCTATTACGCGTAAAATAGAAGAAAATCTGGATATTGCAGCGTTTATCCGTAAATCGGAAAAGTACTGGGATGGTGGTTATGTAATTTGCGGAATGCTCGGTCATGGCGATTCATTTGTATTTCGCGATCCGAATGGAATCAGACCATGCTTTTATTATCACGATGATGAAATTGTGGTTGTAGCTTCCGAACGACCGGTAATTCAAACATCGATGAACGTTAAAACCGAAAACATTCATGAGTTGAAAGCCGGACAGGCATTAATAATTAAAAAGAATGGCAAAATAAATATACAAACCATTCGTCAGGCTTCGCCCGAGTTATCGCAATGTTCGTTTGAACGTATTTACTTTTCGCGGGGTAGCGATGCCGATATTTACAATGAACGTAAAGAACTGGGGAAATCACTCTCACGCGAAATACTGAAAGCGGTTAATAACGATATTGACAATACTGTATTTTCATTTATTCCCAACACTGCCGAAGTAGCTTTTTATGGCATGATGGATGGTATAAAGGAGCTTACCGGTAAAAATCCACGCAGTGAAAAAGTATTAATAAAGGACATGAAACTGCGTACATTTATTTCGCAAAATAAAGAACGCGACGACCTGGCAACGCATGTTTACGATGTTACTTACGGAACACTTCGCCGTGGAAGAGTGGATAATCTTGTAGCAATCGATGACTCAATTGTACGTGGCACCACACTCAAACAGAGCATTTTAAAAATTCTCGACCGCCTTGAACCAAAGAAAATTGTAATTGTTTCATCCTCTCCGCAAGTTCGTTACCCCGATTATTACGGAATTGACATGGCGCGTATGAGTGAATTTTGCGCTTTCAGAGCTGCTATACAATTGCTTAAAGATAGAAATTTGCAGCATGTTATTGATGAAATTTATGCAAAGTGTAAAGCTCAGGAAAACTTACCTAAAGAACAAATTGTGAATTATGTTACCGGAATTTACAGCCCCTTCACCCAGAAAGAAGTTTCGGATAAAATAGCTAAGATGCTTTCCAATGGTTCAATAGGTTGTCAGGTAGAATTAGTTTATCAAACCATTGAAGGATTGGATGAAGCATGCCCCAACCACAAAGGAAAATGGTATTTTACCGGTGAATATCCAACTCCGGGAGGTAACAGATTAGTAAATAAAGCGTTTATTAATTATTACGAAGGAAAAGAGAAGTATTGGTAATGGGATAATATTTGCATTCTTCATACAAAAAAACCTGATTGATTCACCATCATCAGGTTTTTCCTTTTTTTTTTATATTATTCAACCGCTATATTTTCAACTTATTGACGCTTGTAACATGTATCGTTTGTGTAGGAAATGCAAACTCAAGACCGGCTTCGTTAAACTGCTTAAGTATTTCAAAATTAACTTCAGAAGGCGTATTCATTATATCGCCTTCTTTAAGCACATAATAAACATAAGTTAAAATAAGCGCATGATCACCAAAGTCAGAAAAAGTTGTTACCATTTCATCCTGGTCAATGTATTTTACTTTTTGTGGAATATTGCGCAGGATTCCTAAAGCTTTCTCCATTTTATCGGGAGTGGTATCATAAACTAGCCCAATTTTCATTAGCACACGGCGTTTAGGTTCTTCGGTTACGTTTTCGACCGATGCTTCCACAATTTTATAATTCGGGATAGTTACCAGCCTTTTTTCAAGCGTTCTCAATCGTGTACTTCGTATGCCAATATCTTCGACAAAGCCATCGAAACCATCAACTTTAATTCTGTCGCCAATACGGAACGGATTATCAGTAAAAATGGTAATGCCTCCGAATATATTTTTTATAGTATCCTGCGCAGCAAGAGCAAAAGCCAAACCACCAATTCCAAGTCCGGCAATGAGTGTAGCTACATCCACACCTACATTGTTGAGCGCCATAACTATTCCTAAAGCCCAAATTAGTGTAAAGATTGTTCGACGTACGAGCGGTAACACAGAAGTACTTATAAATCGGGTCTGATTTTTTTCGGCAGCAGGCACAAGGTATTCATGAATCAAAGCATTGGCAAAACGCGCTACAAACCAGGTAATATTCAGAACTATGAGTATCTGATAAGTTTTATAAATTATTTTATCAATATTGGGTTGTAGTTCAAGTCTGCCGGCAGCTATCCAAATTGCAACGAGCATAATACCAAACAAAACAGGTGCTTCGAGCATTTTGAAAAGTATATCATCGAGTCGGTTCGAAGTTTTAGCTGTAAGTTTTTGGATAAAACGTCGGTTGATAAATCCTATTATTTTTATCAGAACAAAAGCGCATGCAATTATCAAAAGAGATGCACCCCAAGATTCAATTGAATTTCCGTAAAATATTTTGCAAAACATAAAAATTGAAATTATTATTTATTGAATGGTTTCCGTTAACCAATTAAAATTCATTGAGATTAAATGCTACAGCATCGCTTGGCATACGCCAGTCGCCTCTTGGTGAGAGATTAACCGAACCTACTTTAGGTCCATCGGGCATGCATGAGCGTTTAAACTGCTGAGAGAAAAATCTGCGTAAAAATACTTTCAGCCATTTTTCAATTATTTCCTTTGAATAATCGCCGGAAAAAGCATGAATGGAAAGCATTAATATTTTAGCAGGACTAAAACCAAAGCGCACTAAATAGTACAGAAAGAAATCGTGCAATTCGTAAGGTCCGATTAAATCTTCTGTTTTCTGACTTATGGTTCCGTCATTTGCAGCAGGCAACAACTCAGGACTCACCGGTGTATTCAGCACATCCAGTAAAATTGCTTCCGAAGCTTTATCGGTTTGATGCGCCGCCCATTCAACCAGATACCTTACAAGCGTTTTGGGTACACCCGAGTTTACACCGTACATCGACATATGATCGCCATTATAAGTTGCCCAACCCAGTGCAAGTTCCGATAAATCGCCGGTACCTACAACAAGTCCGTTCTGCATATTGGCAATATTCATCAGAATTTGTGTCCGCTCACGTGCCTGAACATTCTCATAGGTAACATCGTGTACATTTATATCATGACCAATATCTTTAAAATGTAATAAACAGGCATCTTTAATCGGAATTTCGAGCGCGGTAATACCCAGCGACTTCATCAACTGAATCGCATTATTGTATGTTCGCCCCGTTGTACCGAAACCGGGCATTGTAATTCCGGTAATTTTATCCCTGCTAATTCCCAGTTTATCAGCAGTTTTAACAGCAACAAGTAAAGCAAGGGTTGAATCAAGTCCTCCTGAAATGCCAATAACCATTGTCCTGGCATTTGTATGCTGCCAACGTTGTGCAAGACCACTCACCTGTATCGAAAATATTTCTTCGCAGGATTCATTGCGGTTTGCTAAGGATGGTACAAACGGATGTTTATTCAAAGTGCGACTCAACACAAAATTATCTGCCGGAATTACTGTTTGAAAATTGATGGTTTGATAATCGTTTTTTTCTTTCAAATCCGCAAAGTTTGTATTTCTGATTCGCTCGGAACGTAATAAATCAACATCAATTTCCGATATCACAAGTTGTGGCTCGAAACTGAAACGTTTACTTTCTGCTATCATTTTGCCGTTTTCTGCAATCAGCGCATTTCCGGCAAAAACCACATCAGTAGTTGATTCACCAAATCCGGCCGAAGCATACACATAACCTGCATTACACCTTGCCGATTGCTGCTCGATAAGTTTACGCAGATAAGTATTTTTTCCTATCAATTCGTTTGAAGCTGAAAGATTAAAAATGATATCGGCTCCATTCATTGCATGATGCGTGCTCGGTGGTAACGGCACCCAAACATCTTCGCAAAGTTCTATCCCTAATTTAAAACTACCATCTCCAAAAAGCAGTCTTGTACCAAACGGAACTTCATTACCAGCCACCTGTATCGTTTCAGGTTCATCGGCATTGGCAGGCGAAAACCAGCGTTTTTCGTAAAACTCGTTGGAATTTGGCAAAAAAGTTTTTGGCACTACACCCAGTATCTTACCTCCCTGTATTACCACGGCTGTATTGTATAGTTTGTTTCGGTTAACCAACGGAGCGCCAACAATTATCACTGCCGAAGTATCGTAAGAGAACAAGCAAAGTTTACTCAGTGCTTCCTGAACATTGTCAAGCAAGTGCTGCTGAAAAAACAAATCGGCACATGTGTATGCCGTAACCGATAATTCAGGAAAGCAAACAACCTGAACATTTTCAATATCAGCCTGCTTTACTAAATTTTCAATTTGTGAAATATTAAAATCGCAATCGGCAACCTTTACCGATGGTATTGCCGCAGCAACCCGTACAAATCCGTTTTTCATTACCTAAGTAAATTAATTGAAAATATTTTATACAAAGATAAGGAAAATTGAAAAGAAGTAAGCAGTAAGTAGATTTGATTATTATCATTTTCAAAGACAAACAGATTAGTTACTTTCATGGTTTTAATAATTATAATTACCTGATTATGTTTCAATTAAACCATTATTTTTTGTACAAAAAAATGATTAAGATTTTTTTATATTTATTTGAATTTATATTTATATTTGCACTTTCAGATATGATTTCCTGAAACTTTTTAAAAACACGTTAAACAAATACATTACAAGGAGGAAAACCCATGAAAAAACACAAAGTTGTATTTTTTTTTAGTCTTGCTTTTAGTCATCTCATGTAAAACCGAAGATTTTTTTGTAGATCCTGAACCGATTGAAACAACTGAATTAAAAACAGCAATGAGTAGTGTTCAGCAGGCATTTACAGATGCCGATACTGCAAAAATCCGATCACTGATTCTACCAAATTATTTCAATTTGTACAGAAATTCGCTGCAAATGAACCAAAATAAATTGAACGACTTCGGTAAACTACTGAAGGACATGGAATTAGTAAGCGGCGATAGCGTTTTTATGATTTATAAGGTGAAATACCAAAAAAATCAGTACGAAATTTCATTCAGTAAGGATGAAAAAGGAAACTGGAAATTAATGAATTTTTAAAAGGAGGAAATCAATATGAAAACATTAAAATATATTTTCTCACTTTTAATTATTTGGTTGGTATTCCCAACGAATATATTTGCTTATGGAAATGTTTATGCACATCCACAAATGAATTCATCCATAGTAGATCAGTTTAAGTCACGGTTACCTAATTACGTAAAAAACTATCCACTCTTTGCAAAATTTAAAAATTATTATTTTGGTTTGGATATTACCAGCATCAAAGGAATAGCTGTTACAAAACCCGGGAACTGGAGTATTACCGAAAGTGAACAAACAAAAACAGCAAAGGAATGGATAATGCATGGTGGTTATTCAGCTGATGAACCTGAAATTCCTGCATCGCTACGTCATTTTTACGATCCTGTAATGAACGAAAGAGTGCTCTATCTAACCAATACAGGTATAAATCCACCTTTCAGTAATCCATGTATCGATGCTGTTTACTGGGCTTTTAACGGAGTGGAAATTGGAAGCAGCAATCCATGGACATGGAACAAAGGTAAAGAATATATGGTTCTGGCGCTTGAAGAAACTGATGAAGCCAAAAAATCGCTTTATCTTGGCAAAGCACTGCGTTGTTTGGGAGAAGTTCTTCACAATACAGCCGACATGGGATTGCCTGCACACGTAAGAAACGACGCACACGGTGGATGGTGGTATTTCGCAGGCGGAAACGATCCTTATGAATCAACTTACAAACCCTCCTGGGCGTATGAATATGGCACAGCTGCCTGCGATCCTGATCTGGCAACCTATTTCCGAAATGCTAAAAAAGCAGAAGACATAAATAAATACCTGGCAAAATTTACCAACAAAAACTTTTTCTCACACGAAACGATTTCAGGTACCGGAGTTCAGGAATATTCTTCTGCAAACGGATTTAAAAATTATGATGCTCCAAAACTTCAGAATTTTGAGTATCGTCCCGAGTCTTTTGGTTATTACAAAAAGTTCCCAAGCGGCCGTGAAGTAAAGATGTGCGTGGATCAGTCTTTATTCATGGGTTATATCTCTGCCAATTTCAGATTGACACCACGGGTAGATTTTTCGTGCGTTGAGTCACAGGCAACTGAGTTAGTTCCTGATATTATTGAAGCAGGAATCAACGTAATCAGAAATTTTATCCCTGAATTTGAAATTTCAATTTCAGTGAATCCCCAAAACGGAGATGTTTCCGGGTATATCAATCATACAACCGATAATGAATATACTTCTTCTATAGGCTATTCGGGTAAGGTTGATTTATGGATTAACAGAAAACTATCCCCTTTAAGTGCAATTGCAAAAGATGGAAAAATTACCGGTAAATTATCAAAAATCAGTAATGGTGATAAAGTAGTTGCAAAAATCAGTTTTGCCGATATTGTCGTAAGCTCACCCGAATTTAAAATTGATACAAAATCGCTGAGCCTGTTAAATATGGAAGACATAATAGTGAGAGCCGACTTCGTTTGGGGTGCCTCTGCAAAATGGGGTAATTATGTCAGAGATCAGTTCTCCGACTGGAAATTTACATCCACCAACTCAACCATAACTGCCACTTCCTGCACTTTAAACAAAACTACGGGCTTTGCACCCCATTCGGTTTCTGAATTTTCAATAACCTATAATCCGGCTACACAGAAGGTAGAGAAATTTAACATCGTTGCTTCAAGCACTGTCTCCGGCTTTGGAAAAATAGTGTACAAAATATCGATGAACGAACCGGCACCTGTAGCTACAAAATGGTTTACTTCCGGTGGTTGCGATTTAATGTATTTGAATTTTGATCAGATGAAGAAATATGTAACTTATGCAGAAGAAAGATATGCCTGGCAAAAAGTAAGCGAAAAACCGGAAGTGTATGACTATGTTTACGACAAAACTATCACACTAAACGGTTTGGTTGCCGGTGATGGTTTTGGACATGCAACAAGCATACGGTTTTATACTAATGTTACAAAATAATGTGGTTTTAACCTGACTGGTAATCCTCTTCTGTTAAGATAATCGCTTATCCATGACCTAACAGGTATTTTTCTCCTGTTAGGTCTTTTATATACAACTAAAAACCTAACAGGCATTTTTATCCATCTACTAAATAATTTAATACTGACACCCAACCCCTGATGGGATTTTTTCCTGACACATATTTGTATATTTAAAAACCCGCCCGGAAAAATTCAACTTCCGTGCGGTTTTATTTAATATCGGAATTTCGGTAATTTATTTTTTTACCACTAACATTTTGATATAACTGTTTTTCTCGTTTATGAGTTTGCAACTGTAAAAGCCATCGGGTAAATCAGATATATTAATTTTTATCTGATTTCCGTTCAGAATATTGAAATTTATAGCTTTACAGGCAAAAACAGTTTTACCGGTAATATCTGCAATTTCAAGAATATAATTATTATCGGGGAATTGTGAAAACGCAACAGTTAAAACCGATTTGGCAGGATTGGGATAAATTTTAAATATATCATCCGCATTATTTCTTACAGCGGTATTATCTAATGTAGTAAATCTGCGCATTGTGCTCCATGCCGAAGTACATCCCTGAATTCCGACTTGTTGAACGCGTGAAAAATACTTTGTCATCGGATTTAACGGACTTGTAAGCGTATGATAAGTAAACTGATAATCTGTAAGCATAATTCCGGTTCCTTCATAAGCAATATTGTTGAAAAGTGAGTCCGTGGCAATTTGCAGGGTATATGTTCCAAAATGTGGATTGGTTGACCATGCTATAGTCGGGGTCAGACTAACTTTTACTTCATTATCATAAGGAGCTGCCCAAAACTGAGGGGTATGCAGAATACCATCAGAGGTTGTTCGATAAAGAAGTGCCTGATTTTCCCAGTTTGTAGCAGCAAGCGGCGACGATGCACAAAATAGCAGATTATCGTTATTGTCAACATCTGATAATGAAATCCGGTAATCATAACCCTGCTGAATCCACAATGAATCACCCGCATCCGAAATTTTTAAAACTGTAGCTCCCGGACTTGTATTGCCTGAGTGTTGATGAATATAAGCTATATAAGTATCATTTTCATTCAATTTTATTAATTTTAAAACAGCAGGATAATAACCATTTGTAAAGTATTTATGTTCCCATAAAGTATTACCGGCTGCATCTAATTTTTTTAACAGAGCTCCGCCTTTACCATCGCCTCTGCCTTTATCCGAAACAAATCCACCCACAATACAACCGCCATCGGCAGTGTAAGTAATGGTATTGCCCCAGCCAAAAATACTGTCGCCCGAATTTGCAAATCCTGAATAAAATTCTTTTGACCACAAATTGTTACCCAGACTGTCTGATTTTGAAACAAACATACTTTGTTTACCATTGAGATTATGATGAACTTTACCCGTTACGAATACTTCACCATTCTGATTTGTTGAAACCGAATTTGCGATACTGTAACCAAGGTCAGTAGTGGGAAAATTGCTGGAAGTCCATTTAACAGTTCCTGTTTTAGAAATCTTGGCTATTCTTGGATGTGTCGGAAACCAGTTTGTAGAACCACTGATTATACATCCACCCTCCGGACTGCTCTTCACGTTTGTGTAAACTGTTCGTGTCCATTCAGCCTTTTCTGAAACCACAATATTCCAGAGAGAGTCTCCGGCGGCATTCACGTGTAGTACTTCATTCCATTGTGTGCCCGGATTGTAGGTATTAGTAAGTACATACCAGCCTCCTTCTCCATCAATGTCAGATGAAGCTACGCCAAAATCAGTACCTGAAGTTAAAGGAAATGTACGAATAGTTTTTGTTGAAATATAATTACCATTATCATCAAAACGTACCAGTTCAATTCTTCGCGAAGTTGCTGTATTTCTGAAAGCAATTGCACCATAACCACCGGAAGGGACTTTCTTTAACGAATTAAATCCGCTTGAGCCATTAATATCGAAATAATTATGATAAGCAAAAGGTTCATTGCATACTCTTTCATTGCTTTGTGGAAATTCAGGAGTTACTATAAACGTTTTATTTGATAAGGTAAAATTATCAAACTTATTGCCACCTGTAAAAAGTATTCTGCCATCAGGTAAAACCGACAGATTGCTTGAAGCCACATAATAATCAAAGCCATCTTTTTTGGTAGTTGTCAGTTCGCCGGTTTTGAGATTAATGGTTACAATCCGGAGAATTATATTGCTTGTGGTACCACCGTGTTGAATAATATGCAAAAGATTTCTTGTTTTGTCAATCACAGGAATACGCGAACAGCCATATTTAATCGTAGGCGCTGTTTCATCATCTAATGGTATCGGTTTATTTGTTTTAATTTCTTCAATTTTATTTGTAGCCGGATCTATACTGATTAAGCGAACTTTTGTAGCAGCCACATCGAAAACCACAACTGCATATTTTCCATTCGGAAGTAGAAGCTGATGCGACATATAAGGAACATACATGGCAATATCCCAACTTGTTTCCCCATCAAACAGTGTTCGGGTGAGCTCGGTGAATGTATTGTTAACCGGATCGTACTTCTCAAACATATAAGCGGAAGGTTTTTCACCACGCGTACCGGGTCCGCCGCAAACTATAGCGCCACCATCATCGGTAGGAATAATCACAGGTAAAGCTCTGGCTACAAGACACGGACCTGTCAGGGTAAATTTATCGGTTACAGGATCGTAAATTTCTGCGTTGGCACCTGAAGCATACCAGTTTCCAACTACAAGTACACGTCCATCCTTCAATGTAGCAGCACATGCATTTGTTCGCGCAACGTTCAAACTTGCTGCAGGTGTAAAACTGTTATTCGAAGGATCAAAAATCTCTGTAGTTGCAAGTTGTCCAACTCCAAGCGAACTGGAACATCCGGCACCAATCAGGTATTTTCCATTATTCAGTTTCGCAATAAATCCCATATCGTGGTTGTAATTGGCTGTCAATACTTGCCACGATTTAGTATCAGAATTGTAAATTTCCGCATTTTTGGTCAGATTGAAACCATTGATATGCCCACCTGCTACCAGAAATTTATTCTGCCCTAAAGCAATTTGCTGATGATTAGCTCGCGCATAGGTCAAATTCGGAAGATTTTCAATTATAAGTTGTGCCGGTAAGGAAACGCACAAACCTGCAAGCAGCAATAAATAAATTAACTTTTTCATATTATTCCACTTTTATTGATTTATATTAAACCTATATTTGTCAGACAAAAGTAATTAATTTTTAGATTTATTATTCATTTATGAATAATTTTTTATCATAGAAATTCATTTATCACGTATTAGCTTTCAAATTAAATATCAGCACTAAAACTATAATGTACTACAGTTTTATCTCTTGTAAACCAAACATGATTTTAACTTAATTATTTATAATATACCAACCAGCTATTAACAATACTTTTTGAATTCAGTATGAAAAGAAGTAAAATGGATTATTAAACACGAGGTACGAAAAGGGGAATGACAACAGGACAAATTACTTTAATTTCAAAACAGATATTTATTTTCATGAAAGGTTGTTTATATCAAACAAAAAACCTAACAGGTATTATTCTCCTGTTAGGTTTTATCTTTTATATTAGAGTTTATACAACTTAGTTGTTTATATTGCTTATATTTACACTTTTAACGTTTAGACCTCTATCCCTAACCCTTTCTCCCAAGGAGAAAGGGGACAAGGCAGCTCGTTTTTTGAGATTCTCGTAATGATTTCACTCCGCAAAGTCCTTCGGATACTTGTCCCGCTTGCGGGAGGGAGAGGGATTTAGGGAGAGTTCGAATTCAATTGATATATAGCTTCTTAACTTATTATTTTATATAATCTCTATTTAATTTTTTATGCCCGACCGGTATCTGGAAACCTGTTAGAAAATTAGCACATTCGGATAGTAACGCGACCTGACAGGTATTTATTTCATGTTTTGTCTTTTATATACAACCCGGAAGAGGCTCTCACAATTGAAAAAAATTCATTCTTTAATAATTCATTTCAATTAGATTCAATTTTCTCATCCTGAATAATTCATTTCTGTTTAACAAAAAAATACATTTCGTTCGGAATAATTTATTCCACCCCGAAAAAAAAATATTTCACCCCGAAATAATTTATTTCACCCCGAAAAAAATATATTTTGCCACGAAATAATTTATTTCACCTAAAAAACAAAATATTTTTGCACGGAATAATTTATTTTGTGCAGAAAACAAAATATTTTGCCCCGGAATAATTTATTTCACCTCAAAAACAAAATATTTTTGCACGGAATAATTTATTTTGTGCAGAAAACAAAAAATTTCGGGTCGGAATAATTTATTCCGGTCTTTCAACTTTTTTATTTCAAAAAAAAACAGAAGAATTTCTCGTATTTTTTTGTTTTACTGCAAAACATGCACTTTCTTAATTAAAATACTGAAGTTTTATAAGCATTAAAGTTTTTCTTAAATACTTATAAAAAATTCAATGTCGGTAATAAGTTTGCTAATACCGAACAATCTGTTAAAATATTAATGCTTATTTAATTTATTTTTTAACAAAGTGCGTAATTGTTGCAAAAGAAGTTATAAATTTGAGGGTGAAAAAATTATGAAGATGGAAATTGCAGTTGACATATTAGAAAATGATATTCGTGAACAATACCCTGAAGTATTGGAGATACTTTTACGCGATCATACTACAAAACAAAATATATTTTGGGCAACTGATAACTATATTCATTTGGGCGAAAAATATGCTTACAATGCCGCAATACTATCTGAACTGATAACCGGTAATAATGGTAATGTAATAATGCCCCGTGTGCAAAAAGATAAAGAACTGCAACAAACCCGTGTACGTGATATGGCCGAAGTGTTTACTCCTTCGTGGATTTGTAATGCTCAGAACAATCTGATTGATAATGCCTGGTTTGGACAGGATAATGTATTTAATACTGAAATTGTAAATGCTGATGGTTCGCATAGCTGGAAAGTAAGCAGTAAAAAGATTTCATTCCCCGAAGGCAAAACATGGAAACATTATGTGCGCGATACACGATTGGAAATGACCTGTGGCGAAGCTCCATATATTACCAGCCGGTACGATACTACTACCGGAGAATTTATTCCGGTTGAAAACCGAATTGGTTTACTTGATCGTAAACTGCGGGTGATAAACGAAAATGTGGATAAAAGCGGACTTTGGCTCAAAGCTGTGCAGGAAGCATATAAAAACACCTATGCCTTCGAATGGCAGGGCGATAGTCTGTTGTTGGCGCGCGAAGCTATGCTTTATACATTTATTGAAAATTATGAACTGATGTTTGGAAAACAACCTGCATTGGATTCCATCAAATATATTGCTTACATCATTTCGTGGAATGTATGGCAAATGGATGGTCTGAAAGGGGTTGTTCCCGGTAGTTGTGGTGAGCGGAAAACCATTGTACGGGAACTTTTTGAAGAAAAGGAAGTTTCTACGCCTTGTGGGGGATGTAAATCGGATAATATCCATAAACACAATGGTACATATTGTATAATTAAAGACTGGATCAATAAAGATTTGGAAACTGGGAAAAAGGGAAGGAAGATAAGGTTTGTGGATTTGATGAAGAAGTAAGTTGCCATCGGCTTGGGCTGATAATAAATGAGACTTTGGCTACGCCGATTTTCAATTCAGATAAAGAGTAACAGCAGCGCCACGAAGTGGCAGTATATCATCAACTCATGGGCAACGCCCTGAGATGAAAACGAAAGGATACAAAACAGCGCCCCGAAGGGGCAACATAAATCATAAATAAAACAACCTTATGTCACAATCTTTATCGAAGCTTTACGTACATATCGTTTTTCATACCAAATATAATCAGGATTTGATTAAAGCAGATATAGAAAACGAACTATATGCTTATTTGGGAGGCATACTTAAAGAAAATAAATCAGTGCCTATTGCTATTAATGGTATTGAGAACCATGTACATGTACTTTGTATCATGTCGAAAAATATAGCTTTAGCAGACTTGCTCGAAGAATTAAAGCGAAACAGTAGTCGTTGGATAAAGACAAAAGGCACACATTATGCTGAATTTGCATGGCAAGGCGGTTATGGTGGCTTTTCGGTAAGTCAAAGCAAGGTAGATGTAGTGAAAAGATATATTGAGAATCAAAAAGAACATCATAAAACCGAGACATTCAAAGAAGAATATATCCGGTTTTTGAAAGAATATGGTATCGATTATAACGAGGATTATCTTTGGACATAGCTTTTATGATGCCCCTACAGGGCGGGATACGCCGTTCGGCGTGTATCATCCCAAGGCGATGCCTTTGGGTTAATGATATATAAGGCTTTCAGCCAACAAAAAACGCCATTCGGCATAATAAACCCAGGCCGTTGGCATTGGGCTGATGATTATAAACCCAAAGCGATGCTATTGGGCTGATGATAAATAAGGCTTTGGCTACGCCGATTTTCAATTCAGCCTATGGAGGTATGCGTGCAGATATGCCATGAAAGGGCTGCATATCATTAACCCAATGGCATCGCATTGGGATTACAAGATAACCCTACAGATGCAGCTACGCCACGAAGTGGCAGCATATCATCAGCCCGATGGCAACGCCTCGGGTAAACAAATGCCGAATGGCATCATATTATCAACCCAACGCCAACGCCTTGGGATAAGAAACGAAAACATACAAAACAGCGCCCCGAAGGGGCAATATAGACATAAATATCAACCTATGAAATTCACTTCGGCATTAAAACTCAAACTGATCTATGTATTCCGTATTAATGATGCGGCGCATGCCGGCTGTTTGAAAATAGGGGAAGCTACCTCAGACAATGAAAATATATGGGGACTGGAGCCTAATAGCAAAGCATTGAACGAAGCAGCTAAAAAGCGCATCAACCAATACACACAAACGGCCGGAATCAGCTACGATTTATTGTATACAGAACTTTCTGTTTTTATCAAAAACAAAACCTTCAATGCTTTTTCGGACAAAGAAGTGCACAATGTGCTGATTCGTTCGGGCATTAAACAAAAAACTTTTGATACACAACACAAAGCCAATGAGTGGTTTGTGACCGACCTCGAAACGGTGAAACATGCCATTAAAGCCGTGAAAGAAGGCAAGGATTCGCTCGGGGCACACCAGATAAGCACCGACAAAACACCTATTGCTTTTCGCCCTGAGCAAAAAGATGCCATTGATAAAACCAAAAAGCAATTCAAAAAAAGTAACCAAATGCTTTGGAATGCCAAAATGCGCTTTGGTAAAACCCTGTCGGCTCTGCAGGTAGTAAAAGAACTGGCATTTACCCGCACGCTGATACTTACACACCGCCCTGTGGTGGATGCAGGTTGGTTCGAGGATTTTGGAAAGATATTTTACGACCGTCCCAAATACCGCTATGGCTCAAAAACCAATGGTGATGCATTCAGTACCTTAGAAAATGCTTGTTCGAAAGGAGAAAGCAAGTATGTTTATTTTGCTTCGATGCAGGATTTGCGGGGTTCTGAGTTGGTAGGTGGCAACTTTGACAAGAATAATGAGTTGTTTGCCACACCTTGGGATTTTATTATTGTGGACGAAGCACACGAAGGCACTAAAACCGAATTGGGCGAAAATGTAATGAGTGAATTGGTGAAAACCGACACGAAAGTGCTGCGCCTATCGGGTACGCCATTCAATTTGTTCGACGATTTTAAAGAAGATGAAATCTACACATGGGATTATGTGATGGAGCAAAAAGCGAAAAAG
>CAYONE010000057.1:0-28689 GCA_964405245.1 uncultured Paludibacter sp.
TAAGAATCACGCTGAATAACAGCGATATATAATATTAATCGAAATAAAGTCTAATGAAAACATTCACTATTTTTCTGCTTTTTGCATCAGCATTATTGACAAATGCTCAAAACTTCACAATTTTTAAAGATAAACACGGAAAATTTGGGGTAAAGAACGAAAAAGACAAAGTGATTATCAAACCCAAGTACGATCAGATAAGACAGAACAGTAAAAATTTCTTTTTCGTATTAATTAAAAAGAAAGATTATGAAAAAGACTGTGCAATACTAAACAGCAAAGGAAAAGTAATTGCAAAAACACTTGATATACTCAACGGTAGTTTCGAAAATGGTTTTTTTGCCGTGTATGAAAAAGGAAAGGATAATTTGTCAGTATTTAACGATGAAATTCAGCGTGTAAACGGACCGGAGAAGCTTTATTCGGTGAAAATTATTGGCAATTATTGTATAGTTTATGAAGATAAAACCTACGCTGCAAAAATTTACTCTAAGACATGGGAGCTGTTAAAAGCCTATGATGGTTTAAACATTCCCGATTACAACTACAAAGCAAAAAACGGCTATGACTATTTCACCATTAAACAGGGTAATAAATATGGTTTGATAAGCACTGATGATTTATCGGATTTGGTTCCTGCAATTTATGACAACATAAGACCATCGAAAAATTATTGTTTTCAGGACGACAAAATTCTGGTTTTAAAAAGTTATGGTAAAATTGGTTTTTACAATCTTGAAAAATTCGCAAGAATTGAAGCAGTTTATGACACGATTACAAAAAATGACAATTCAACTTACTTTGCGTGGAAAGGAAAATCGTTTGATATTATAGATAAAGTCGGCGTTTTGAAGTCTTTTACGAATTACGACTTTGCTCAAATAGTAAAAACAAATATGAGTAAGTCTTTTATCAAAGTCAGGAAAGATAATCTTACAGGTATTTTATCTATGGAAAATTCCTCTGTTGTACCTGTCAGATACGATAGTATTTCGTTTCCTAATTATTTGTCTTTTAACAAAAACTATGATGATCTTTTTCTTATCCATTCAAAAACCGGCAAAATGGGATTGTACAGCTTTAAGAATGGAGAAACCCTGGATGTTACTTATGACAAAATAGATGTGTATGCCGACACAACCTGCTTTGTAAAAAAAGACCGGAAATGGGGTGTTTACGATACAGGAAAATTTATTGTTCCGAATGAATATGACAGTATCAGTAAAGGTGGAGTTTCGTGGACTTCCGGAAAAAGAATACTAATAGTAAAAAATGGTGATAAGTACGGGCTTCTGAATATCGACACAAAAGACAGTACCGGATTGATTTATGATAAAATTTCTGTAGAGTATTCAGCCTACGATAAGGGAGCAATTTACACGGTAGAAAATAATTCACGTAAAAAAATATTTTTTACCGATGGGTTTAAAACAGAAGGAATTGATTTTGATTATGTTGTAAAAAACAACGATCGTTATCAGGATATTTTTTTACTGAAAAGTGGCGATCAGTACATGTATTTTAATCTGAAAACCAAAGCATTGCTGGTGTTAATTCAAGAAGTTGTACGACCTTTTGAAGATGGATTTGCCCGTATCAAATTTTTAGACAAATATGTAACAATCGATAAAAATTTTGCTCCTGTTAGCGCGAATACAGAATATAACGGTGAGCGAAACGCACTGGTAATATGGATTAGCAACAAAACGCGCTCTGATAATTCAATTTCAAAAAATAATCCGATGAAAATTACCATTTCAGAAATCAGTAATTCGTCGTACAAAATGACACCGAAAAAACTTGAAATTACCGGTGGAACTTTTTATCCGGTAAAAGGTATTTATCCAGAAGACACTGAGCGTGAAGGTTTTGTGAAAGTTATTCTCAAGAAAGGAAAATATAAAATTGATGCAAGAATAAAATCAATATACTATAACAAACCCGACAAAGTATTAGAAAAAGAAATTGATTTCACTTCAAATATTACTCAATTTACCTTAGAAATAAACTAAAATCGAAAATGTAAGAACAAATTTCATCTATACAACTATTCAATCATGATTTATTCAGCACTTTTCCTGAATCATTATTTACAAAGCAAAATATATCGAAAGCAATTGCCTTTTTAATTATTAACTCTAATATAAACTTGCATTATGCGGATAATCACATTCATTTTATTGTTTTCCTTAACAATTACCAATTCTGCATCTCAGAAATTAAACATGTTCGCTGACAAAACCGGAAAACTCGGAGTAAGGAATACGAACGGAAAAATAATAATCAAACCTTCATATGATATCATCAGGCAAAATAAAAAAAACTATTTTTTTGTAATCAATAAGAAAAATAGCAATAACTGGGATTGTTTTATTTTAAACGAGAACGGTAAGAAAATAGCCAAGACACTTGAAATACGCACCGGAAGTTTTGAAGATGGATTTTTTGCTGTTTACAACCTTGCAAAAAAGCAAATTTGTGTTTACAATGATGAAATACAGCAATTGAACATAAATGAGAAAATTCGTGATATAAAAATAATAGGGAAAAAATGTATAGCTGAAGTTGAAAACACGAAGGATACCCGCATATATTCAGATAAATGGGAATTAATAAAAGCTTATGATGAAATCAAATTACCTGATAAATATTCAATACTGCCAAACTATTTTACCCATTTCCCTGTAAGAAAGGGCAATAAATACGGATTAATAAAAAACGATGATCTGTCAGAACTTCTACCAACTCAATATGATTTTATATGGCATCAAAGTTCAGCAAATTGCATTGAAAACAGAGACATACTGATATTGAAAAAAAGCAATAAAGCAGGATTATACAACACCAAATTATTAAAATTATTAGAGGCAGAATATGATACAGTTACTTGTATGGATAAGAAAACCTTTCTTGCGTGGAAAGGAAAATCGTTTGATATTGTAGATTCAACTTTATCAATTCGAAATTTTACAAATTTCGATGAAAGCAATATCGTAACCGGCAAAGAAAAAAAGAAATTTGTAAAAGTTAAAAAGAACAATCTGTCTGGCATCATGACCATCGAGGGAAAAACCATAGTTCCAATAAAATACGACAGTATATTAACCATAAACAGTTTTGATACTTTTAGCCATAAAGATGATGTATTTATGATCTTTACTATGAACGGCAAAAAAAAAGGCATCTACACTGCAAATAAAGGAGAATTATTAAAACCGGTTTACGAAATAATTCAAACAAAAACAGATTCTACTTTTTTTGTATCAAGTGACAAAAAATGGAGTATTTTTGATAGAGGAAAAATAATACAACTACCAGAATATGATAGCATTTATACAATTAGTTTATGGGAAAAAGGTGTCAGAATAGCAGTAGTAAAAAAAGCAGATAAGTTCGGACTTGTTAACCTTGACAAAAACGATACTACAGGATGTTTATATGAAAGAATAAGAAATATTAAAACACCCTATTCATATGCTCCATTATATATTGTTGAACAAAATAATGTAAAAAGATTTTTTTCTACAAAAACATTCAATATTGAAGGACCTTTTTTTGATGAGCTAATTGATAATTATGACTATTTAAAAGGAAATTATTTGGTAAAATCAGGTAAATATTATCATTATTTTAACAGTTTTACACGAAACTCCTATTTATATATCGATGAAATTATTCGCCCCTTCGAAGATGGCTATGCGCGTATAAAATCTTCAGGAGAGTATATTTCAATCAATACAAATCTTACTCCGGTAAAATTTAATGAAGAATTCAATGATAACCGAAGAGCACTTGTTATCTGGATAGATAATGAAACAGCGAAAAATTATAATATTTCAAAAGAGAATCCGATGTTTGTAGAAATTTCCGATATCAGTTCATATTACAAAATGACACCAATTTCAAAAGGCATTACCGGTGGAACAACAAAACCCGTAACAACAGTTTTTCCTGAGGACACTGAAAAAGAAGGGTATGTAAAAATTATTTTAAAAAAAGGTAAATATCGAATAAAAACAAGCATAAACAATACAAATTCAAAATATACTGGAAACCGTACCGATATAGACTTTACAAACGAAAAACTTGGAATAATCCAAAGATTACATTGAATTATCAAAAAACATTTTCTCGAAAAAAGAGATAAATCCATGAAACAATCAAAGTATTTTCTACTCGTAATTAATTTTTTATGGGTAGGTGCAATTGCCCAGGTTCCTTATGACTTCTGCCAAAAGGTACAAAAAATTATTTCAGAAGCTGAAAACGGAACATTTACCAACTTTAAAGGTGTTCGAAATTCTGACACGAAATCAGAATCGTATTCTTCTCGTGTTTTTATAAACAAAAATGCTAACATATATTCAGAAAAAGATAAAGGCTGGACTTTTACAGAAATTTTATCATTCGATGATGAAGTTTTCCAAAATTATTATAATGCATTAAAAGCATGTTTAACAACGCCAAACTGGGTAATCAGTAAATTTGAAAAAAACAAAGAGTGGTATTTATTTAAAAACTTGAAATCCAGAGTTTTCGTTTCTATTAAAAATTCATTCGGAATTATGATTGAAATTTATCTCCAAAAAGCATCTACAGCCAAATGTCTTTGGGGCGACTGTCAGAATGGTTATGGTTCATTCCTTTTTGAAACAGATGATGTTTATACCGGCGATTTTATTGGCGGAAGATTGAATGGAGTAGGAAAATACACTTGGGCTGCTTCAGGTGATTCGTATGATGGTTACTGGCTTAACGGGAAAATGAATGGTTATGGAACCATGTACGATAAAAATGAAAAAGTGAAAAAAGAAGGCTTGATTTACGAAAGCAACTGGATAAATGTGGACACCAAAACCACTCCCAATTTTACTATGGGAATAACCGATAACGGATTTGGGATGGTGTATGATAATGGTAAATACCAGATTTGTAACCACAAAGACCGTAAGCCATGGGGAATGGCGCTGGTGAACAACGTAAATACTGTTTTTGGAAATTATCAGAATGGTTTCAACGGCTTCTGCATTTTTTATTATCCGGATGATACATCTTATTATGGTAATTTTGTAAACGGAGTAATGAAAGGTAAAGGAAAGAAGTACTTAACAAGTGAAACTTCTTTTGAGGGCGAATTCGATGGAAATAATTCCAAAGGTATTAAACTCGATAAAAATGATATGCTGATTCAGAAAGAAACCTGGACTAACAATGTTCTAACGGTTGATAATTCAGCTGAAGCTCAATCGCTTGCAGCATTTGCAAAATCACTTTCGTATTTATGCTCAGCATCACCGGAACAGTTAAAAGGAAAAGAAATTACTGATAATTTTATAACGACCTATGAATCGAAGTATAGGTTGACCGGAGCAGTAAAAACTGAAATAGAAGTTGATATCAAGACCTTTTTTTATGTAAAATCATCCACAATAAGTTCTGGAAATCTGACAAAAAGCACCGCACTTACACAATACAACGCATTGGTTCAAAAACTGAGAAACTGCCTGGGAAGTGTTTGGGTTGGAAAAGAAACAGAAAATAAGGATAGCGAACAAAATATTAATCGCCATTATACCTATAGCAGCAATATGCATGATTTTTATATCGTTGTAAATTGCTGGATAAATAACTTAAGTTTGCAGATAAAATATGTGCAGTAAAAAAAAAGAATATTACACTAATTCATTAAAAACTCAAAATATTTCCTCTACTAAAGGATATTCACAATTATAAATACACTGCTTGGAGAACGTCCGAGATAAACCAATGATTATGAGTTTGTATCAGCTGTCGCAAGATTTTATTGCGAGGCAAATCTATCTGTTTAATCAATAATCTTCAACATTTTCTGTTTTCCAGGCGATGTAAATCGCCTGGAAAACAGGTGCTTTTTTCAGCATTATTCTCCGATTTTATATCACAAAAAAATATTTTGCATTTAGAAACTTAAGAGAGTTACAAATACTGTAACTTGTTATATGAATTGCCTGAATTTATTTTGTTTGGGATTAATGTAAATATCTATTAACTTTCCCGTTTCCCCTTTAAGAGTAAATCTACGGCATCATGCATTGAACCTGCGCGGGTAAGCGTGCCTGCATTAACAAAGAAAATCTCATCGGCGCTTTCTATGGTATTAAGCCTGTGCGCAATAATTATCCGCGTAGTACTTTTGGGTAATTTACGGAGAATATCGTCTAAAAGTTGCTCGGTAACAGTGTCGATATTAGCTGTAGCTTCATCCAATATCAGCAAATCAGGTCGGCGAATGACTGCACGTATAAAAGCAATAATTTGTTTTTGCCCCAAACTTAAACTGTCGCCCGATGTTGAAATTTCTGTATCAAAACCATTATCGAATCTTTGAATCAACCCATCGAGATTAACTTCACGCAGTTCTTTCATGAGTTCATCATCGCTCAGTCCGGCAAAACATTCGTTGCCATAAAGAATATTGCTCCGTAAATTGCCGGTAAAAAGTACTGGCTCCTGAAGTATAAAACCGATTTTGGCAGTTCGAAAACCGTCGTCAACCGAACGTATGTCTTTTCCATAGAGCAGAACGCGTCCATCGGTCGGATCGTAAAGTCTTGCCATTAAGGATGCAGTGGTTGTTTTTCCTCCACCTGTAGGTCCTACAAAGGCATAGGTTTTCCCCTTTTCAAGCTCAAAGTTCACATTACTCAAAATATTCTTACCCTCAACGTACGCAAAAGTAACATTTTCGAAAACCATCAGTTTTTCTTTGGTTTCATTTTTATCAGCAGTAATTGTTTTCAGGTTATTTTCCAAAACCAGAATTTGAGATATTCTATCCCATCCGGCTAATGCCACCTGAAAGTTAGCCCATAATGCGGCAATTTGTCGTAATGGGTTATAAAACAATGCAATATAGGCAATAAAACTGATGAGTAAACCTACCGAAAATTCGCCTGTAGCAATCAGATAAATACCAAATCCGAGCACAACCAACTGGCCAATATTTGACATTAAAGTATAAACAGGCATAAATATACCGTTGGCAATGCCGGCTTTAATAGCTGTTTTATAATTATCAGTATTGGCTTCTTCAAACTTACGGCGGAAATAATCGCGGCGGTTAAAAGCCACGATAACCTTGAAATTGTTCAGATTTTCCTGAATTTCTGCACTGAGAGCACCGGTACTTTTCATGTTCGAAGTGTTTACTTTTTTTACGTAGGGAGAAAATATTCTCGTAAAAAGCCAGATAAGAACCGCAGGAGCTAAAGCAGCTAATCCTAATTTAAAATTGATGGATAACAGAAAAATTCCTGCTCCTATCATTCCGAAAATACTCGCCATGAATTGCACCAGCGATTGTGAGAAAAACTGATTGATTTTATCAGTATCGTTATTGATACGCGAAATCAAATCACCGGCTTTATTCTGATTAAAGAAATCGATGGGCAACTCCTGAAGTTTATTAAAAACACTGTTGCGAAGATTGAAAAGCATTCGCTGCCCAACTTTACCCATTAACTGAGCCTGCAAATATCCACTGAAAAGTGCAGTTATAAAAATTCCAAGCAAAATAAGTGAATTATGAATTACACCTGAATATTGATGCGTTACTATGTATTTATCTACGGTATTTCCTATCAAAAAAGGTGCAGTCAGATTAAGTCCTGAATTGAGAAAAATAAAAATCATGGCTATGAAAAGATTTTTTCTTTCCTCACCCATTAGTGTCAGCAAACGACCGATTGTTTTGAAAACACCGGATTTTTCAGTTGATCTCTCGTCTTTTTTTATGTTGAGATTATAATTTGTCATGCTTTTTTTCCTTTCTCAATTTCGTTGGTACTGCGTTGCGAGTTAAAAATCTGCACGTATTCCGTACTGTTTTGCATCAAATAATCATGTGTGCCGCTCGCCACAATTTCACCTTCTTCCATTACCACAATTTGCGCGTAATTCTGAACTGAAGCTATTTTTTGAGTTACACTCAACAATGTAATTTCAGGATAATTTTTCTGAACATTTTCCAAAATTTTCATTTCCGTTTGATTATCAACTCGAGCTGTAAAGTCATCGAGCAAAAGAATTTTCGGATTTATAGCCAATGCTCTTGCCAGCATAATGCGTTGCTTCTGTCCACCCGAAAGGCTGTTGCCTCTTTCACTTACAATGGTTTCAAGTCCTTCGGGCAATGAATCAACGAAATTTTTCAATTCAGCTGTTTCAATGGCTTTGTTCATTAACTCTTCCGTTACCGACTCATTGAAAGCGATATTTTCACGAAGACTCAGATTAAAAATAACGCTATCCTGAAACACAAACCCAATTTGATGCTGAAGACTTTCCTTGTTGTAATCTTTAATATAGATACCGTCGAAATGAATTTCACCGGAATTTTCATGAATTAATCCAGTAAGCAGATAAAGTAACTGCGATTTTCCGGCAGCAGTCGGACCAATTATTGCAGTTTTTGAACCAGGTTCAATAATCAAATTTATATCTTTCAAAACAGGTTTGTTTCCCAGTTTCACATTTACATCTTTTAAAGCAATCTTCCCTTTTAATGCAGCGCTTACAGTTCCGGTATCACTAGTGTCGGGGGCTTTCATCACTTCCTGAATTCTTCCGTAGGCAACCGAAGCCTGAGCAATAAAGTTGCTGATAAACCCAATTACCATAATGGGAAAAATCAGCAACGTTAGGTAAGAGCTGAAAGCGGCATAATCGCCCAGTGTCATATTGCCCTGAATCACGAAATGTCCACCCAAAGCTAAAATTGATAACGATGCAAGGTTGCCAACAAACACCACAATAGGAATTAAAGTCGCAAAAAACTTCAAAATGGAAATTCCAATATTTTTGGCTTCGGTATTCACTTCCACAAATTTATTGTATTCCTGAGTTTGAGCATTCATTACCCTCACAAGTGCAGCGCCCAATATGCTTTCATTAATAACTTTGTTTAGTTTGTCAATCACTTCGCGGCTGCGACGGAAATATGGTCCAAGCTTTTTAAAAACCACGAAAAATGCACCACTTATTATGGGAATTATCGTCAGTATTGTAAGCGCCAGCTTCCAGTTGATGGAAAGCAATAACGCGCTTGCCCCAATTACCATAAACACCGAAGACGTAAGTGAAACCACCCCCATCGAAACAAACAATTTTACAGAATCCACATCCGAAGTAAGGTTGGTTAATAATTTCGATGGGTTTGATTTTTGAATAAATGAATAGGACTGTTTCGAGATTTTCTCTGACAGCTTCGTTCGTATATCACGCGCTACTTTTTCAGAAGCATAAGTTTGAAGTCCTGTTTGTAATATTGTAAATAAAAAAATGACTGATGAAGCAACCAAAAACCAGATAATTACTGTTTGATACGAAAAATGCCCCGCCGAAAAATCATCTATGGCATGGGATATGATTTTTGGAATTACGAGATTTGCTCCGTTGCTAAGCAGAGCAAAAAGTATAAGTAAGGTAATCAGTTTTTTATAAGGAGTAATTACGTTGAATATATTCGTCCGTGCAGGTCTGTAACCTTCAGCCGACTTCTGATTTTTTTGTGTCATTAAAATATAGTTTATCCGGAAATATTAAACAGCTTCTGAGGATTTTTGTTTAGAAAAAATTTTTTTTTGCGCGACGGGTTCAGCAAAACAACATAAGTATTAAAAGAGGTGCAAAGGTAAACAATATCAGAGATGTATCAGTATTTAAGATTTAAGAAATAATTTTATTTTGCGCTTTATATGTCCGAATAATTTGAATAGAAAACTTATAAGCCATACGATTTATTGTTTGGCATACCAATCTGTAGAATCAATAATTCATTTCACTTTTTCTGTTTGCCAGGAGATGAATATGTACGATCATGTGTAAAGACAAGGCATGCCTTGTCTTTACACGTAAAATCAACCTGAAATTATTGTTTTTACTTTCTTACCTCAATCTTTTCACCTCCTGCGTAACTCACATATTCAGGTGCGTACTGACACTGAACTGAAGCTATGCCGCTGGTAAAAGTGCCGGCATTGTTTGCCCACAGCTCATACTCGAACACGTAAGTTCCTTTGGGCAAAAAGCTGAAAAAGAACTGCGTGGAAGCATCTTTTGTGGTTTGATAATAGCAAACGCTTTCTTTCCAATAGCAACCCGAACGCTGATCTACAGGTTCGAAACAGGCAGCACGTAAATCTTTCAACGCCACATATTCAAGATTGCGGTCGGTAGTGATTACCAAACGTGTTACAATTTTAGCGCCTTTTTTTACCTGAACCTGTTCGAATGGCAACATTTTTGAACCTTCTTTTACAAACAGTTTCTTTGTAATTTTCAGTCCGGCAGCCGAATTCTGAACTTTATCCTGCTCCAGATAATATTGCCAGTAAACAGCTCCCCAACCAATATTTTTATCGGTTTTTTCAATGGTTATTTTTCCGGTTTGGGGACGAATTTCGTTCACCGGAATTGTTTCTTTGAAATAGCCCGTTCCGGCTTCAACTTTTGCAGGAGTTATTTGTTTGCTTCCTGCGGTTATCTTAAGTTTTCCATCTGTCGCCAGCCAATCGTTTCCCTGCAACAACAGTGCATAAATTGCATTCACCGATGCCACGGGCGAATCCCATCGCTGCGTTTGTTTCTGTTTCAGCAACCATATTTTCAGTTCGTCAATCTCAGAGGCATTTTTTGAAATTTCGGTGAATGCCTCAATAATAGCAGCTTGCACTGCCACAGGACGCTCGTTCCAGAAATAACCGGCGGAATTTTTTGCCCAATACATTCCAAACTCATCGGTTTTCAGTGCATTTTCCTTCAGCGATTTAAGAATTTCATTGGCAATTCGTGATTTTCCGTTACGGTTTGCAACCATAGCCATCATAGCTTTTCCGTACAGAGTAAAACTCGTCCAGTATTTTTCAGATTGAGTTGTGTAGTAACTTACAGCATCTTTTGCAAAATCAGCCACAGGAATTTCAGGATATTCGGAACGTGTATGCAGATAAAACAACTGAATGTTCCCGATACAATTTTCCTTCTGATAATTTTTGTTGTATTTCTTCAGCATGGCAAAATCGCGCGAAATTTCCAAATCAAGGTAATTTAATGCAGCGGTAAGAGGTAATCGGTAAGTTGCAAGCAAATCAGCGTTAGTAAGTTTACTTAACCGCGCAAAATTCATCAAAATCTCCTGTGTAATGTATCTGCTCGAGGGCATTCCTTCGAACCAAGTGAAACCGCCATCGGGTTGTTGCAATTTCAGCAGTTTATCAAGATATTGCTGTGCCTGATTTTTCTGCATATTCAGGTCGAAAAGTAATGCGATTTGACGTTTTTGTTCCGTTTCATCTTTAGCTGCCATCACCCATGGCGTTTCTTCGAGCAACATATTTTTCAGTTCAGCATTTTGTTGCAGGTTCGATAATAAAGCATCGCGACCGCCTTTCGCATTTTTCCACTGGTCGAAAATTTTAGCGATTTTCGGATTTGAATTGGCAATAAATCCCGCCAAAGAATTTACATAGTACGCAGTAAACAAATCGAGGGCATTATCGTTTTCGGGTGCCGAAAGCGTTGGCAAAGCCTGCACAGCATACCATGCAGGATTTGATGAGAATTCGATGGTTAAATTCTTATTATCGACATTCGAAGCGTTTTTCATCAAACTTTCGAAATTGAATGTGCGTGTTTGATTGCCGCGAATTGTCAGCGGTAAACTTTCGGTAATAAGCACTTTATCTGGTAAAACAGGCAAATATTTCTGTTCGCCATCGCTGAAATTTCCGGCTTCTGCAATTATTTTGCAAATCACTATTTCATAATCTGAAAATTCATTTATCTCCCACTCTACCACTTTTGTTTCGGCAGCTTTTAAGGTGATATTTTTTACAGATGCAGCTTTCAATTCAATTTCCTTTTCAGTTGCAGGATCAATCAAATCAAAAGTAACTTTAGCCTGTAAATCCTTATCAGAAAGATTTATCACAGTAGCATTCAGCATCAGTTTATCGGAGCGGCGAACAAAACGGGGCAAATTCATTTGTACCATCACATCTTTTTGTGTAATGGCAGTTGTATCAAAACTGCCGAAATATAAATCCTGTGTATGCGCCAGTAGCTTTACATTCCATCGGGTAAGACTTTCGGGCGCGGTAAACGAGAATTTTACATTTCCCCGCGCATCGGTTTTTAACTGCGGATAGAAAAATGCTGTTTCGGCAAAGTTGGTACGCGGTTTTACCTGACTGCTCTTTTGAACAGTGGTTTTTGAATATCCATAAGCAGTTACAACTTCATTAAGCTCAGAAGAAGGTGGTGGCGGAGGAGGTAATTCCGAATTATTAGAAATATCGCCACGCATATCAACTCTTGTTTCAGGTATGCTAACATCCATAGCTACAGCATCTTCTTCCATTACCATATCATACATAACGCCTTTAAATCTTCTTCTGTGTGAATAGTATTCTTCAATGATTAAACCAAACCAGTTTAAATGATTCAATTTAAATTCAGGTATATCTCCAAACTGAACATTATAACTTACGCCACCACCTTCAACGTTATCATAACCCGATGACCAACCCTGCGAATTTGGAACAAAAGGTCGATAATCAGGCGAAAAATACCAGCTATGCGGACGAATCATATCCAACGAAGCATCGTACATGGCAGCAAGCAATTCAGCTGCATTTTTTTCGGTACCGGGAATGGTAACTGTCCATGTTTCGTACTGTCCGGGCTGTAGTTTATCACGAAAAACAGAGAATTTTGGCGTAATTTGTTTTTTAATAATCTTTTTTGAAATAGATATTTGTTTTGTGAACAGTTTTTCATCTTTCATAAATGTAAACTGAACGTTTACTCCTTCGCCATAGGACTCTTTAAATGGAAATTTAAACGTTTTTATTTCGTTATTGAATTTAATCCATTTACTTTCCAATACAATATTTCCCTGCATCAATTCATAAAGTACCATCGTATTTTTGGTTGAAGTTCCGAAACGAACAACAGCATTTTCACCCGGTTCACATTTGGTTTTTTCGGTCGAAAGCCATTCATAAGTTTTATAAGCGGTCTTTTTATCCGTTTTGGCAAAAAGCACAAAATTATATTCCGTTTTTACATCGGCTCCGAATTTATCTTTAGCCGTTAACACCATTCGATAAACTCCCGATTCCCATTTTCGGGCGTCCAAAGTAATTTTGTTGTCCGGCACTTTAACTGTTCCCGCAATAACTTTTGCTGTTACTTTCAGGCTATCGAAATCGGTGTTGCTTTCAATAAATTTTCCGGATTCTTCCAATCTGAAAAATGAATAGGAAACACTCGTTGAAACACGTTCGCCATTTAAAGTTTCAGCGGAAACAGGAATTGAAAGCTTGGCGGATTTTTCAATTTTATCAGCAATTGTCGCATTAATAAACAACGCTTTATCGCCAATAGAAAAACTCATTTCGCCCTGCTGTGTTTCACCGTTTTGTTGTGTAACATCTGCGGAAACCACGTAAGTATAAACATTGGCTCGCCAGCCAATTATCATATCTTTTGGCTTTTCCGGTGTGAAGTTAATTTCAAAATTCCCATCTGCATCGGTAACCAACGACCCAGAGCTTAATTCTTTGGTTTGTCTATTCAACCACCAGCAAAAAAAATGCGGTTGCTGCATTACACGATACTTAACTTTAGCGTTGGCAATATCGTATCCGGCAAAAGCTTTTACATTTCCCTTAACGGTAACATTATCGCCAAAACGAATTTCAGCAACCGGTTTTGGTATTTTCACTTCGAAAGTCGGACGTTTGTATTCTTCCACCCAAATAGTTTGCGCACCTCCTTCAGCATTTAAAGTAAATTGACCATTCAAACCTTGGGCAGGCAAAACAAACTCGCCCGCGAACGACCCGAATTCGTTGGTTTTGAATTTTTTAGAGCTTACTTTCTGATAATTGGCATCTAATAATGTAACTTCGTACGAAGCGTTTTTATTAACCTCCTGTTTGTTTTTTGATGAAAAATAACTGATACCTTTGAAATACACCGTTTGTCCGGGTCGGTAAAGCGACCTGTCGGTGAGGATTGTTAGCTGTGGTCGCGGATTTTCATGACCACTTGCATAAGATTGATAATACTGATAATTCTGGCTGCTGAAGTATTTATCATTGCCCGATTCAAAAAAATAAACATCGTTTGTATATTCGTTTTTAATGGGAATAGCACAAAATCCTGATTTATTAGTTTTTGCAGACAATTTTTGTTCAAAATCATATTTTTTGCCATTCCATTTTAAAGCACCTGTTTTTACAGTAACATCTGAGATTTGCAAACCCGATTTTCGATTCAGAGTATACAAACTTAACTTTTCAGGTTCGGTTTTACGCATAATATACGAAAGTGAAGATACCGTAAAACTACTGTAAGCGATTTGTTCTTTATTGGTTTCGTTGGGTGCGGCAAGACTTAGCTCATAAATTCCATAATCGCCAACAGACACGCTAATTTCAGTATCTTTTGAAAGAAAATTCTTATCCTTCTTGAGTGCAATTTTGCGGGTTACTATCAATTTTGCCGATGGGTGCAAGGTTCTATCATTTCTACTGTTTTGTTTATAAGTATAATAATCAATGGCGCTAACATCGAGTTTATAAACTTTAAGTTCAGCTTCGTCGATATTAGCAAAACTGATGTTCAAATCTAATTTTGAAGATGGCAAACAAACACCGTTATGATTGTATGATAGTTTTTTGCGCGAAATTTCTGATTGAATATTTTTCAGTAAATTAATGCGTTTGTATTCCGGAAAACGTTTAATTCCATCGGCACAAATATCGTAAGCAGTTCGCAGTGCGCTTTTATCAAAATCGGCATTTTCTTCATCTACATTCAATCCGTGGTAATAACTTGCCAAATCAGCAATAACTTCAATCACAGCCGGAAACGATTTGAATTGCCGTTCCATATTTTCCAAAGCTTTCAGATAGGCTTTTTTATCGTTCGATTTAGCGTTTACATAATCCAAACGCTGTAAATCGAAATATATCAGCGCATCAGGTTGTTTGTCGTCCAAATGAAATGAAATCAATTGCTGAAAAACCGCGAGAATTTTATTTTCGAGCGATTGCTGAAATTCTTCATCTGGAATTATCTTAACAAATTCCTTGGCAGGTAAGTAATATTTTGCATCGTCAAGCGGGTTTTCAATTGCTACAATGCCCTCAAGCGATTCCAGAATATCAATTTTGCGTTGCGCCAAAAAGTCGAAAAGCGTAGGTTGAAGTACTTTGCTGTCATCGCCTTTTTCGAGTAACAGTTCATACTTCGTAACATCAGTTTTTTGGAGTAACTCCGTATTTTGCAGTGAAGCATCGAGCAACGCCATCACTTTATCATAAAAAATATTTTTTGTCCATTCCTTTATATCATCAGGAACTGTTCCATGAACTTCAGTTCTTTCCTCGATATTCCACTGATTTGCCTGATAATACTGTGCATACAACTCAGCCAGCATCGAATTTAACAATGCCTTATCAGTTTTATCTGTAGTTTTTTCGGTAAAAGTTTCAAATTCCTTTATCAATTTTGGTGTTTTATCGGGTTCTTTTTCTAAGGTAAAGCGCATTTTGTAAACAGTGGCTTTTATCAACTGTTGCACATTATTTTCTTCCTTCGCCTTTTTTAATATCAACTCAGTTTCTTTTAATGCCGATTCAGGAAGTTGCTTCTCGGCAAGTTCTTCAATTTTTTTCCATTGTGTATCATATTCTATTTCTACATTTTTCTGAGCTAAAAGTATGCCAGTAACTACAACAGTGAGAATGAACAGAAAGATAATTAACTTTTTCATATTTATCAATTTTTTTGAAGGGGGTAAATGATTCAACAAAAATACAATTTTAGCTTAAAAATTTTGCTGATGGTATGATGAATATAACGCGCGTTCTCCACAAATCTTTTGCAATTTTTAAAAAAATCTTTCAAATATTTTGATTTATCAAAATATTGTATTTCATTTGCATATAAATGATATATTTACATATCATTTAAATAATATCAGCATACTGAAAATTAACAACAGAAATGAACTTTAATAAAACAACTGAATACTCGCTTCGCATACTTGGATATATGTCGCTCAACGAAAACGAGTTATATACAGCTAAAGACCTGGCAAAAATTCTACAAATACCCTACAGTTATCTTCGTACCCAACTAAAACTACTTTCAAAAAAGGGAATTTTAGTAAGCATACAAGGGAAACAGGGAGGATTTAAAATAGCAAACAATTTAGAAAGAATTTCACTATTTAATATTGTAAATGCAACCGAGGATTTTAGCAAAGAAAATATGTGTTTTTTTGGTTTCAGGGAATGTCCACTTCAAAACCGGTGTTCAATGCATGAAAAATGGGGTGAAGTTCGGGATAAAACTTTCGGGATTTTAAAAACAACCACTTTACTCGATATTAAAAATGAAAATACTGCATTAAGTCTTTCAACAAAATAATTTACTAACTTTTAAATTTAATAATCATGGTAGATTCACAAGTCGTCCTTTGGGGACAAACCATTGCGTACACCTGCTATGCACTGGCAATTATGGCGCTTATGGCATGGTTTGGGTATAAAATAACCAAACAGGGTAATGCTTATAAAGCTCCAACAAAATTATTTTATGTTTTTGTTTCGGTACTAATTGTTGCAGGTGTTTCACTTCACATTATTACCTACAATACTATTCCGTGGGCGCCGATGGACTTTAACCGTGCTGACATAAAAGCAGATAAGGTTTTTGACATTACGGTAGCCAATCATCAGTTTAAACTACCTGCTGAAAAACTTGTAATCAAAGCAGGAGAAAAAGCTTTATTTAATGTAACCTCTATGGATTTGACCTACGGTTTCGGACTGTTCCGTCAGGATAACTCTATGGTATTTCAAATGCAGGTTGTTCCGGGTCATAAAAATGATATTTTGTGGCAGTTCAATAAGCCCGGCGTTTACTCCATTCGTTCTACAGAATATTCAGGTCCAAAAGGTGCTCAAATGATTATTGAGAATGCAGTAGAGGTAATTGAATAATTGCCCCCTAACCCCCTAAAGGGGGAATTATTTTAAAAAACAAAAGTAACTTTAAAGAAAAAAATAATAGTATGAAATTCATAGAAATATTTTTAAATGGAGAGGAAGGTTTATTTAAACCTAAAACGCTCACACCGATGCAAAAATTAGTTTTGCGCTTTGTAGTGGTTTCGTTGGTATATTATTTCTTCGCATTGTTTGAGGGAATGATTATGCGTGTTTTCCAGGTTGATCCTTCCATCATGCCTGCAGAACAATATTTTGGTATTCTTACAGCACACCCATTAGTTGGAATTTTTGGCTCAACCTATTCACTTGTTTTTGGTGCTTTCCTGTTTTTAGTTCCATTTTTGATGAAAAAACCAATATGGAGTTTTAAATTGGCAAATTGGACATGGATATTAATTGCAGTTGGAACAATGACATTTTGGTTAGCCGGATTTATTACACATTATTCTCCTCTTTACACACTCTACTGGCCACTTCCTGCTGATTTCACTCAGTTTAGTCCAGTTGGTGGCGCAATATTTATTTTGGGTATTGCACTGATTATGGTTGGTACAGTTTTCTTTGTTATCAACATTTTTGCAACCATTACATACACTCCTGCCGGTTGGGAAAAACAACCATCCGGAAAACTCATTAAATCAGCACTTGGGATTGATGCTTTTGAAAATATTTTTAAAAAGAAAGAAAAGCAAAAAGAACACCTTGTTTCATTACCTGTAGCAGCAGTAGCCCGTGGAACTGTTGATGTGGCATTAAATGCAGGAATTATTTTATTTACCGGTGTATTGATTCTTGTTTATATGATTTCATATTTATTCGGTGTAGATCTAAAACATTCATCCATAGATGCATTATTGTACAAAAACTGGTTCTGGTGGGGCCTGGACCTTATTGCTGATGGTTTAGTTTTAATCTTCGTAGCCGGCACATGGTATTTATTGGCAATGCTTATTACAGGAAAAAACTTGTTTATGCAGAACATTGCCCGCGCTGCATTATTGGTTGAATTAATTGTATCATGGACAGTATGGTCGCATCATCTTATGTCGGATCAGGCACAGCCGGGAATTCTTAAAATTTTGTCGGGTGAATTGGTAACAGCATTTGAACTAATTACTCAGGGTTTAGCATTCTTCATAACTTTAGTTACTTTATGGAGTGCGCGTCCACTAAAAATGACCAATCCTTTAAAATTCTTACTTGGAGGTTTGCTTGGTTTTGGTTTGGCTGTTCCTGCGGGAATTATGCAAGCAGATATAGGTTTAAACCGAATTTTACACAACACACAATGGATTGTTGGACCTCATGTACATGTGGCAGTATTGGTTGGCTTAACCATGACATTATACTCGGCAGTTTATATTTTGTTTCCTATTGTAACCAACGGAGCCAAACTATACAGTCAGAAATTAGCAAATATCCACTTCTGGTGTCATTTATTGGGAGGTATTGGCATGGGAGCATTTATGGGAATGGCAGGTTTGAACGGAATGCTTCGACGCACCATTTACTACGAAGGCGAATATAACTGGTATATGATTTTGGCTGCACTCTCAGGCGCCTTAATGTTTATTGCTTTTCTGGCATTTTTCTATAATATTGTTATGAGTTTGGGATTGAATGGCGTTATTCAGATATTTTTCCCGTCAAAACTCAGAATAGAAGATATTGTACCTGAAAACAAGGAGTAAAACCTAAATGAAGCAGTCATAAAAGAGCTAAATAAAAATAAAACTTGAAAATATAGATTTAAAGCTCTTTTATGACTACATCTTATTAATGATTGTGGTCAAACATAAAAAATATCAAAATTCATAAACAGTCATATCTTCGGCAGCTAAAGTGTTTTCAAAAATTTCTTTCGCTTCCATGAGCAAAGGAATGGTATTGATATAACGAGCTGAATAATGCCCGATGATTAGTTTTTTCACATTAGCTTTTTTGGCAATAGTAGCAGCCTGAGCAGCTGTTGAATGTTGTGTATTTTGCGAACGCTTCAACTCATCATTCATAAACGTGGCTTCGTGATACAAACAATCCACACCTTCAATGATCGGAATAATTTTTTCGGAATATGCAGTATCCGAACAATAAGCAAAACGTTTTGGAGGCTCGGCTGCAATTGTCAGCAGTTCGTTCTTAATCACTTCGCCTTCTGTCGTTATATAATCTTCGCCTTGCTTAATTTTCTGAATTCTTGCTACAGGTATGTTGAAAAAATCAATCATATCACGCCGGATATGTCTGTCGCGCGGTTTCTCTTCAAACAGAAAACCACAGGTTGGCACACGGTGTTTTAGTGGAATTGTATAAACCAGAACTGTTCGGTCTTCAAAAACAAGTTCGTGTTTGCGCGGATTTATAGGGTGAAAAATCACATTAAAAGGCAATTCTTCGCAGAAAAATTTCAATTGAGGTTGCATTATTTCTTCCAGTTCGGCAGGCGCATGAATGTGCAGTTCGGCAGTCCTGTTGAGCATACCAAAGGAAGAAATCAACCCAATAAGTCCGAAACAATGATCGCCATGCAAATGTGAAATAAAAATATGGCCGAGCTTGTTTGTATGAACGCCCATTTGACGCATACGTATTTGTGTACCTTCACCACAATCAATCATATATTGCTTATCGCGCATTTCAAGAATTTGCGAAGTAGGAAAATGTTTTTTGGTGGGCAATGCCGAACCGCATCCTAATATGGTAAGTGTTGTATTCAAGAATCAGTAATAGTTATTCTTATTGCAGATGTAAAAAACGTTAAGTAAGTGAACAGAATTAACTTATATTATCCATATCGTTTGGTTTAGAGAAACTATCTACACCTAACAGGTTTTTAAAACCTGTTAGGTGTTATCCGGAACAGATAATAAAGAGTTCGAATAATATAAACTAATTTTGAACACTAACTTATTAAATAATTGATGTATGAAAAATCAAAAAATTACCTCTTTCAAAATTCGAATTCAAATATAGTTAAAGTTTTTATCATGCACTTTTTCTTTCAGCATTTTCACCTGAATTTTATTTTACTACAGATGTTAAGGTTCATTGTTGCTTTTATACAATTTGATTAGATTTTCAGGATTTCATTTTGATGCAAATACTGATAAATACTATGACAATTATTTATATATTTTTATTGTCACTTTTCAAAATTTCAGGATATATCTTATGTATCACCAGCTGTTCCCTCTGATAATTAAGAACAATAGATTTAGTACTTTTCGATATGTATTTGATTTTATGAATGTTAACGATAAACTGACGACTGACTCGTACAAATATCTTTGCGGGAAGAATTGCAATTAGTTCAGTCAGATTATAGCGAACTATCACTTTTTTATTGTCATTGACAAAATATGCCAAGGAATTGTTTCTTTTGGTTTCAAAACATAACATCTCATCAGGTTCAAAGTAAAGTAAACCATGCTCACAAAATAACTTGATTTTTTTACCTGCATCATTATTAGCATCAATTTCGTGAATACGATTACCTAACGCCATTGCAACTGCTGTTTCTAATTCTTTTGGATTTACAGGTTTGTCAAGATAGTCCACGGCGCTTAATCGTAAAGCATTACGTAAATAGGTAGTGTTTGAAAAAGCTGAAACAAAGATTACCGGTGTTAGATTTTGCTGTTCGCGAATCTGTTTTACCAGCACGTGCCCTGTCATTTCGGGCATTTCTACATCCATGAAAATTGTATCAAATGTATTTTTCGATATCAGAAAAAGCGCTTCCTGCGGTGTTGAAGCAAACTGTACATATAGTTTGGGATACAATTCAAGCAAGATATTTGCCAGGTAAAGACGGGAATTCTCTTCATCATCTACAATCAGCATTTTTTTATTATCATACATAGTTTTATATGTTAAAATATAACTTTTTTGCCACTACCTCTCTAAAGGGGGAATTTAAGAGCAAATATCAACATTTATTCGTATAAAATTAGCTGTCTTGGTGAAAATTACAATTTTCTTAAATGCGCTAAATAAAGCACTCATTAAAGTGCTGAAGTTACGTTAAAATATAGTTGTAAAATTACTTAATAAGAAAAATATTTCATTTTTTCAAATTCCTGAAACTTTCAAAGTTTTTAATCCTATATGCTTTCAAAGTTTCGTATCGCCATATAACTTATTCACCTATTTTTCGACTTCAAAACGATACTCATTTGGAATAAAAAATACAATTTTTGTCCCCACAGCTCTATCAGTATTATCAGTAAGGTCAAAAATGTCAAGTGTAATTTTATTCGTGTTAATTTTATTGTAAAATTCTATTTGCGCCTGTATCAGAGCCAAACCCTGTCCGTTTCCTTTTGTTCCAAGTTCGGTTGCGCGTTTCCTTCCTATCCCGTTATCGATAACATTAATCATTGTTCCTGTTGCAGTCTTAAATATTTTTATAAGTAGCTCACCTTTATCCTTGCTATTGACCAATCCGTGTCGAATTGCATTGTCACAAAAGGTATGTAGAGCCATAGTAGGTATCAACACCGATTTATCAACATCTGAATCAACATCGACTTTATAATTTAACCGTTCGTTGAAACGCATTTTTTCAAGATCAAGATAATACTCAATGTAATTCAGTTCATCTTCCAGTCGGATAAAGTTTTTATCGGCATTATTTAATGAGAGCTGCGTAAATCGTGAAAAAATTGAAATAAAGTGCCCGGCTTTAATTTTGTCGGTCATGGCAAATTGCCCGATAGCACTCAAAACATTTTTAGTAAAATGTGGGATAATTTTTGAACGAAGTGTTTTAAGTTGTAATTCGTTTTCGAGTTTCTGATGTGTTATTTTCTCTATTTTAATTTTTTGTCGCCTTTTATAAAGACTGTATGTAACTAAACTACTGATAAAAATCAGGAGCAATATATAAAAAACTACAGCAATCGGTCGGTAATAAAACGGAACAGTAATTTCGATTTGCGCACTTTGGGCTACTTCAGACCAGTGAATTCCATCCAAACTGCATTGAACTTCGAATACATAACTTCCATAACCTATATTTGTGTAATATACCGATTTTGTATAAACCGGTTCCGACCATTTATCCGAAAGTCCTTTTAAACGGTATTTAAACCGTAATGATTTAGGAGCTGAAATAGAATTGGCAATATAATCGATGCGGAAAAATTTATTTCCCGAAGCTATTTTCACTTCCTTTTGAATCAATAGAAAAACTGTAGACCAGTCGTAATTATTCTCTGAATATGAAATATTTGAAACACGTATCGGAGGCAAAAACCGCGTTTGTGACTGAACAAGTTTATCGGGGTTGAATTTTAACACATTCGTTGCTGTACATACCCACACATCCCCGTTTTGATCTTCGAAAAATGCGTTCTGACCAGTTTCAAGCCCAGTGAAACCACCTTCGTATCCAATTTCGAAAACAGCAGGATTTTTCAGCATGTCATCTTTCAAAAGCGCAATTGCCATTCCGGAGCCTGTACCCATCAATAAATATTTATCTTGATAATTAAACACCGAAGCAACTAATCCTTTAATTTGCGGAGCAAAACGATGTTCTTTTCCATCTGGCATTTCCACATAATAACCTTTAGTAGTAGCCTTCCAAAGTCGCCCCCATTTATCGGTAGCAAAGCTAATAACTCCTTCATAAGGTCGTTTTACTGTATCCGTTACAATTATACTGTCGTTCAGTAAATAGCCCTGACCCCGAAATGAGCCAAGTCGAATTCTTCCTTTGCTATCTTTACCCAAACCTACCGGATAACTTTTATCCCATGGAATAAATTTTCTGTTTTGGTCAATACCTATCCACAATCCCCGTATTTCAGGATTTTGTTGAAATCCTGAATAGTAAATTTGTTGATTGTCTTCGTTGAAATAAGATGATAATGAGATGCCTGACAAATAATTTGTAAATTTTCCGTTTTCATAAACCGTTAAACCTCCGCTTGTCGGCATATATAGCGTACCTGATTTGCTACGGGTTGAACCCATATATTGTCGTATCCATGCGGGATTATATTGATTGGCTGCAAGCAATTTGCCTGTTTTATCCATTCGCCACAACCCAAAACCATAACTTCCAAACCATAAATTTTTCTCATTATCTTGCAGTACGCTCCAGATATTGTCAGGTTTTCCTAAACCTAAGTAATATTCTTCAAAATTAAGATTAAAGAAATTATACAATCCATTGTTACTTGTAATCCAAAGATTTCCTTCCCTGTCAACAAAAGGTTCCTCAAGGTATGCCATTTCCACACCTATGCTTGCTTTTTGTGTCGGAAATATGCGGGCTTCAGAGTTATTTACGAAATATAAAATGGAATTATCTGGCAATAATGTAAATCTGTCATTGTAAACATTTTTGACTATTGTTTCCAATGAAATGAACTGATTGTTTATCAAAGTGTATTTTTCAATTGCACTGTTCACATAATTGTACAAGTAGAAATCTCCACTTTCCCAGTTTACCTGGGCGTAGGAATGATTATTGGGTATTGATTGAATTTTTGTAAGCGACAATCCGTTCCGCAAATAAAGTGCATTACTTGTTAAAATATATTTGTCATTAAAAGCAAGGATTTTATACTCAATCCCATTCCATTTTCGGAATTTTCGGGTATGAACATTCCAGATTAAATGATCAAGTTTATTTTGAATGTGTAATTCATTAAGTGTATTTTGAATATTTATCAATATAATTTCATCTTCATCAATTTCTATTGATTGAAAGCTATGTTTAAAAAATTTGAGTGTATCGGGTAATTGAATTAATTCCAAAGAATCATTCTCATGCATTATTTGAAAACTGTTTTGAAAGAAAAACAGTTTTTTATAGCCCCATTGATTTATGGATAACATATCGCCTACCGAAATACCATCCTCCTGCGTAATATTTTTAAACGAAATCCCATCGAAACGACTTACTCCGCCTTTTGTTCCAAACCAGATATAACCATCTCTGTCCTGAAATATACTTCTTACCTGCATTTGCACTAATCCATCGCGGGTAGTAAAATAGCGGTAGGCATAGTTACGGGTTAGTTGTGGTGCGGCAGTTGAAAATGAGCCTGTGATTAGCAAAGTGATAAAAATCATATATTTGAATATCTTCATCTTACCTTCTAATAACATTGCAGGTAACTGTTTCAA
Organism: uncultured Paludibacter sp.; assembly: GCA_964405245.1. Taxonomy (GTDB): domain Bacteria; phylum Bacteroidota; class Bacteroidia; order Bacteroidales; family Paludibacteraceae; genus Paludibacter. The sequence goes on from CAYONE010000057.1 coordinate 24,207, forward strand.
AGTTGTTTTTGATGCGGTTATAAATTTCATTACAAAAAATAGATTTTGCTCTTGCATAAAAAAAATATCAGTTTCTACAAATTTAATTTCGCATTTATATAATTTGAAAGGAATGAAAGTTAATTCAATTTGATTGTAACTTTCAAGAAAATTACGTATTGATACTTGATTGAAATTTGCAGTAAATTTATAAAATTTCTGATAAGAAACTAACATAAACGGATTTTTTGTTTTCCTAATCCGAGATTCAGGATAAACTATATAAGGCATTAAGATCTCTAACCTGGTTTTTTGGGAAACGGTTGAAAAAGATTCTCGCGGTTTGTAACGGGGGTTTAAAAATTGCGTTATAAACCTTTACAATTAATTCTGCATATCTTTTAGATGTGGAGTCTGCTATGCGGAAAATTTTGATTTCGAAAATGGTTTGACTTTCAAATTGCACGATTTGGATTAAAAATACCTTTCATATTTATTTGCCTGACTTTCTTCGTTTATCTTTTCTGAAAACCATTTGGAAATTATCGGTTTCCCTTTGCCCTGTTGTGACTTTTACAAAGCATTTGGCAGTTTTTGATATCAGTTACTCCGCCCTTGCTCCAGGCTGATACATGGTCGGCTTCCATATCGGTTAATGTCCAGATTTTGGTTTTGTTGGCATCGTGCCCTATGGCGCATAACGGACAGTTTGAAATTCCGTTTAATTCTGCTTCGTTTTTTTGCTTTGCGTAAACGGCTTTTTTTGTGGCTTCATCAAAAACTCTGATATCAAGCAGTTTGGTATCGGTTGATCCTCCAAGTAAATATTCGAAAATTCCTTTTCGGTTTTTCAAGTACGGGTCGGCATACAATGAATTTATTTCTTCTGATATTTTTTGAGGATTATAAGGTTGATTATGATAAAGTTCATAAAGTCGACCCCATTCCAAACCACGCATTTCATTTTCCACATCGATAAATACTGTAGATACCCAATCGATAACTGAATTGAAATAATTTTTCAATTCGGTAATGTTTGTATAAAACCGATGCCTGCTCATATAATCGCCAATATTGCCTTTACTTACCCAGTCGAGCGCGCGTTCCAGAAAATCCTGACGATTGGCGCTTCCCGAAATATAGGCGCTCCATTTTTGAATATTGGCATTCAGGCTGTTACTGAATTCTTCCTTACAAAGTGTAACAAACTGACCTGAATATACAGCATTCATTAATTCCTGATTATTCAGTGGAATACCGGCAATATTTATGGTACGAAACCACTCTTTTATTTCGCTTTCGGTTCCTTCACATTCGTAAATCAGTAGTTTGGTGTTTAATATAAGTTCCTGTTTGTTTGAAGCTATGCCATCGAAATACTGATGCATTCCGTTTTCATCTTTTATTGCAAATTTACCGGTTACAAAACGTCCGAAACTGGTAATACGCTGCTGCCCGTCCAGCACTTCAAATTTATTGTCGCTCACTTTATTGAAATAAATCAAACCAAGGGGGTAGCCTTTGAGAATAGATTCAATAACAGCTACATCCCTTTTCCCATCGGCATAAATATAATTGCGCTGGTATTCGGGCTGAATGGTTAGTTGCCCCGATAAACCAAACAAACCTTTGCCTTCCAGTTCGTTATAAACAAATCCGTTACAAATATCTTTTACTGTAATGTCGATTCGAAGTGTTGTTTTCATCTGTTTATAATTTATTTTTTTTAGTTGTCAGATGGAACTTACCATGCTAAAATAATCATTACTTTTGTGTGTTAATAATTATTTTACCATGGACGTTTCATGTGTTATTTTTTGTGTTTGATTAAGATTCTTGCAAACATTGCTTTCGGCTTTCCATTTATCATAATTACTCCTCTGGCATTTAAATCATTTGCATTTAAATACTCTGATTTGTTATATTGTTTTATTTTATAAGGATCATCATTTCTTTGAGTTACCCACAAAATTTCAAATTGCTCAGGGCAATATTTATCTAAAAAACTAATTGGAACTGCCATTACTCCATCATAATCACTTGGTATAGCATCAGTGTAGGGTACTTCAATAGCATGGTAATTATCATAATTGTCATACGATTTTTTCCCTTTAATTTCTTTATGTTTGCTGAATTTCAGATTATCATTCATAGTCATTAATGGTAGCGGTCGATGCCGCCTTCCATGGTCAATATTTGTAAACCATACTGAAGGAGATCTTAAATAAACAACACCATCTACAATTCTTGTAGCTGTATCTGGCTTGTCCTTTGAATTAATTTTTTCGGGAGATATAAAAAGCATATCTTTATTAAAGCTTGTTGTACCTATCCATATTTTATTTTGTTTAATTAATGGAAAAACTTCTTTATAAGTAATAGAATTTTTACTTCCAATTATTACAAATTTCTTATCAGCTTCTACAATCCATGCTAGAAACTCCCTAAAAAGCGAGAATGGAGGATTTGTAATAATGATATCAGCTTCATCTCGCAGTTTTTTAATTTCTTTACTTCTGAAATCGCCATCTCCTTCTAAATAAGTCCATTCCAGATCGTTCACATCCACTTTTCCATCACCACTTTTATCATGAGTCAGTGTGAATATTTTTCCTTTAATTCGGGTTTTCTTTTCGTCGAACTTTGGATCAGTTGTTTCAAAAAGTGTTGGTTGATAACCATTCTTGTAAGTTTTACTTTCAGGGGCATAACTGGTGCTGATCAATTTTTTCAGCCCGAAACGGTTAAAGTTTTGGGCAAAATACTTTGTAAAATTGCTCCATTCGGGATCATCGCATGGCAACAGAATCGTTTTTTCGCGAAAAACATCGGGATTGTAATCTAAATACGCGGTTATTTCTTTTTCAATATCGTGGTATTGGGTGTAAAACTCATCGTTTTTTGCATTTTTAGCTTTGGAGAGATTTTCGTTTGCCATAGGTAGTTCGGTTTTATATTCTGAACTACCGGTCCGGAAAAGAAACGTCCTGAAACAAAAAGCGTGGACTAAATTCTTATCCGCGCTAGAGGCCCTGAGAAGCCTACAAGTAAACGATAAGTCAAAAGCCCACACCGTTTGGCGTGAGCATTATGCTCATTGAATCTGTTTACTTGGTTCGCTTAATGGAAATTTCTCAGGTTTCTAGCGCGCGAACAATAGCAGAATGCTATTTAATTAATATGTAATTATTAGATTGATATCTGTATTTCTGTTTCTTCAGACTATTTTAAATTTGTTTTGCAAATGTACAAAATTGATTGATTTGGGCAATTATTAGGGAGCGATTCATTTGATAAAATTTTTTTAGTATTGGATTAAGTTTCACCTTCACCCAATTTCATTGAAATAAATATCTCCCCGATTGCATTGGAATAAATTCCAACGCAAGAAAATCGGTCGTCGCTACGCGACTTACCGGAAGGAGTCAAAGCTCTCAAAGTGGCATAGCGACTGCCGGTTTACAGAAGATATGGTTTTATCCATATCTTAAAAAAAAGCGTGGACTAAATCCTTACCCGCACCCAAGCCCCTAGGAAGGCCACACGCAAATGATAAGTCAAAAGCCCACGCCGATTTTTAAATAAATCTTTTACTTTTTTTTGACGCCCGATATTATACTACAAAAATACATAATTTACTCAATTGTTTTTCTTTTGATTTGTAGAATCGTGCAATTCTATAAAATCCTTAATATGCTGTTGGGTGTATAACACTGTTTCGCCAAGTTTTATAAAACCCAATTTCCCCGCTTTTCTGTAATTCAATTGCGAGTTTTTCTTTAAGCCAAACATTGCTTCAAAATCATCAACTGTATAAGGTTTCAAAGGGTATTTGGTATTGCTTGCTATTTGTTGTAACAATGCTTTTTGTTGCTCAATTGTTGTTTTCATTATTTCCATTTCCTTATGAATTTTATTTAATTCTTCAGCCATCAATACACCCACAGAGCCTGTCGATTCTACCTCTGAAGGTTGAACCAACCGACTATTGCGGATTTTATATGATTTGGCTGTTATTGTCATTCTTAATTCTTTATATCTAAATATTATTTCTGATTTATTACATAAAAAAAGCGTGAGCTAATTCTTATCAGTTACACATGCACACAGAGGAATGCATGTAATAGATAAGTCAAAAGCCCACGCCATTTGGCGCGAGCATTATGCTCTTTTGTTCTGATTTGGTGTTCGCTGATAGAAATTTCCTAGGTTTCCGGGTGCACGAACAAAGCAGAATGCTATTTAATTAATATGTTGAAAAAAAAATTAGTTTATATCCTTTCGGGTTTCTGATATGGTTTAATGATGGATTTTAAATTAATGCTTCCATCCGGTAAATAACTGTATTGACTTTTGCAAAGTTAAAAAAAAGAAATGAATGAACAATTCATTGAACCGAAATAATTTTCAACAGTAAAAATAGATTTATTATGGATCTGAATGTAATCCCAATACTTCGGTAAAAAATAATTAACATTAAGCGGCAATAGTGCCGTACAAAAGA
>CAYONE010000058.1:0-27332 GCA_964405245.1 uncultured Paludibacter sp.
GCATGCATAACTTATATTAACTAATTTTAAGGCGCGAAAGCGGATACTCATATTAAATTATCATAGTATATCTAATTAAATATCTAACATATACATACAGATTCACTTATATATTCCAATTATGTAATCCCCAAAAATCTTTTAATAAATCTTCAGAAAAGAAATGCCCGATTTTAAGTATTAAACTTGGTTAGTAATAGAAAAATATTACCTTTGCAAGTTATTTGTAATAAAGTTTTTTATATAAAAAAAATGCCGTGTTTAAAGAAAAAACGATAGTTTACACTTCAGGAACATTCGATATGTTTCACTACAATCATTTACGAATGATTAATTACGCGAGAAGTTTGGCTGACATACTCATTGTAGGTGTCAGCACCGACGAACTGGTTATGTCCTATAAAGATAAACCAATTATACCTTTTACCGAACGGCTTCAGATAATTGAGGCATTAAAAACTCCCGATATTGTTATACCGCAACATACGCTTGACCATACCGAAATAGTTAAAAAACTGAATATTGATGCTTTTGTTGTAGGAGATGACTGGTTCGGAAAATATGATTATTTAAAGGAACTTGGCGTTGAGGTATTTTATTTTCCTTATGGAAACGGAGTTTCGTCCACTAAAATTAAAAAATCGATACACGAATCGTACGAAAACCTACTGCAATCGCAAAGAGAAAGAAAACCTGTTGAAGTTAAGAAATAGCACGAAATTTTTCCGGAAATGCATAAACAAAAATATGTATTTATAACAGGTGGCACCAAAGGAATTGGATATGCAATTGCCGAAAAGCTCGCCAAATCAGGATATAATCTTATACTGACCTATAATTCAGATGAAAAATGTGCTATTCAGGCACAATATTCACTGAAGGAAATCAGTTCAAGTAAAATCGAAATTTTGCAAGCTGATATAACCGAAAAAGAATCAATTTCAAAAATCGATTCCTTTTTAGATGAACATGATATTTTTCTTTATTCAATTGTTTTCAACGCGGGAATTACTTGCCGTACACCATTCGAACAAACAACATTAGAGGAATGGGAACAGGTATTTTTCGGCAATTTACACTTTCCTGTTTTTTTGCTTCAACGAATTTTAAGTCGCATCGAAAGCGGTGGCAATGTTTTGTTTACAGGCTCTTTAATGGGACTGTACGCACATTCGGTGTCGTTGGCTTACGGTGTAACAAAATCGGGAGTACATGCGCTGGTAAAAAATTTAGTTAAGTTTTTGCAACCGTATAATATAAGGGTTAATGCTGTAGCGCCCGGATTTGTAGATACAGAGTGGCAAAAAAACAAACCCACCGAAATCAGAAAAAATATTGAAAATAAAATTGCTCTCGGACGCTTTTGCAGTCCTGATGAACTTTCGGAAACGTATAAAATGTTAATAGAAAACAAGTATTTCAACGGCGAAATAATTGTTATGAGTGGTGGTTATTCTTATCAATGAAAAATTATGAATGCAGAAATTGAATCTTCATTAAAATCAATAGAAACCGAAAATTATATCGATAGAGTTTTTTACCGTCCTATCGGCTATGTAATTGCCAAAGCGCTGTCAAAAACAGGTATAACACCCAATATGGTTACCATTCTTTCCATTTTTGTTGGCTCGGGTGCAGGTATCTGTTTTTTCTTCCCCTATTCAATTAAATATGCCTTGCTGGGAATCCTTTTTTTGGTAGCTGCTAATATCCTCGATTGTGTGGATGGTCAGTTAGCCCGCATGACTGGCATAAAATCTGAAATTGGCAGAATTTTAGATGGTTTCGCCGGCGATGTCTGGTATTTTTTCATTTATATTGCTTTAATTTATCGCACAAGTAGTGAATTTGATTCTATACCATACATAACATTTATAATGTGGGCTGTAGCACTTTGGACAGCACACAATCATATTAACCAAGCCGGAGCAATTGATTATTACAAAACGCTGCACCTGTTTTTTATCAGTAAAGATAAAGGTAAAGAATTTGAGTCCTCAGAATCTGTTAAAGCAAGAATGGCACAAATGCCTAACGGTGTAAGCAAATTCTTCTCATGGTTTTACTTATCGTACACCAAAAATCAGGAGCGACACACGCCTGAATTACAGAAAATGCTTAAAAGATTAAAGGAAAAATATGGCGATGATCTGCCCGATGAGATTCGTATTGCTTTTAGAGCAAAAAGTGTAAAACTGATGCCGTTATTAGACCTTTTATCATTTAACGGTCGTACAATCTTACTGTTTGCTACTGTATTGCTGAATGTGGTTTGGGTTTATTTTATCTGGGAAATAGTTGTGCTTACAATAGTAAAAAAGATAGCCATAAAGAAACACGAAGATTTTTGCAAAACCTTTGAATAAGATTTCTGTACATGTCAAATAAACTCAAAAAATTTCGCAATTATTTTTTTCTGCTGGGTGTTGCCATATTATTATTTATGGCATACAAGCTGGGGTTTACTGCTATTATTGATAATTTGCACCAAACCGGATGGTGGTTTCTGGCAATTTTCGGCATTTGGATTTTGGTATATTATACAAATGCTTTATCGCTTGCTGTAATAATTAATGTTAGCAACAATAATTCAAAAAGTGCAAATGTATGGCAATTATTTAAACTTACCATAAGCGCTTATGCCATAAATTATATCACACCACTTGGCATTGGTGGCGAGCCATATAAAATAATAGAATTAAAAAAAGATATTGGCGCACATAAGGCTACATCATCGGTTCTGTTATATGTAATGATGCATTGGGTTTCGCATTTTATTTTCTGGCTTTTGTCAGTTCCCTTATTTATAACTATTGTTCCGGTAATTCCTGCATCGATAAAGATTGCACTTTGGGCAATTATAGCAGGTACAATCGTACTTATTTATTCAGGTTTTTCGGTTTACAAGAGTGGAATAATTGGGAAAGTCATATCCTTAGGTTGCAAAATCCCACTTTTCGGAAAAAAAATTAAAATCTATAAAGAAAAAAATGCTGAACATATTAGTGAAATGGATTTTCTGATTGCCGATCTTTACAACAACAACAGAAAAAAGTTTTATATTTCACTCGGTATTGAACTGCTATCGCGATATATTTCATGCCTTGAAATATACTTTATGTTTATTCCGATAAGTTTTGGCGCAACTTTCATTCAGTCTATTTTGATTGTTTCGATAGGAACGCTGGTTGCCAATATTTTCTTTTTCTCGCCCATGCAGATGGGTGTACGCGAAGGTGGGTTTGTATTAGCAGCAACTTCGCTGGCAATACCCGGAGGATTGGGCGTTTATGTAGGATTATGTACACGAATCAGAGAATTATTCTGGATTTTGATTGGTGTAGCACTTACCCGATTTAAAATTGCACCTTATAAAGCTAAGATTCAGGATTTGTCAGAAGAGTAATTTTTTCAGGTTTGAGCAGTTTTTCTCTGAATTTATTTTAAATTTACCCTAAGCTATTCAGTTCATATTCATTTATTAACTACTGAAGTTTTATTTTATTTCAATTTCTGCGATTTTAATTTTCCCTTCATTAGTTTGCCATGCAATTTTTCCCGAAAACGATGATGTTGTAGGATACATGGCAATTTCGCCCTTCCCACTTATCGGGTATTTGTTTTTCCCATCAACAGATATTAGCACAATTTCTGACGAAATTACTTTATGTCCATCGTCCTTATCGTACATGCCGGCTATAAAATTATCGTTATACCACACCGGCGCATTTAACAATCCGAATTCTGCCAGAATCTTTCCTTTTAAATCGCAAATATAAGTTCCTTTTCCTGTAGCTGTAAATAATATTTTTTTTCCATTTGGCGAAACTGAAACCCAAATATAATTTGTCTCACTACTTTCGAAAGGAGATATTTTCCATGTTTTATTATTGTTGAATATCGCAATTTTATTTTCACGTGGTGATGCATATATGGGCAACAACGAACTGGCTTTACCAAAAGTAACTTTAACAAATAGTTTGTCGGCAAATACAATAAAACCGTTGTTGTACGCTTGCATGTGATTAACATCACGGCGTGGCGTTAATACTTGTTGCTTTCTTGAATTCTGCAAATTATAACTTTCAACCGATTCGTATCTGCGGTTATTCTCGTAATTTATAGCATGAAAAAACACACGTTTTCCATCGTTGCTAAATATAGGTTGGTATCCTGAACCTTTTAAGTCGGAAATTTTCAGGTTTGTACCCGCAACAAAATCCTTAAGATATAAATCATTATATCCATCGGTTGAAAATAGCATTTTATTTCCTTCGAAATTCAGTACAGGGTAGCATGAATTGGTGTTTATATTTGTTTCGACAATTGTAACGGATTTAATATTTATTTGTTGTGAAAACACAATCAATCCTGAAAAAGCAAAAATTAGAATAGTGATAATTCGCTTGTTCATACCAGTATTTTAGTAAGATTTTTTCGATTAGAATTAATAAAAAAACAAAAGCAGAAACACCTCATTTCAAAATGCGGGTTTCTGCTTTTTACATTTTAAAAATCCGAAGTGATTTATTTGATAATCAATTTCTGATTAATCGTATTACCTTCGTTATCAGTTGCCCGCAACATATAAACTCCATTCAAAGCAGAAACGTTAATTTCGCTTGTATTGTTTATGTTTATCATTTTTTGTCCGCTTAAACTAAAAATTTCAGCCGATTTTGCATTAGTTCCTGCAAATTCTATCATTCCGTTTTCGATAATATTGGTTTTAATACCAAAACTTATTTCTCCATTATTTGGAGTACCCAAAGTTTCAATTATTAATTCAAATGCGCCAAAACCATTACGAGCGGCAAAAATATAAATTCGAACTTTTCCCTTGTCGGCATCAATCAGGTCAACCTGTGGAGCAACACGGAAAATATCGTTTGTTTTCGAACCTAATCCAATATCAGGCAAATTATAAAGTAATTTTGCCGATTCAAGACCTTTTTCAGGATCAGTTAATTCAAAGAGTTGAGCAGTGTTTTGTGGAATGTTTTTACCTGTGGCGTGGTTGTTACCGGCTACAACCACAAAGTGGCGACCTTTAGCAGTGAAAGAAATTATACCATTAGCACCTACATTTGTTGGTGATTGCGCGCCATATTCACCTGTTGCCTGTACTCCTGTGAAATATGAAACAGCTTCTCCCTGCATATTGTACAATTCGGGTAAACCAAGATTTGTATCCAAATAGAATAAATCAGAGTTATATGGCTCTACAAAAGGAGCTGTACCATTGTTGGTAATTGCAGCTGCGTGATATTTCATGTCGATAAATTCGGTTTTTGTTACCGCACCAGCCTTTACAGTCCACTTCATCATTTTTTTGTAAAGTTTTGCATTGGAAGTTACCGGCACAAGAATCCAACCATCCCCGTTAACAAGGTCGCCATGCACACAAAAACCGTCTCCTACGCGCACACTTCCGTCTTCAGGGTTGTAAAGAGGATCATCCTTAAACGAATATGTGATAAAAATTGTAGGCTCTTTGTATCTGTTGTTATCAAAGTCGTATTCCCAACGATAAACAAGGAATTCGGAACCTTCTTTTTCAGCTGTTGTTTGAAGATTGCAGGCAAACATATTTCCGGCTTCGTCAACACCTAAACCCGAAACTGTACGAATACCTTTGTATCCGGTAGGTAAAGGTAAAATGCCAATAGAATCAGCGTTCATAGCATCTACAATAATCAATTTATTAAAATTGTAGTCAGTAAAATAGAGTTTACCATCGTAGTGAACAAATCCGCGCTGTGTAGATGCACTGTAATTCATCCATTTTACGGTATCGGGGCTTACAGATTGTGCTTTGAGCCACAATTCTTTGAGCGATGTATTGTCAACCGGGTTGTAGGTTTGGGCTACAGCCGAAAAAGAGATTGCAAACACTGCTGCTAAAATCATTAAAAAAGTAATTTTTTTCATGAGACTAATTTTTAAAATTGATAAATATTAACTTACTATCTAAATCACAAAGTAACAAAAGAAATTCAGTAAAAACAAGATTTTTAACGAAAATTTTCAGTATAAATATCCATTTTCTTAATGAACTGAACATGTTTAGTACCATTTTGAGTTTTAAGTTTCAAAAAGTACATACCTGCCTGTAATGGACTGATATTAATTTTCACATTATTATCTGTAAATGATAAAATGCCTTCACTTACAATTTGTCCGTTTACATTCAAAATTGAATAATGCGTATTTTCACTTACATTTAAATTGTCAAGAATCAGGTTTATTTCATTAGTTGCCGGAACAGGGAACACTTTAATTCCGTTTTCTGAACGCAAATTGTTAAAGCCGGATACTGATGTATTATAAACATAAATATTGTCGAACATTACACCGCCCTCAGTTGACTGAGGTTTGCTTCCTGTACATTTCAACCTGAATCCTGAGAGTGTGAAATCAGCATTTTCTTTTAATGTTGACAAGTTGGTTTCCACAAATTTCCAACCAGCATAATCAAGAATTGTTACAGGTACAAAAGCAGTATCAAGGCCATTTACAAGTACCATTTCGATATTATTGAAAGTAAGATCGCCAAAAATGAAACACCCTGCATACATTTTATTGTTTACAATGATACCCGGATTACGGTAAAGTGCCTGTATTTTTGCATTTTCGGGTTGCGAGAACTTGTAGAGTAATCTGTAAGAGTAGCTTCCGGCATATTTTACTGTTGAGTATCGCACCATATTGTTTGTCCCGGAAAGATTTGTGCTGTTCTCAGTATCAATTTTCCAAAGATTGATAGTTTCAAAATTATCTTTGAGATACTGATTGTCAACCGTAACATAGTTTCCGGTTGAAAAACGGATATTTTGAGATTCAGGTAACATAAGCGTATCGTTATCGAATACATTTTTCGATATCGTAAGCGTGTAACTTTTTCCGGCAGCAAGCGCGGGAAGTCTGAACTGGTAATCGCCTAATCCTGATGAAAAGTCATTATAAAGAAATCCTTCACCAGAAATTTCCTGACCATTTTCATCTTTAACAACAACTTTAGTATTCATTCCACTATTATTGATTGGCCGGTCGAAAAACAGTTTGACTTGTGTGTTTGGAAAAACCACATCGCCTTCTTTTGGATACCAGTCAAGCAGGGTCAGGTAGCGCGGAGTGCGTGTAAAAAACGAAAAAATCAAATCCGATTCCATAGGAACATTGCCAATATGAGCTGCCGATTTGTCGATTTTCACTTCGTACAAAGTGCGGCTATTATATGGTTCGGCAGGTATAAAAGTTACCGTTTTATCAAAATTGCTGTATTCAAAAGTTCCCTGAATGGCAGGAGTAATACTGAAAGCATTTTCGAAAAGTGTTCTGTTCAGTTCAAAATTAAAACTGATTTTAACTTTTACCGAAGTAGCCACTGAATCGTTGTCTGTAACTTTAGGGTAAAAACTTTCTGCTGACAAAGGATTTGAACGATCGAGACTTAGCGTACAATTGGTGTAAGTAACTTCGAATGGTTTTACCTCGGCTGTTAATTCTTTAGTTGTGTATTTTTCTTTTTCGTAACGTAGCGTATAGGTTCCCTGCGCTAAGCTATCGAAAGCATAAACACCGTTATACAAATTGTCGGTTGTATAATTCCGCAATTCTACACCTTCTTTTAGCAATGTTATTTTTGTACCGTTAAGCGGCTTGTAATTATCGGGAGTTCCGGGCAGTGCAAAATATCCCGGCGAACCGGGAAATGCACTCAGAAAGTTTCGATCTTTGTCTTTAACCCAACCTGCAATCCGTCCGATATTTTGAGTACCACCGTTGTACTGCTGACAAAATGCTTTAAAAAAATGCCATGCTTCGAGTTTTTTATAATCCATATTCATCAGTCTGTATGTTTCAGGAATATAATCGTGCATTGAGCCTTCGGAAATAACACCCGGAACTATCAAGTTCCGCAAAACACCGTAACCATTGCTCCAACCCATTACAAGTCGGGCAAAGGTTTTATCACCTCTTACCGATGGAGCTGAAGTCCATTGCGAAATTTTGTTGGTATAAAGCAGCGATGCAAATTTTTCGGCCACCTGACGGCTTTCCACACGGAAAGGTGCAGGATGCGAATAATTATAAGTATCGCCATCGTCAATGCCCGAATAAAGCATCAAAATCATATTATTTCCGCCGGCATTGCTATGAATGGCAATCATATAATCGGCACTGTTGGCGTTTGCCATTTCTACAATTGCCGAAAGTGGTGTGTCAGCATTTCCACCTGCTTCGGAATGTTCGTTGGTAGTGCGTGTCATAATAACATTAGCTCCTGCGCCTTTCAGTAAATTGCGGAGATGAAAACCTTTATCCAAATTACTTTTCGATTCCCAAAAACCGTTTTTATCTCCAAGTGTAAACGGATAAATCACCATATTTCGGTCGTCGGAATCGTATCCGCCATGTCCGGGATTTACACAAATGGTTATACCCTTAAGATTTTGACTTTCGGAAGCAAATGCAACCGCCAAAATAATAAAAGATAATATGAAAAGTTTTCTGAAAATCATTTAGAATACTATCTATTCAACAAATAACTTGGTTTGTAATAATGTTTTCCCCTGTAGTTGAATTATATAAACACCAGTAGTAAGGTTGCTTACAGAGAGTTTTGCGACACCATTGTTAAATTGTAATTCGCTGCTCAGAACTGTTTGTCCGTTTACTGAAAATACTTTGCAAGAAATTTTCCCTTGAAAATCGGGAGCAAAAATTTCTACAGATTCATGCGCAGGATTTGGATTTAACCTGAGAATATTTTCAGCAAATACTCCTTTCATTCCTGTTAATGAAGCATCGTAAACAGCAAAATTATCAACTAAAACTCCTCCTTCGGCCGATTGCAATAATGAAGTACGGGCATTAACACGTAATCCATTAATTGTATATGTTTTTCCTTCAGCAAGATTTCCGAAATTCACTTCTTTGAATTTCCATCCGGCATAATCAAGATTACCAACCGGAAGCAATAAGGTATCAGTACCTGAAGTTACAATCAACGATAAATCATTGTACGATAAATCGCCAAAAACATACATTCCAAGATACTTCGAATTGTTTACCTGAATGGATGGTGAGCTGTATCTGGCAGTTATATGTGCATCGGGTAGATTTGTAAATTTATAAAGTAAGCGATATGAATATGTTCCGGCATAAGCAATGGTTGAATAACGCACCATTTGATTTCCCGCTTCGGCAATGTTTTTAGATGTAGCTCTATCAATTTTCCATCGGTTTATAACTTCAAAATTATCGACAACTTTATCAGCAAGTACATCTGTTTTAGCTTTGATAGTAAATGTCGCAGTTGCACCTTTTTCAATTGTAAGCGAGTCAGTATCCATAATATTATCAGCTATTTTCAATGTATATTGGGTATTTGCCGATAAGCTTTTAGGGCGATAAAAATATGCTCCTAAGCCATTTGTATAATCATTTGTAAGAATTCCTTCGTTTTGGGTGGGAGTTCCATCCTGATTTTCAGTGGTAATTTTCACATTCAAACCATCCGAAAGAATTGGAGCATCAAAAATCGCCCTCACCTGAACATTCGGATGCACATCAGTTAATCCATCTTTCGGATAAAAATCTAAAAGTTTCAGAAATCGTTTGTTTTTTGTCATGAAACTAAAAGTATAATCCGTTTCCATGGAAACATTTCCAATATGTTTTGCCGATTTATCAATTACTACCGTATAATTTGTTTTCGATGCAAGCGGTTCATCGGATATGAAAGTTACATCGCGGTCAAGATTGGAGTATTCAAATTTTCCTGCCACAGCAGGTTGAATGCTGAAAGCATTCTCAAACGATGCTCTGTCGAGTTCAAAATTGAAATACATCCTGAGTCGGGTGCGTGTAGAAACACTATCGGTTGACTGAACTGCCGGAGAATGACGCAACACTTGCAAAGGATTTGACCTGTCCAATGTCATAAAACATTCGTCGTAACTTACTTCACCTGCTTTAACTGTTATCTGAGTTTCGGTTTTTTCGTATTTATCAAGCTCATAAGTAAGTGTGTAGTTACCGGGAGCAATATTCTCAAACACAAAAACTCCGTTGTAAAGTTGGTCGGTAGTGTAAGTTTTTTCAAACCCGGTGGCATTTTTTAATGTTACTTTTACGCCGTTCAAAGGTTTGTAAACATCTTTTCCGAGGGCAACATAGTTTACAGTATAAGGCAGAAATGCGCTTTGAAACGAACGTTGTTTGTCTTTAATTGTTCCGGCAATAATTCCGTTTGGTTCCGATCCGGTTTTAAAAAAACGTGTTAGGCTTGCCAAAAAGTACCAGGAATGTAATTTACAGTAACCGTCATTCAACCATCGGTAAGTTTCGGGAATATAATCGTGAAACGAATCTTCGGAAAGAAACGATGTAACAAAACAATTACGCAAAACTCCCAAATAATCTTCCGAACCATAAAAACTCCAGTCGCCTCGTGCATTGTGCGGACTGTGATTGTAAGTCCAGTTTGTAAGTTTATTAGCTTTCAGGTTTTCCCAATGAAAAATTGCAACTGAGTCGCTTCCCTGAATTTTAGGCTGATTATCTTTCCCTTTATAAAGTGTGAGCGGAAAATTTGCCGAGCCGGTTGCTGCATTCGAATGAATGGAAATCATGATATCGCAATTATTCTGGGTGGCTTCAGCGCCAATTGTTGATAAAGCTCTATCGTCAACACTACGGTTCAAAACTCTCGACATTATTACTTTCCCTCCGCGTTGAAGTATTAAATCGCGCAAGTACAAGCCTTTCTTCAGATTACTTTTCGATTCGAAAAATCCGAGAGTATCTCCGGAAGAAAATGGATAAACCACCACATTGCGGTCATCGGAATCCCATCCTCCATGACCGGGATTGATATATATTTTCAGCGTATCTGGCGCTCCTGTTGCCGATTGCAACACAAAACTGTTTTGCGCGACAATACTGTAAGCGCAAAAACACATTAAAATAATAAATATATGATTTTTCATATTCGTTATCAATATGTCAATACATTTATCACGTATAATTCGCCACTAAAAGTGCAAAATACAATTTTTCCGCTCGCTGCTGAACATGTAGGATACATTGCCATTGAAACCGATGGTGCAAGGTTTTTGCGTTGTGTGGTATTTACGTCCACAGCAAAAATTTCCGATTGCGTATAAACATGACCGTCATCCTTTGCCACCATTCCAACAGCAATATTGTCGTTATACCAAACCGGAGTCTGTAACTCGCCTAAAACTTTTACCGATGAACCATCCAGATTGCAGGTAAATGCTCCTTTTCCTATCGCGTAAGCCAACAGGCGTTTACCATCAGGCGAAACAGACGGCCAAATATAGCTTTCAACTCCCGCCGGACTTAATACATTTTTCTTTCCATCGATGTATAAAGAAATTTTCTGATTTTCAATAGTTACATAAATCTCTTTTGATGAAACAGCTTTCGCTTTTATTCCCTGTGCCGATAAGTTTGTATTAATACTTTTCAACTCATCGTTTTTCTTGTAAATTATCTTATTCCCCGAAATTGCCGGCGCTTTCAATGTGCGTGTTGCTGCTTCAGTTTGTGTGATACTACTTTCAGTAAGAGAAAATTTATACATCGAAGCAAATTTCCTGTTATTTACGAAATCAGATTTCTGAAAATAAACATTGGCATTATCAGGTGTGATTACAGGTTGATAACCTGCGCCTTCCACAGATGAAATTTCTGATGATTTCTCGCTCGTAAAATTGTAAAGATATAAACCCTTATAACTTGGCGAAGAAAATACCAGTAATGTTCCATCGGCGCTTAAAACAGGATAAGAGGCGTTGTCTGGGTTAATTTTCAACTGCTTTACCGAGCTGACAACTATATTTTGAGCAAGCGAAACCTGACTTATAACAAGAAAAAATATTATCAGTTTTTTCATGGCAATATTGAATAATATGAATTATAATGCTCTATTTAATGAGTTTGAGAACCTTTTTGCCGTTTGAAGTTTCAAACACAAGTAAATAAATTCCTCTGCTTAATTCATCGGAAGTAAAAGTGTAACTGTAACTTCCCAAACCGAATTCTCCTGACGCAATTTCCTTCAATCGGCGACCATTAATATCCGTCAGATATAAACGAACTCGTTGCTGTTTTTCAAGATCGAATTTAAGATAATGAACTGCTGCGGTAATGAGTGTCGGACTAAAAATTGTAGTTTCATTATTTGTAAATTCTGTAATATGTGTATCGAGTTTAGTTCTGATGGTGAACACATTTGTCCACGCGGTGCTGCCCGATGCATGATTGGCACGAACCCTGACATAATACAAAGTATCTGCTTTTAATCCTTCAACAATTCCTTCATATTGTCCGTAATCGAGCGTTTTTTGCACATTGGTAAACACCGAAAATCCATTGCTCAGGTTAAACTGGAAGGTTATACTTGTAGCATAGTAATCAGGTTGAACTTTGATAAAGAGTCCTGAATTGATATCATTTCTCGAATCGGGAACAGGAGATAATACAACAGGAATAGCCGGTAATACATTCTCAGTAGTAAACATTACACTATTCGACCAGAATGATGATGCATCGCCAAGTAAGGCTTTTACTCTCACATAATAAGTTTTATTGCTTTGTAAAACTCCGAATCCGGGATTGTAACTATTGGCGGTTAAACCTGTTGCTTCATGAATAGATTTTGCAAAATTTGATGTTTCCGAAATTTGTAGAGTATAACTGTCGATGCCTGAAATTGCTGTCCAGGTGAATTGTGGCGAAATGCTTAATCCCGTCTGGCTTTGAGTTGGCGAGGTTATTCCAATTGTCAAAAGGGAGAAACTTCTGGTTTCGGAAATTGCATCAGCAACTCCTATTTTTCTTGTTCTGACCCTCCAGTAATAAGTTTTTCCGGTTTCTAAATATAAGTTTGATATGTCGAAGGTGTTTTTATCAGTATCGGTACGATAAAAAACTTTCGAAAAATCAGACATTTGAGAAAATTCTATTACATAATACTCAGCTCCCTGCACATTTTCCCATTTAAAAAAAAGATTCGGGAACACTGCACCATTATTATATGGTATTATCAAATTTGGAGCTTTGTTGGCAGCCGGAGCAAAACCCATAAGCGATGGAGCAAATTCGTTTCCGTAACGATCCAAAACAGCAACCCCAAATTTATGAGTTGCAACAAGCGTGGAAAATTTTGAAATACTGAAACTGTTTTTCCAGCTTATTCCAATCAGGTATTTCGAAGTGGCAAAGTTTCCTGTTTTCAGTAATTCTTCGTTAGGTATGGCGTATATACTATAACGCACATCTCCTGTAACTTTCTGCCATTTCAGCGAGTCGCCTTCAATCCGGATTTCGGCAGGCGAAGGCAATTCAGAATACTCTTTCCAGTTGATGGCAGGCGGTAAAGCAAAGTGAGTATATAAATTCTGCCTCAATTGATTTTTAAAAGCTGTATAATTCCACCACGACGTTGTATTGTAGAAAACACTCCCGGGTGCAAAATTTTTACTCGAAGCGCGATTATAAACTATCTGAAGCGAAACTTCAGGAAAATTTTCAGCAAAATTTGAAGTACTCATACTTGAGTAAAAGTGCCTTCCAAACCGATTTGCTAAATCGGACCACCATGGGCAAAGTTTGGTATAATCCTGCGAACCTCCCGATTTCCAGTATAATTGGGGAGAAACATAATCGACAGTTCCCTGTTTTAACCATGCTACAGGATCGCAATAAATTTCAGCATACATATTTCCTCCGGTGATTCCCGATGGCAAAACAATACCTTCCTTTGCTGCCACAGAAGCATCAGTAGTCCAAATTCCAAATGGAGAAACACCGAATGTAACCCAGGGTTTTACAGCCTGAATTGTATCGTAAACGTCCGCAATCATCCTATTTACATTATCGCGCCGCCAATCGCCGGTTTCCATTCCTGAAGGTTTATATTTTGTAACTGTGGTTTTATCCTGATCGGAAGTGCCTCCATACGAGTAGAAATAATCGTCGAAAATAATTCCATCCACATCATATTTACTTAAAATATCGCCTACTACGTTTTTTATACGTTTTCTAACTTCAGGTATTCCAGGATTGAGAATCCAATAATTTTTAGCGGGATAATACATTAACCAATCCGGATTTGATTCCTGATAATTTTGAGGATGAGCATTGGAACCTGTCCAACCTTCGGCAGTGGTTGCATAGCGGTATGGATTAAGCCATGCATGACATTCAATACTCCTTTTGTGGCATTCCTCAATGGCAAATGCCAGTGGGTCCCATCCCGGATTCACTCCACGGTTAACTTTTAGGTCGGTGCTCCAAGGCTCATAAGCCGAATTATAAAAAGCATCGCAGCGCGAACGAACCTGAAAGAAAATGGCATTGAATCTGTTATTTTGAATTGAATCGAGCATACGTATGAGTTCTGCTTTTTGAGCAGTGGCACCTGTATTTTTAGGAAAATCGATAGCCCAAACGGTGGCAAGCCAGGTCGCGCGCAATTCGCGTTTTGGCGACTGTGCTGAGACATTTATATAAATCAGTAAAGCAAATATGAATGTTGTGGATAAAAATTTGAGGTTCATGCTTTTTAGTTTCTTGTTGACAGGAAAATTTTTTATGGATTTTTCTTTACCAAAAATGAATTATGATATGTTTTGTCGTTTAATTTTAATTTTAAAATATATAATCCGTCAGGGAAATTATCAATCATCAGGTTTTTATCAAATAAAATCCCAGTAACAGATGTTTTGTTCATTTCTGTAAGCATTTTTTGTCCGGCAAGGTTGAAAATTGAAATTTCGTAATTTGTTACAACTTCAGGAGTTTCTGCCACAATTCTGATAATATCGTTTGCCGGCGAAGGAAAAATTTTCAAATCTGAGGACGGTTTTTTGGTATAACCAATCCCGGTTTGTGTTTTTGTGGGATAAATAACGTTCAACGATTTGAGATAAATAGTGTCGGTATAAACAGTCGATGATTTGTAAGCCGCCATACGTTCAATTTGCAAACGTAATGTTTTTACAGTTGCCGGATACAATTCCTGACTTAAATCAGCAAATAGTGAAGGAAATTTTTTCATTGTTCCATCGTGTGTAAACGGGTCGGTAAACATACCTGCACCAGAAACCTGCGTGGTATAAAACAGCGAATATCTGTTTTTGGGAAATTTTACCGTAAGTTCAACTGAATCGGGCATTCCGTAAACCAATAGGTCTTTTTGCAACAAAACAAATGCTGTGCGATTTTTATAGGTGAAAGAATAAATTACCTCAAGCAACTTTTCGTTATTTATGTCCACATTTTTTAGTGTTACATTATCAACATAACCTTCGTTACTATTCCAAACCCAACTTGCTGCGTCAGAAAAATCATCGAGGGTAACATTGTTTTCGCCAATTTCTACCGAAACATCTACTGTATCGGCAATATTTTCATTAAAGCGTCCGATAATTTTTGTTTTACCATTTTGTAAACCCGTAAAAACGCCTTCTTCTGAAATTTTTCCAATTTTTTCATCCAAAATTTTCCATTGTAGAAGATGATTAGGAAGCGTTGTTTCTTTATCAGAAGCATCGTAAGCAGAAACTTTGTATAGATAAGGATTACGATTATCAATTACCAAAAGCTTTTGTCTGATATTTATTCGTTTAATATCGCGCATTGTTACAAAAGTTGAATCCTTGGCACCGTTTGCTTCAGCAATAATCCATGCCGTACCGCCTTCGCCATTGGCTGTAAAAACACCCGAACTATTTATTGTACCGATATTACCTTTTATCGAAAAGTTTACCCCATTATTCGTTTTCCAGTCATGAACATCGCCATATTCATTGTATTGAACCACGTAAAAACGGGTGCTTTCACCAAATTGGACATTCAATTTATCAGGAAGCAGATTTACAGAAGTACAATTCCCTGCAGGAGCAGTTGAGACTGTAAAAATGCCGTTCGAAACTGCGCGTTCATTCCCATCTGAAGTACGGTTTACGGGAGCGCCCTGTACAATCATTGCCGAAGAGCCACCACCATCGAGGTTTAATGCATTTGCAGCGCCGGCAAGTTTTATAATATCGGCACACTGATAAGTTGTAACACCATTTGAAGCGTCCCATCGTCCATCGATAACCATTTGAATTACTCTGGCGCTATCCTGCGAAAAACCTATGCAAGTTCGCGGGTGACGATCGGTCCAGTTTGTGCCATAATAAGTGCTATTACGCAAAATCCAGCGGTCGCCGCCAACAGCTTCAGTAAGCGCAGGATATAAATTTGTACTGTTTGGCAAATTTACATTAAGCGTAACTTCCACCTCATCGCCAATATTCAATGTATTCAGTACAGCTGCTTTAGTCCCGTGAGCAGACAATACAGCTTTTCCTTTGGGTATTGAAGCGCCGGTTTTATTAATTCTAACTTCTTCAACCACACCGGTAATTTTGTTGTTCACCCGCCAGTTGTTTCCTTCCTTAATTCGAATAATCACTTCGGTGCCATATTCGTTTGAACCGGTATTTTTACCTCTGAAAGAGTTAAATAATATCAACTGATTTTCTCCACGTGCGGTATTTACATTATCAATAACCGTGGTAGTGGTTCCGGTTTTTAAACTTCCGGAATATTTCATAATATCAATGAAAGGCTTTTTGGTTTCGTTTATACCGAAAAGCGGACGAGTACTGCCTGGAAATGAGCGTGAAATTTCTCCTTTTACCATCGAACCATTAACGGAAAGCCCAAGTTGTGAACCGGTATCGTAAAAATCGCCATTGGTTCCTGAAAACAATTTATGTCCGGCATAAGATTTTCGGGCTGCCATAGCACTCGGGCGTTCGAGACCTGTTAGTGTATCGCCACTTAATACTACCTCATACTTCAACCATGGATTTTTCAGATCGGCAACTAAAAAATAGCAATATAATCCCATTGTAGAAGTTCCTGTTTTATATTCAGGGATATGAATTTTGGTATAAAACGTTCCGGGTCCGGTTTGTACATGTTCAATAGTATCATACCGATATTTAATTCCTTCAATTTCAACCTGAGGAGTTTGTGCAGTCAGTTTGAAAACGAATATGCATGAAAAAATAAAAAGTAAAAATTTTCTCATAACATTAAAAAGCTTGTGTTTAATTTTAATAAGTTGTGAAAACGCATAACATGAAGTTGTATCTAAAGCTTTAATTTGAACCTGTCTGCTTGTAGCAGGCAGGTTCAAATATCTATTGACAAACATCACGCTTGGTGAAAAGTGGATTAAAACAATTGAGTTGGCTGTTGGTTTATTGTTATGCAATATGCATTAACACCCTCTATGAAGTATTCAACCGGCTTTGTTCCATCAAGTTTGTAGCGCTTAATTCCTGATTTTGTGGGATCTTCGCTACGGTAAGCCCAATAAAGGTAACCTCCTTCGTAGTCAATTACAAACTGTGTTACAAAAAGTGTTTCAGCGGATGAACCTTCTGCTGCTCCAACCATAATTGGCATTGATGCATCAATATTGAAGTGTTTGTTTTTATCGCCAAAATCTGTCATTGCTACCTTGTAGATTCCTGCCGGACGGTTTGGTCTTCCTGAAATCAGGAATTGAGAAGCGAAATACAAGTTCTGGTGTTCTTCATCAATAATAAATGAACGAATTTTGTAATCGCCCAAAATGTAACCATCGGCAGGTGCAGGAATTGCTCCGGCAGTAACATCAGCAGGCTGAATATCGGCATCCTTGAAACGGAAAATACCACTGCCAAGTGTGTGTTTTGCCCACCACCACACTTCACCACGTTTATAAAATGTGGAATTTTGCGCACCAAATCCAATTCCATTTCCGTAGAAGCCCAGGCGATTATTTTTAAAAATATACGGAAAAGAAGAGCGAGTGAATCGTACATTACGTGAATTGGCTGAGATACGGCAAACACCTTCGCGGCGATCAGCCCAATAAATCATGTCGGTTGCTTCGTCAATCCATCCGTAGTAGAAATCTTCAAAAGTATCGCCGGCATAATTGTCGATTATGCTTTCGCGCTTAGAACCATCTTTGGCAACCATAAATATCTCACCGTTACCTTTACCGGCGCTTGGGTCAGCATAAGCAATTACTGTTCCTGCATCAAAAATTATCAGATTATTTTTATAAAAATGCATATTTAAAGGGTGCTTTCCTGAAGTAATTCCCAAATCATAAGAAACACTAAGTGCAGCATCTTCGCCTTCAATTATTTTTTTTGCCATTATATTGCCATCTTTAGCAGCATAATAAAGTGTTTTCACAGCATTGTTATAGCCAACTTTTACGCTAACATTTACAGGTGTCAAATCTTTTTCTCCAACTTTTATATTCAATACCGAACGCTGACTTCCAATTTTGGCGAAAACTACTTTGGGATGAACAGGTTGTTTTGAACCCGCAGGATCGTACTCGGTTACATACACTCCTTCAGAATTGATATTGCTACCAATAGTTCCTTCGGGGAATTTCCAAGTGTAAGTAATTTTCTCGTTATCTGGATTCAGAATTTTTACATCAAACTGTACCTGCGATTTTTTAAATATCAACACTTCGTCGTCGGATGTATAACTAACTCGCGGAACCAAATCGCTTATCATAATTCGTTTTGAAATGCTTTTATTTCCATCGGCGGTAAGTCTGACATTATAAGTTCCGGGTTCAGTATATTTGTGAATCGGATTTTTTTCGGATGATACAGGTGAACCATCTCCAAAATCCCACTCCCATGTTGTACCTGTTGCAGAAGTGTTCTGAAAAACTATGTTTTGTTTAATCACAAAGTCGATATCACCCTCGTTGCCCGATAGATATTCCTCTGTGGAATATGAAAACGAAAGCGATGGTTTTTCGAAGTCCACAATCGCCGGATCATAATCCTGACAGCCAGTTACAGCCACTAAAACGAGCCATATCGCTATTGAATATTTTATAATTTTTTTCATCTTTCAAAAATGTAATTTTAAAGTGAATTCGTATTCTTAAAACTCAACAATCAGTTAACCGTAATTTCCTTTACGAAAGAATAATTGTCGGCGCCATTTGTATTAGCTGTACGGAATCGGCTATTCAATTTGTAACGATTAATATATTGTAACTGATAAGCAACTTTTGTGTTGTTGTAAATGAGTTTCTGTACAGGTAATTTCAAAATCAAACTGTTGAGTGTATCAGTATGATTTATGGTTGAAGCCGGTATTATTCTGGGTTCGTTTCGTCCTGAATTTTCGTTGAAGAAAATTTCGAAGTGCGATATATACGAAGCTGTATCAGTAAGCTGATTTGACACAACAAGCAAATTAAACAAATTACGACTTTTAAGTCCGTTAAGAAATTTTTCCTGTGAATTTACATCAACATTAACCGCATCGGCAAGCAGCAAGGGCGACAGATTTTTCTTAAATGTGCGCTGCATGTATTCAGGAATGAACTTCTCAAGAGTAGATGCTGTTACATCTGCCGATGAAGGTTCTTTTATCTCCGTTGAAATAAGCGTGTAACTTACCGGAAATTTTGCAGTAAATTTGTACGCGCCAACGCTGTCAACCCAGTTTTTCTTATTGTGTTTTGGAGTGAAATTAATTATTTCCTGAAAGTCCCTAACATTGGCAATAGAATCTTTTGAGTATGTGTACGAAACATTGTACAAACCGGTGTAAGCCAATGAAAATGTCATGCTGCTGTTTATGTCGTACCAAACGCCGAGATAGTTTACATCGTCTTCCTTATCCCAGTACTGAACAGTGAATTCAACCGAATCGCCGGCATTTACCACTGCATTAGGTACTTCCCAATACACATTTGGTGCTCGTTGACCAACTATGGCAACATTATCCACCACATCGTTAAGTTCGCACGAGGTAAAAGCGATTATTAACGCTGCAACAAAAATCGATTTGAATATTTTTTTGTCCATAATAGTTCCATTTTAAAAAAATTAGTTTTGAGGCGCCCAAATCATTGGTTTTTTCAGCCATTCCGGATTTGCACTGTTTTGTGCTTCGTTGTAAGCACCAAGCCGTATCAGTTCGTTTCTGTTATATTTCTCTTCGGTTTCAGGGTCATAGTTTAAGCGATTAATCCATTCGTCGGTGTTTGTTACATTCCAGTAGCCAACATAAAGGTTATACGGACGACGCATCCCTGGATAAATAATCACTTCTTCGCCGGGCAAACCAAATTTCCGGCTGTCCTTATTGCTGTAGCCATACCTGCGAACATCTGTCCATTGTTCAGGTTGCAGGTAAGTGGCTATATATTTTTCACGCATTATATCGGCAATGGTTATATTCGAAGTTCCGGGAACAAGTTGCGATGATGGATCGATATATTTGCTGATTTTTGTTTCAGACACACCTAACATGCGCATATTTTCTGTTATTCCCTGAATTAATGCTGCAACTGCTTTTTCCTTATCGCCTTTCCAGTATGCTGCTTCGGCTATAATAAAATAAAGTTCGGATGTTGGGAAAAGACTAATAAAACCATTGTTTTGGGTCAGGGCGCAAGCGTAAAGATCAGGAAAATTGATATAATCCAAACTTGCATCCTTACCATAATTGTTTTCAACAAAACGGTATTTTATTTTCGTGGGCGAAGATTTATCAGCTCTCTTATCCATCAGATATGGAATTCGTGGATCTTTAAAATCATCGTAAATGAAATTCTGTGGAAGTCTCGCTGTATCTTTTTCTTCTTCGTAACGTAGCATATTTACCATAAAATATTTCGATGGAATTGCTTCAGTAAGCATATTTGCGCGACTTTCCCAAGAGTTAATTATAGGTTGTACAGAACTCCATGGATTATTGCGTTCCTTAATATCGCCACCATTATAGTTATATCGCGGTTCGCTCCAGGCGGCAATAGCTTTCTCAGCATTTTCAATAATATCATTGCAAATACTTGCCGAAGTATTCAGGTTTGGGATATTACGGAGCAGAATTCTTGCTTTAAGAGCGTAAACTACATTTTTCCATTTGTCAATATCGCCACTGAAAATTCTGTCTTGTTTCACTCCTATCGGTTTAGCCGGATTTCTTACCGCTGCATCATCAAGATATACCAAAAGCTCATCGGCTTCTTTAAGCATCCATTCGTAAACCTGCTCCTGCGAATCGTATTTTGGTGAAACAGAAACATAGGCTTCAGTCATTGGCATTGGTCCGAAAGCATCGGTAGTAAGTTGCGCCGACATCAGATTAATTACCCTGCCAATTGCAATATAATTTTCCTGTCCACCTTTAAGCAAAGCAGCTTTGCGCATTTCGTAAACGTTTTTCCCGATATCGTAAAAGTGCCTGCGCCACTGCGGATGCCTGTTCATACCTAACAAAGACCAACCTGCTTTGTAACCGTAGCTGCTCACCTGAGCACGTCCGCCTGTAGTAAGACATTGAGAAAGATAAACGCCGTATTCGGCATTATCATAATTAATTTGTGCTGCATAAAACATAATAGTTGGCAACAATTGGTCGGCAGTTACGGCAGATGGAGCATCCGGATCGACATTAACATTCAGAAAATCATCGCAACTTGCCATAAAAAGAGTTGCGCTTACTGCTATGAGAATTGTTTTGAGTGTTTTCATATTATTTTCGCGCAATTAAAATTTCATATTCAAATTAAATGTAAAACTTCTTACTCCGGGGACATTCAGATTATCGATTCCGAATGTTCCGGAACCTCCCGTACTTCCGGTGTAATTAACCTGAGGATCGGAGCCTGAGTAACTTGTAAGTAAAAAGAGGTTTCGCCCTGTAAGCGATACATTCATGCCTGCAATTCCGGCTTTTTTTACCAATTTATCAAGATTATATGATAATGTAATATAACTTAAACGTAAAAATGTTCCGTCCTCGATGAAGTTGGTGCTAACTGTGTTGAAATAATTTGTTACAAAATTCTGATCGAAAACCACTGGAGTTATATTTTTGCTAAATGTACCATCGGATTGTTGTACAACACCTTCAATTACAATCTGGCGGTTACGATATACCTCGAGCATTCTGTGCTGTCCGCCACTGAGTAATGAGCGGCTTGTTCCGTTAATTACATCGCCACCCATACGGAAGTTAAACATAAAATCAAGATTCCAGTTTCCGTAGCGGAATTTATTCAATAAGCCTGTTGTAAAATCAGGTTCGCGATTGCCGATAATTTTTTTGGTTCCATCAATTTTAGGGAAACCACTTTCATCGCAAATAATTTGTCCGGCATCGTTGCGTAAATAATCAGTTCCTGAAATTGACATTGTAGAGCCACCAAGATATGCCACTGCCTTAATATCGTTTCCTACATAACCATCCGAGGGTCCAACTTCGAAAAGCTGGTCTGGTAAAGAAACTACTTTGCCTCTGTTCAACCCAAAGTTCATACTTGCATCCCAGCTGAAAATCTTATTTTTAAATATTTTCTGATCTATGGTCAATTCAACACCTTTGTTTGTTATCGAACCTTCGTTGCGGGTTTGTAAAATGTAACCTGATGCAGGAGAAACACGCACTTCTACAATCTGATTATCAACCGTAGTAGAATAATATGCCAAATCGATGCGGGTACGGTCTTTAAACAAACGGAAATCGCCGCCTATTTCGAACGATGACATCATTTCAGGCATTAATTTATCGTTTGCGCCACGAGTCGGGTCAACGCCATAACCGCCATCGGGGAATGAAGGCCATTGTTTAAACCAGTTCGTGAGCCTGTACATTGGAGCATCCTTCCCTACTTTTGCAAAGTTTCCTTTCAACTTTGCATAATTCAGTAAGTCCGATTTAATACCGAAAAGTTCGGTAAATATCACACCGGCGCTAACTGATGGATACCAGTACGAACGATTTTCGACTGAAAGAGTTGAAGAGTGGTCGTTACGTAAAGTTCCTTCGAGATGAGCTAAACCCCGATAATCAAATTTTAAGCTACCATAATATCCATAAGTATTTTTTTGAGTGTGAGAAAATCCGATATCGCTCATTTCTATAGAGTTCACATTTTTTAAACTATAAATTCCTTCAACAATAAAATCGTAACCAGTGATACTTGTTCCGCGGGCACGCGAAGTTTTCATTTCAGCTCCAACAAGCGCATTTAAACTAAAATCTTCGGTAATTTTCTGATCGTAATTTGCAAATCCGTTTAACGAAACCAACTCGCTGAACGAATCTGAAAAGTAATATGAACCGTAATATGTTTTTTCAAGGTCATAATCTTCGTAACCGCTTCCGTCTGGTTTTAAAATTTTATCCCAGCGGGGTTTGGTTATCGAGTTCGATTCACTGTTTGTGGCATCGTAACCTATTCGTCCTGTAAATGAAAGATTTTTTAGCGGACTGTAATTGAATGTTGCCGAAAGCAAATTACGACTTTGAGCGAGCAAACTCATATCTTCTTTTCGTCCCCAAAGTGGGCTTAAGGGTGAATTTGTGCGAATGTCGGCAATATATCTGTAACGAATTGAACCATCAGGATTTTTATAATTCATTATGTCATCGTTAATTGGCCAGTTATAAACTGTTGACATAATTCCTGTGCCTGCACCACGAGAATTTCTGTTTACAATATTTGCCGATATATCTGCTTTAAGTTTATTGTTTATTTTAAAACTGGTTTTCAGCAGTAAGCCATATCTTTTCAAAAAATCTTCGGGGATAATTCCATTATGGTTTGAATACTCCGCTGATGCGAATACTGAGAACCTTTCACTTCCTCCGGTTATCGAAAAATCATATTTCTGCAAATTTCCTGTTTGGAGGTAATTATTTATATTGTCATAAATCTGGTCGCCATCGCGCAGTTCAGGTCCCCAGCCTCCACCCGATTTGGGATTGTAAACTCCCTGATTACCGTTAATGTACGATTGTTGAATACCTGGAACCCTGAAAGGTTCATCAATTTGCAGCGTTACTGATGCTTCTGTGCGTAACTGACCAACCTGAGCTTTTTTGGTGTTTATCATAATTACACCGTTCGAAGCTTCCTGTCCGTAAAGCGCTGCTGCTGCTGCTCCCTTCAGTACTGTTACATTTTCAATATCGTTAGGGTTAACTTCAGCTGCTTTTGTAGCTCCACCCGAAACAGGCACACCATCGATAATAAACAGCGGTTCGTTGTTTTGTGCGTTGTTGATTGACGAAATTCCACGAATCAGAATTTGAGAGGAACCTGTAGGCGAGCCACCCTGCGTTGAAACATCAACACCTGCAATTCTTCCCTGCAAAGCATGTACAAAATTTGATTCACGCCCCGATGTTAAATCTCCTGCATCGACAGATTGTACAGAGAAATTTAGCTTTTTCTTTTCTGCAACAATACCCATTGCTGTAACTACCACCTCGTTGATAGCGATTGCAGTTGATGATAGTACAATGTTCAATGTACCCGTAGTGGTTACACGATGTTCCTGGGTTTCGTTACCCACATAACTGAAAATTATGCGAGCACCACTGTTAACTGTCAGGCTGTATTTTCCATCAACATTTGTAATTGTACCATTGGTTGTGCCTTTTTCAACAACCGATGCACCGATTATTGGCAAACCATCCTCTTTGGATGTTACAATACCTGAAACAGAAATTTTTTGAGCTGAAATGGTGAAGCATAAAAGAGAAAAGACTGAGAATAAAAGTATCTTTCTTTTCATATTTATTTGACTTTAATTATTGCTGAATATAAATTACATATATATGTAAAAAATGCCTTACAAAGAAATCAAAAAAAAACTGAAACTGTTTATATTAAATCATGTTTAATAACATAAAAATGCTTGATATACGTATTTCAGAATAGTTTTAACCTTTTAAATCCGGATTTGATTTATATGCATCGATAGCTTTTTTAACTGATCCATGAATAAGCAGAATTGATTTTGCCTGATCGTAAGTGAGATTCAATTCCTCCATTATCATGCGTGTGCCTCTGTCCACAAGTTTGGCATTTGTCAGCTGCATATTCACCATTTTGTTACCTTTAACACGTCCGAGTTTTATCATGGTAACAGTAGTAATCATGTTCAAGGTCAGTTTTTGTGCCGTCCCGGATTTCAGACGGGTGCTGCCGGTAACAAATTCAGGACCTACAATTACTTCAATGGGGATTTCTGCTTCCTGTGCCACAGGCGAATCAGGATTACATGAAATGGAAGCAGTAAGAATGCCATTTTCACGCGCTTTACGTAAAGCTCCGATAACATAAGGTGTTGTGCCTGAGGCGGCAATACCAATTAGAGTGTCGGTTTGATTTATGTTGCGTTCCAATAATTCCTGCCAGCCACGTTCAGTGTCGTCTTCGGCATTTTCGACAGGATTTCGCAGTGCATGGTCGCCTCCGGCAATAAGCCCAACAACCAAATGTGGAGGCATACCAAATGTTGGAGGAATTTCCGATGCATCGAGAACACCTAATCTGCCACTTGTTCCCGCACCCATATAAAAAATCCTTCCGCCTTTTTTCATGCGTTCCACAATTTTCTCCACCAATTTTTCAATTTGAGGAATGGCTTTTGCAACAGCTTCGGGAACTTTTCGGTCTTCCTGATTCATGGCTGTAAGCAATTCGCCCACACTCTTTTTTTCAAGGTGATCGTGTAGAGAGTTTTGTTCGGTGATTTTTTGGAATGTCATATATTATTGGTTTAGAAATTGGGAAATTGAGTAGATTTTCAGAAAAACTTCAAAACGTCGTCAGACTTTTGAACGTTTCTTCAGTTAAAGAAATAACGCAAACTTTTTATTACTTCAAATCGATTAAAGCGTCTTTGCTACTTACTGAACATTAGTATTGGGCGTTTGGTAAGCCAAAACTTAATTATTTTTATGTATGAAACCGTATCAAACTTTCCATCGGATTTTTTTCAATTTTCATAATATCAAGTTGTCTTTCAGATGCCACAATCTCAAGCACATCACAAAAATGAAAGGCTACAGACCCTGTAAATCCAACTTTTACATCCTCTATAGGATATTGTAAAACGTTCCGGCAAATAAAACTGTCGAAAGCATCGTAAACCAAATTGAAAACGTATGGTTCTTCGATATGTTCGGACAGAAATGTTGTAAATTGAGCCAGAAACCTGTTCGGGAAAGGTTTTCGGTAAACATTTTCGAGAATATCGGCAGCAGTGAAATTGTATTTTTTTAAAAACGCTTCTTTCAGATTTTCAGGAATCTGATTTTTAAGGCAATCGGCAACTAAAAGTTTTCCCAAAACCGCACCGCTGCCCTCATCGCCAAGAATATAGCCGAGTGGCGAAACGTTTTGTTCAATTTCATTGCCATTGTAGTAACACGAATTTGATCCTGTACCCAAAATGCAGGCTATACCTTTATCATGACCGAGTAAAGAACGCGCTGCACCAAGCAAATCGCTTTCAACTTCGATTATTGCTTCAGCAAAAAAAGATTTAAGGGCATCGCTTACCGTTTTTTTCTTATCGGAAAAAGAACAACCCGCGCCATAAAAATGAATTTCCGATATTTTTTCTGGTTCGGTAATCTGAGCTAATAAACTTGTGTTTAGTTCTATTGAAATTTCAGTTGTATTCTGATAAAAAGGATTTATGCCGTTTGTGAATATTTCTTTTATAAGCTCACCATTTTCAATTAAACTCCAGTGAGTTTTAGTAGAACCGCTGTCTGCAATTAATTTCATTATAAAATATCAGTTAAAATGTAAAATTCAACTTCAAAGTAAAGAAAGAAATTGCATTTAATCAAATAGTTTTGTGTTTTTTTTGATGAGTGATGAAAAAAAGACCAAAAGCAAACAAACATAAATTAGTATTATTTAACTTTATTTTAACACTTTTATTAAATAACTAATGTATTTTTGTAAAAATTATTTACATACTTATTTATGAACACTCTTTCTATGGCATAATAAAACAAATATTTAATGTGATTTTATGACATTTCTTTCAATATAGATTTGGACTTAAAATAACATAATATAATTTTTTTCCATAAATAACTTAACTATATATGTATTTAAAAATACCGATAAACACAATGAAAAATAACTCAAATTTTTTGATTAATAAAATGTACGAACCACCTACCAAAACTACAAATACTCCCAACCGAATTGTATATTGCTTTAAACTATTTTATAACTTTCTGAACTTTCGCAGGTTGATAAATGGTTGAAATACTGAAACACGCGAATTTTTTATCATTGATTATCAGTTTGTTATAGAAAATACATTTTTATAAAATTTTTATGGCACGACCTCTCCCCTAACCCATCTCCCGAGGAGAGGCAGGGCTGTTAAGTTCTAAAAAGTTCTTTGAAATTATTATCTTTGCAAAAAAAC
>CAYONE010000059.1:0-27243 GCA_964405245.1 uncultured Paludibacter sp.
TGTTATTGCCCTATTTTTTTTATTCCACTCTAAATTGTTCGTCGGTCAGTAGTGAAAAAAATTGTAAATTTGTAGTGAATTTTTCAAACAACTTATGTAAATAATTAAAAAAAAGCTACTATGTCAATCTGGAGAGTATTATTATGTATTATTTTTCCACCACTTGCTGTAATCGATAAGGGATGTGGTTCTTTTATCATCGTATTTATTCTTACACTAATAGGTTGGGTTCCGGGAGTTATTGCAGCATTAGTCATCAATAATAAATAATTTGGTTAAACAAAAGAAATAATTATGAGGATTTTCAAAAATGAATCCATTCTATTTCTTGTATTTTTTACTTCGTGTATCCTTTCATCAACAAAACAGGAAATACCTGAAGAAAACTCTGTTACAGGAAAAGTAATTCATATAGCTGATGGCGATACTTACGATTTACTTACTGAAGATAAACAAACCATTCGCATAAGAATGGAAGGCATTGATGCTCCTGAGCGCGGAATGGCATTTTATAAAGTTTCGAAGAATTATTTGGGCAAATTGTGCATGGGTAAAACAATTAAAGTTGTAAAAACTGATACAGATCGCTACGGCAGAGTGATAGGATTCAGTTATTTGTCTGATGGAAGTGAGATAGGAAGCTTAATGATTAAAGCCGGTATGGCATGGCATTATAAGCAATATAGTACTGATGAAAATCTTGCTCAGCTTGAAATTGAAGCCCGCGATGCAAAACGCGGTTTATGGTATGATAAAAACCCGATTGCACCATGGGAACACCGGAAACAACAGCGCGAAAAAAAGAAGTAACGCATTTTTAAACTAAAACCAATCAAATTTTATCAATACAAAGTATAGTTATTTTTCCTCAAATTTTGTTTTATTCTTACCAAGTTGAATCATTGCTGCATCGGCAGCAACTACCTGTTCAGCAAAGTCGCGGAAATCATTGTACTCTGAAACTGGAAATCTGCCCTCGTTTAAATGATATGTGCGTTCGAAAACAACCGTGTTTTTTTCTACTACGATTTTGTTGGTGTAAATTCCGAATTTTGTTTCAATAGTTTTGTTCTCTGGTTTTCCTGTAACTGTAAATCCATCGGGAAGTTGGAAGATATATTTATTTGTTTCTTTCGAGGCGCGACGTACAAAAATATCAGATTTACGCTGGCGCGATTTTTCAGGAACCTGCACTGTACTATTCAGAAAATTTAAAGGTAAAATCAGCGTATTATCATTTAATTTGCGAATATAATTGCTGAAACTGATGTTTATTTTTTCTTCGAAAGCCGGAATAATGTTTTTATGTTCGGTATAATCAAAATTTATGAGGCTGAATGTTGGCAATTTAATTTTTTGCAGAACCATTTTCTCTTTTTGTTTATTGTCGGCAAAATATATCGGAATTATATCTTCGTATTTCAGACCTTTGTACGTTGAATTTAAAGTGGCTTCGCCCGATTCAATATCTGTGAATCGAATTTCAAAATCGCGGTATATACAGTTTTCATCCGCAGTATATTTACGGGTTTTAACCAATTTACTTTTTTCTCCATCAATTAATAATGCGTAACGGTTATCGGTAAAATCGCCAATGAAACCAACAGGCATTCGCTGGCTTGTACATTCGAGCCATAAAGTGTCGGTTTTCATAGGTACGCACACTACTGCATGATTAAACTGACTCCCGGGGAAATTGTTGTCAATATCAATGGCATTATCTCCTGCTTTTATCAAACAATAGTGCGATTTTACTCCTGCAACATCTAAAAGCGCTTTTGTGTAATTCGATAGCGCTTTGCAATCGCCATAAGAAGTTTTATCAACAGTAGTAGCATCAAAAGGTTCATATCCGCCAATACTAATTTGTATGCTCACATATCGCGTTTTTTGTTGCATAAATTCATAAACTTTCTGAATTTTTTCAATATCGGTAGCGCAACTTGCGGTAAGTTCTTTTACTTTTGCAACAGTTGTTTCCGGTAATAAATCTTTTCCTTCATTTAATCCGGTAACCCACACGCCCAAATCGCTCCAGCTTTTAAACGATCCTTTAGTGCTTTTCATGGTGAAATCTTCGGTAGAAAACATAAGTAGTGGATAATCCGGCTTGGTGAAATCGCTGAATATTTGATATTTTGCAGCAGGAATATTTTCAATGGATAAAGAATAAATATCTGATTTTCCTTCGGTAGATTTTGACAATTTTGAAGGTAAATTATATTCTTTGTAATTCAGTTTAAAACCTGTTGGAACTTTAACCAAGCATAAAGCATTTTGATAAGAAATATTCTGATTGTACAAATACCACGATGGAAAAAACAGCGTTTGCTTGTGCTCAATGGTATAGGTATATTCTACTGTAAACGGATAGGTTTTGTATTTTGGGTCAAGATATTTTATTCGATTGTCGGTGTAAAGCGATCCTCCATCTATATAACTTTGATTTATAATGTCTTCGGATGACAAATTTTTAATTTTTTTTCCCATAGCATCATAAACTTTACCGTTGAAAGACTGCAAATTGCGCATCGAATTTATAAAAACCTTAAAATAGGCGCTGCTTTCGCCATTGTCATTCAGTATGGTTGTAACTTCGGTAATGTTTTCAATAACCGATTTATCGGACTTATATTCTACTTCGGATTTATAAAGTCTAACAACAGTATGCGCATTTTCTTTGAGCGTGGCAGGAATTTCAGATACAGGAAAAACTTCCTTTGCAGAAAAAAGTGCTACTGAATTTATTGATAGCAAAGCAAACAGAAATATTTTTCTGTTTTTTTTGAGAATATATGTTTTATTCATCGTTAACTAATTAAGAATTAAGAAGATTGGAAAATGAAATCATTTACAAATCGGTAAATTTTCGGGATTTTTAATAATTTAGTGTGAATTGCAAAACCAAATTAAACTTTATGCGATTTAAAAATCTCAAAATCTTAAATGGTTTCAGATTTTTTTCAAAGCTATCATTTCCGATTGTTTTTTTACGAGTTCGTCATAAAAATTCTTTAAATCGCGGTATTCGCCCGTATAAAAAATTGGTTTGTTGATATTCAGTTTAAACAATATCTGTATTTTATTATTCTGGACTGTGGATTGCATCTGAAAACTTGCGGTATTATCAGGAGTTTGCATTTTTATGTTTTTTGGTAGCTGCTCAACAGTATAACCTTCAGGTATTTCAATCATTATTACGTCTTTACGATCTACTGGATGTGTAAAATCAACAGGATAAAGTCTTTCCTCAATTTTAAAAGGATTTTCTTTTAATCGATCGAATGTAATTGGATTGATAAATATCTGATCGTTCAACTTTGTTGTCTGATTTTTGAAAATTACCTCCATGGTTTCTGTCAATGGATTTTCAATGCTGTCGAAATCTATACATGAATATTTTTCAATGGACAAGCCCGGATATTTCTTCTCTAAATTATCAAGATATTCTTCCTGAGAATTGAACGATTTGTAATTAATGCGGTGATTTAATGCTGAGTATTCAAATTTTGTGAAGTTATACTCACCATTAAGTGTGCCATCTTCCGTAAGTTTTAATTGAGCTACATTTACCCATTTGTTTTTCTTTTGCGGGAGCAAATCAGCCCAAACAAAATCGTCCTTTAAAATTACTAACCCGCTTTCATTGAGCGCTCTTTCGGGCAGCATATTAATCGGCAAATATTTTTCGGTGGCATCCAATAAGTAATTTTTTTCGCCAATTTTAACCTGAACCACTACATAATTAAACCTTGAAAGGCTAACCGAAAACTTAGGAAGTGTTCCGTTATCGCGTGTGCTTAAAACTACAGGATATGCTTCGAAGCCCAGTTTTCGTAAAAGTATCAATAACGATAAATTAATTTCACATGCATTTCCAACCTTTTTATTGTAAGCCGATTCAAGTCCGTTTGATGAAATCCATGCCGAACTAACATCGTTCCACTTAAACGCTTTTATGGTTTCAAAAGCTTTTTGCATTTTAGCATATGGACCATTGGCGGTTTGATTTATGGTTTTTTCGGCAGAATTCAAAAATAAATTGAAACTATCAATTTTTTTTCCGAAATCATCATCGTTGTTAAAAGTTTCGGCTACAGCTTTCCATGTTGTTGCATAATCTTTATAATAATAACCCGGAATATGAATGCTTTGAATTTCAAAATCGAAGCGGGCCATATAATTTTTTGAGTTATTTACGAATGGTTCAGAAACAAATGCAGGCACATCTTTAGCAACCCAACGATTATTTTCACTTGATTCAAGTGTTACAAAGCCGACATAATTTTTTCGAAATGTTAAATACTGATTGTCTTCGATAATAAGTTCACTCCATTTCATTGGAATTGTGCTTTGAAAAGTCCAGTAACTTGGAATTCCATTGAAATAAAACTCCACATCTAAAACCGAACCTACTTTTACATTTGGCATTGCCACACGTGCTCTGTAAACATCGCGCATAACTTTTTCGATAAAAATGCCATCTTTACCAAGCTTTGTAACTACTTCTTTCCCGTTTTCTACATTTACAGTTTGTCCTTTAACATTGGTTTTTTCGGCAGCAGGAACGTAAAAATTTCCCTGCGATTTTCCTTCTTCTTTTAATATTTTTATTCGAATCTGGTGTACAAACTGATTTTGACTTGAATTGTAATACCCGTATTGGCATAAAATTACAGCCGAAGCGCTCGTGTCAGCCGGATAGACCGTCATTTCTAGCTCCGATTTTTCAACTTTTCCATATTTCATAGGTTCTTTTGCTCCATATGCTTTTGGCGAATAAAGCAATAAAAATGACAACATTAAAATGGCTAAAAAGCAAGAAAATGAAAAGTTTAAAAGATTTTTGATTTTTTTAGAGAAGATTGTTTTCAGTGATGGAAATTCAGTAAACTGCATTTTTGTGGCTTTGAAAAGATGTGTTAACATAAAAGACTCATTTTAGTAGTTAATAATGCCACAAATGTAAAATAAAATTACTGTAGTTTAATAAAATTTATGTTTAAAATTTTGTTAATATTTTTTCATGTTAATAATCAGTTATTTGAAAAAACTCAACTCTTCAGCATTAAATATTTGTATTCGGTTGGAGTATAACCTGTTTTTTCTTTAAAAGTTTTATTAAAGTACGATACTGTTTCGAATCCGCACTCGTTGCTTATTTGTGAAATATTCATGTTTTGAGTTAAAAGCAGTTTGCAGGCATACGAAGTACGCATGTGAGCTATGTAGTTTTTCAGTGTTTTACCGGTTTTGTTTCTGAAATAACGGCAAAAAGCGCTCGGATTCATAGCTGCGACTGATGCTATTTCTTCGAGTTTTATTTCGCGATTGTAGTTACGATTCAGAAACGAAATTACTTTGTCGAAACGCGGATGTTCTGAAATTGAAATTTCTGTTGGTTCTGAGGTCGATAGTTTTTTGCGGGATTCATTTTCCGACATCAGTTTCAGAGTTTCAAGTAAAGAGATAATTTGATTAATCCCTTTTTCTGCTGGAATTTTGTTTAAAACAGCATATAAATCATCATTGGAAAAAGATGAAAAAACTACACCGTTCCGCGATTCATCAAGCAATTTCTTTATTTTGGCAAAATGTGAATAATTGCTGATAGCGTGCTGCATAAAATCCTTTTCGAACTGAATAATTGTACCTTTCAAACCTTTTGGCTGATATTCATCACTTTTCATGTAGTGCGCGAGGTTTGGGCCAATTAACAGCACTTCACCAGGAACAAATGGTTCAATATTATTGCCAATGTATCGTGTACCTGTTCCAACCTGAAAATAAATAATTTCATATTCGGAGTGAAAATGCCATGGGTAAGTAAACCGTTCGTAATTGTAAAATCGTGCTTTCAATGGTTCGGTTTCCGAAATTGAAAGCTTTTCGTTCATCAGATTTTTCATCCTGAAATTGCAAAATTTGTTTTATTCAATGCAAATATAGAAAAATAATTGCAGATTGAATGTCAGTAATTTTGTATCGGTTTATTTTTAGAATTTTCAAAAGAAAAATTCACTACTAATAGTTTGCGGCAATATGTTATTTCAATTCCCACATCTGAACAATAATATATTATTTTGTACAGTTGACAATTTGAAAATAATCATAAAAAAGTTTACTTTGTATATTGAAACTTTTCTACCATCATCAATGAAATCGATGTTGATTATTCAAATATAAACTTTTATCAGAATGAACCGTATTGAAACTTTCATGAGAAGAAGATATTCTTTCCTGTTTTTGATAGCCATACATTTATTAATTATTCAAAATATAAATGCTGATGTTGAATTCCGTAATGGAACGCAGCTGAAAGTATATATTTCAGATAATGAATCGGAAGTGGTTAAAACCGCTTTCGGGATTTTTATAAGCGATTATTTACGGGTTTTTGAATCCGAAGTTGTTTTATCAGAATCTAAACCAGATTTATTTATCGGAACTTTAGGCAATGGTAGCAAAGCCGAAAAACTTGCCGGAAAAAAGGAAGTGAACGAACTGAGGCAAAAGCGCGAAGGTTTTCTTATAGTGGTGAAAGGCGAACGACTGATTTTGCTGGGAAGCGATAAGCGTGGAACTGCTTATGGAATACTTGAACTTTCTCGTCTGATGGGAGTTTCGCCATGGGAATGGTGGGCTGATTCGTATATTGAACCTAAAGAACGACTGCATTTTGCCAAAGGATTTCGTTTATCACAAGCTCCATCGGTAAAACACCGTGGAATTTTTATTAATGATGAAGACTGGGGAATGATGCCGTGGAGCTCATTGAATTTTGAACCATCGGATGTAAAAGGACGCATTGGACCGAAAACACACGCCAAAATTTTTGAATTATTGATGCGTTTGCGTGCCAATACATTCTGGCCTGCCATGCACGATTGTTCAGAAGCGTTTTATCTTACTCCCGGCAACCGCGAAATGGCTGATAAATACGGCATTTATATTGGAACTTCGCATTGTGAACCTATGGTACGAAATACAAATGCTGAGTGGAAATTAGCAGGAAAAGGCGAATATGATTTTGTAAATAATCGCGCAAATGTACTGAAATTCTGGGAAGAACGAACCCGTGAACTGGCCGGATCGGATAATATTTTTACTTTAGGCATTAGAGGTTTACACGATAGCAAAATGTTGGGTGCAAATACTTTACAGGAACAGAAAGTTGCCCTTGATACAATTATTGCTTCGCAGCGAAAAATGATTTCCGACATTGTAAATCCGGATGTCGAAAAGGTATCACAGGTTTTTATTCCGTACAAGGAAGTTCTTGATGTGTACCGGATGGGTTTAAAAGTGCCCGAAGATGTTACTCTGATGTGGACTGATGATAATTACGGTTACATACGACATTATCCTGACAGCGCTGAACAAGCCCGAAAAGGCGGGCATGGCATTTACAATCATGTTTCATACTGGGGTCGTCCGCACGATTATCTTTGGCTGGCTACCATGCATCCTGCACTGGTTTTAACGCAAATGAAAATGGCGTACGATAAAGGAGTGCGCGATATGTGGATTATTAACGTGGGTGATTTAAAACCGGCGGAATATCTTATTGAACTGAATATGGATATGGCCTGGGATATTAATGCCATCGAAAATAATATTGATGGGCTCGACAAACATTTGAAACTGTGGCTGGAACGCGAATTTGGAAAAAGCTATGCTGATGATTTACTTTCGGTTATGAATGAGTATTACCGATTGGCTTATATCCGTAAGCCGGAATTTATGGGAAATACCCGAACCGAAGAACGCGATCCTGCATGGAAAGAAGTGAATGATTTACCATGGACTGAAACTGAAATTCGTGAGAGAATAGCACAGTATCAGGCAATTGATGATAAAGTGCGGGAAATTTCAAAATCCATTCCGGCTGAAAAACGCTATGCATGGTTCGAGTTGGTTGAGTATCCTGTTTGTGCGGCAGCAAATATGAATTACAAGCATTTATACGGACAACTTGCGCGACAAGGAAAAGCGGAATGGGAAAAAAGCGATGCGGCTTATGATGAAATTGTTAAACTTTCAGAACAATATAATTCGCTTGCCAATGGAAAATGGCGTTTAATGATGGATTTCCGTCCGCGCAGGCTGGCAGTTTTTGATCGTGCACCAAGATTAATCTCAGCAACTCAACTCATTTCAAATTCCGAATATCTTAAAACGTGGAACGGAGCTGATTATGATAAGTTTATGGGTGAAAAACCTGTTCTTCACGGACTTGGTTACGAACGTAAAGCGGTAAGTGTATCACCAAACACAACATTGGATTATAATTTTGAATCAACTGCAACCGATTCTTTGAAAATAATTGTTGCGCTTGCTCCTAATCATCCTGTCGATGGGAATAACCTTCGCTTTGCCATTTCTTTAAATAATGAGAAGCCACAGATTGTGGATTATCAGACAAAGGGAAGGAGCGAAGAATGGAAAGAAAATGTGCTGAGAAATCAGGCTTTAAAAACTACTTTACATCAGGTTAAAAATTCCGGAAAACAAACTTTGAAAATTACAGCGTTGGACGAAGGAGTGATTTTGGATCAGATTAAAATAGTTGGAGGAAATTAGGAATTGCAATTTGCCAATTTTCTAATGTGCCATTGTGCCAATGAAAAACAAAAGAACATTTGAAACATTTGAAACTTCTGAAACTCTTGAAACTTTTTAAACATGAAACTCTGAAACTCTGAAACGTGAAACTAATATTTGTAAAATTCTTATGCAAAAAACATGGCGTTGGTTCGGGAAATCCGATCCGGTTAGTTTAGATATGTTACGTCAGATTGGCGTGGAAGGTATAGTTACTGCTTTGCACCACATTCCAAACGGCGAAGTATGGACTGAGGATGCTATTGCCGAAACAAAAAATTATATCGAATCTTTCGGACTGAAATGGTCGGTTGTGGAGAGTTTGCCGGTAAGTGAACCAATTAAATACGGTGGACCGGAAAGAGAACAGTTGCTTGCAAATTATCGTCAAAGTCTCGAAAATCTGGGTAAAGCCGGAATACAAACTGTGGTTTACAACTTTATGCCTGTAATCGACTGGATACGTACAAATCTCGATTACCGATTGCCTGATGGTACTTCAACGCTTTATTTCGATAAAATCCGATTTGCTTATTTCGATTGCTTTATTTTGAACCGCAATGGAGCTGAAAAGGATTATTCTCCCGAGGAAATGGAAAAAGTTTACGCGCTGAAACAAACTATTACAGATGAAGAAAATGAATCGCTGATTAATACCATAATTGTTAAAACGCAGGGATTTGTAAACGAAAATTTCAAGGGAAATGTAAACCAACCTGTTGAATTGTTCAATAATCTGCTGGCAAAATACAAGGGTATAGATAGTGATGTATTGCGCGAAAGTCTGAAATATTTTCTTGAAAATGTAATACCAGTCGCCGAAAAATATGACATTCATCTTTGCATTCATCCCGATGATCCCCCGTTTCCGGTTTTAGGATTGCCACGTATTGTAGGTAATTCTGATGATATTGAAAGAATTTTGACAATGGTTGATTCGCCATCAAATGGATTTACATTTTGTGCAGGTTCGCTCAGTTCCGGTTTGCACAACGATGTGCCTGCCATGGCTCGAAAATTTGCAAAACGCAGTCATTTTGTTCATTTACGGAGTACCGAAGTTTTGCCGGATGGTAATTTTATGGAAGCATCGCATCTCGAAGGCAGAGGACATTTGGTGGAATTAGTGCGAATTTTCGAAAAGGAAAATCCCGGACTTCCCATGCGCGTGGATCATGGTAAACTTATGCTTGGCGATGCTGAAAAAGGTTATAACCCCGGTTATTCATTTCACGGACGAATGTTCGCGCTGGCACAGGTAGAAGGAATTATGGCGGGGGTGAAAACTACCCCTAACCCCTAAAAGGGAATATTTAATATG
The DNA here is from genome assembly GCA_964405245.1 of uncultured Paludibacter sp. Taxonomy (GTDB): domain Bacteria; phylum Bacteroidota; class Bacteroidia; order Bacteroidales; family Paludibacteraceae; genus Paludibacter. The sequence continues at coordinate 9,926 of CAYONE010000059.1, forward strand.
CCAAAAAAATAAATTTTTGAAAGATAAATATATAAGTGATTAAATTCCTCCCTTTAGGGAGGTTAGGAGGGTTTTTATGAACGAATTATTCAGTATTAAAGGAAAAGTGGCAATTGTAACCGGCGCGGGAGGCGTTTTGGGTGGAAGTATTGCAAAAAGTTTAGTAAATCAGGGTGCGCGCGTGGTAGCAATGGATATTCGGCAGGAACAACTCGATGTTCTGATTGAAGAATTAACGCGCGATGGAGGTGAAGCTATTGGCTTAATTGCCAATGTGCTCGATATTCAGGGTTTGGAAGCAGCGGCTGAAAAAATTCTGGAAAAATGGAGCAGAATTGATATTTTGTTGAATATTGCCGGAGGAAACATCCCAGGTGCAACATTGGCGCCTGAGCAAAGCTTTTTCGATATGCAAATTAACGACTGGGATAAGGTTACTCAACTTAATATGAATGGTACGGTGTATCCAAGTCTGGTTTTTGGTAAAGTTATGGCACAGCAAAAATCGGGAAGTATTATCAATATTTCTTCTATGGCAGCAATGCAATCTATTACACGTGTACCGGGATATTCGGCAGCAAAAGCGGCTGTGAGTAATTTTACGCAGTGGCTTGCAACCGAACTGGCCTTAAAATATGGCGATGGAATGCGTGTAAATGCCATAGCACCTGGCTTTTTTATCGGCGATCAAAACCGTGCAGTATTGCTCAATCCCGATGGCTCGCTGACCGAGCGCAGCAAAAAAGTGCTTGCTAACACTCCCATGAATCGTTTTGGCGATATTTCGGAACTCAATGGTGCTGTGCAGTTTCTTTGTTCCGATGCCGCAAGCTTTATTACCGGTGTTGTACTTCCTGTTGATGGTGGTTTCAGTATTTATAGTGGTGTTTGATGAAAGTTTAGTAACTACTCATCCCCCCCAACACCGTTCGGCTGAGTAGTAATTTTTTTCTTTTTCTAATACCTTTTTTTGTATATTTGTAAACGGTTTTCCATATCAAAAACCATGGATTCAAATTTAATACGCTATCGGAAATCACTCAATGAAAAAACTCATCATTACTTTTTTAATATTACAGCTTACCATATTTTCAATAAAGCTTTTTTCTCAAACAGGAAGACTTTATACCACCGATTACGAACTTTCGAACAGTCTTATAAACACAATTTATCAGGATTCGCGTAATTATATATGGATTGCCACCGAAGATGGATTGAACAAGTATGATGGAGTGAAATTTACCATTTACAGGAATGAGAAGGGAAATCCGCGTTCTCTGAAAAACAATTATGTTCGTTCACTTTTCGAGGATAGCAAAGGTAGATTTTGGGTTGGCTGTGTAAATGGTTTAATGCTTTACGACCGTGTTACCGACTCTTTTACCGAAGTGCCGTTGTATTATGGCAGTCGGTTGCTTGAACCGCATGTTTCAAGCATAATTGAAACGCGTAACGGCGAAATTCTTATTTCCACTTCGAGCGATGCAATTCTCAAATATTCAGAAAAGGAACAGCAGTTTCAGGTTGAAGATGGTTTATTAAGACGACTATGCAGCCGTTATATTGTTTCGGTTTTTGAAGATAGCCGTCAGCGCCTCTGGATAGCTTCTGCTGATAAAGGAGTAAATTGTTATCAGCCAAGTTCCGACGAAATGAAACTTTTTAAAGCTCCTGAATCGCTCGGAAATAATCAGATATCGGCAATAAACGAAGATGCTTTAGGAAATATTTTTATCGGAACACTTTCAGGTGGATTATTCAAATATAATCAGTACACGCAGAAATTCGATCAGATTTCTTACAGTGGTGGTGCAGAATTGCCAATTAAAAGCCTTGCAGTTGATAATACTAACAGATTGATTATTGGCACTGATGGAAAGGGTCTTAAGTTCTTCAATAAAGATAAGGGTACAGTTGAGGATTTCGATATTCAATCGTCCATGTTCGATTTCTCCAACACAAAGGTGCACTCGGTTTTGTCGGATAAAAAAGGTAACCTTTGGATAGGATTATTTCAGAAAGGCGTTTTCATGTCGCCAAATCATACCAATAAATTTAATTACTGGGGTTTCAAATCTTTTAAAAATAATCTGATTGGCAGCAATTGCATTATGTCAGTTTATAAAGATGAAGATGGAATACTGTGGGTTGGAACCGATCATGATGGTTTGTACGCTATCGACAGTGCTAACCGCTCCCGGCATTATCCGATAAAAGGTACAAGTGGAAGTGTTCTCAGTACGGTTATGTCAATTTTTCCTGAAGATAAGAATACCTTATGGATTGGTACATTTTTCGATGGTTTCATGAAATTTGATAAAAGAACCGGTACTGCCGTGAATTTTTCATCAAGATTTTCCGCACTAAGCCGTGATCCTTCCCGTAACCGGATTATGACCCTTGTGAAAGACGATATTAACCGATTGTGGATAGGTACAAACGGTGCCGGAGTACATGTTTTCGATATAACAGCCGATAAATTTGTAGCTGAATATGTATCAAATATAAACAATACAGGCAATTTAGTAAATAACTGGGTGAATACGCTTGTAAACGATGGCGATACTCTAATTTGGATAGGAACATATCAGGGAGTAAATACTGTTAACCTAAAAAACGGCAAAATACGTACATATACTTCTGCCGATGGTATCTTACCAAGCGATATAGTTTATTCCATCGAAATTGATACCAGAGGTTTTGTGTGGTTCGGCACTTCGGATGGTTTGGCGCGTTACGACCGCAAAAGAAATAAATCGGATTTTTTTTATACTACTGATGGTTTGCCAAGCAATGTAATAAGGAGTATTAAAGAGGATAATGCCGGAAATATATGGCTGAGCACGCATACCGGAATTTCAGAATTTATTTATAATGATAAGAAATTTATCAATCATTTTGCTTTCGATGGATTGCAAGGCAATGAATTCTCGCTTGGAGCGGGATATAAAGCGCGTGATGGAGAGATGTTTTTTGGCGGGGTAGGAGGGTTGACTTCGTTTCAGCCAACTGCGATTGTAAAAAAGCGCGATTCTCTTGATATTTTTCTCACAGCTTTATTTGTGTTCGACAGGCAAGTGGTTAAAGGACAAAAATCGGGTAGGCGTACTATTATCGACAGTTTTATTTCTGATGTGGAAACCGTTCGGCTGAAACATGCCGATAATATGTTCGGATTTGAGTTTTCAACTTTCGATTTTGGTAATTCGGCAAGAGTTTACTACCGTTACAAACTCGAAGGACTTAACTCACAGTGGATAAATACCAGTCCCGGTACAAACCGCATAAATTTTACCAACCTTAGCTACGGCAAATATAAACTACGTGTGGTTGCCTGTATGAACGATAATGTGTCGCCTGAACGTGTTATAAATATACGAATATATCCGCCATGGTATCTTACTCTATTTGCCAAACTAATATATATGCTAATGGGTTTGGCATTGATTTACGGCATAATACGCTTTATGTCAGATAGGATTCATCATCGTCAGGAAATACTCAGGCGCGAACATTTAGAGCAGATTAACGAAGGGAAATTGCAGTTTTTTATTAATATATCACACGAAATCCGAACGCCGCTGACTTTAATTATCAGTCCGCTTGAAAAACTTATGAATGATGTTTCCGATCCGGCAAACAATCAGGCTTACAGATTAATGTATCGGAATGCGCAGCGCATACTCAGACTTATAAATCAATTGCTTGATATCCGGAAAATTGATAAAGGACTTATGTTTCTAAAAATGCGCGAAACCGACATTGTAGGGTTTATTGATGATATAATGCAAACTTTCGAATATCAGGCGAATCGGAAAAACATCAATTTCCATTTTGTGCACGAAATGGATCAGCTCAAAGCATGGATCGACCTGAATAATTTCGATAAGGTAATGGTAAACATACTTTCAAACGCATTTAAATTTACCCCCGATAGAGGAGAAATTATTGTTACGCTTAACGAAGGTAAAAATCCTGCCGATACTTCTCCGCTTGGTCATTATTTTGAAATTGTAGTTGCGGATAACGGAACAGGTATTGAAGCCGATAAAATTGAGAAGATATTCGAGCGATTCTATCAAATTGACCATACCCAGACCAATGTAAATTTTGGGACAGGTATAGGATTGCACCTATCGCGTAATTTGGTTGAACTAATGCATGGGATTGTATTCGCCCGCAATCGTGTGAATGCTACCGGAAGTGAGTTTGTAATTCGTTTACCATTTGGTTCGGCTCATCTTCCTGAATCGGAAAAAGAAATTTCGGATAAATCGGTAATTGTTACTGAAAGTGCAATTTTAAAACCGGAGGTTTATATTGAAGACCCTTTGACAGAAACTGATGTTAAAGTGAAACCGAAAACAAAGTTCAGAGTGCTTATTGTGGACGATGAAACTGAAATCAGACATTATTTGCGCGAGAATCTTGCCGATACATATCGTGTGAGCGAAAGCTCAAACGGTAAAGATGCATTGGAATTTATTCTGCGCGAAAAACCAGATATGGTAATTTCAGATGTAATGATGCCCGAAATGGATGGACTTTCGTTATGCAGGAAACTTAAATCGAATATCAATGTAAAACATATTCCGATAATTTTACTTACAGCCCGTTCGTCTGACGAAGACAAAGCCGAAGGTTTCGATATTGGTGCCGATGCTTATGTGGCAAAACCATTTAATGTGGAAATGCTTAAAAAGCGCGTGGCAAATATTCTTGAAAACCGTGAACGGCTTGAAACCCGTGTAGTAGAGTCAGAACAAAATCAGTCGCTTATTAAAACAGTTGAGTTGAAATCCTCCGATCAGGCGCTTCTTGAAAAAGTTATCCGCATAATTAACGATAATATTGATAATCCGGAACTGAATGTAGAAATGCTCGCCGATGGCGCCGGAATGAGCCGTGTACACATGCACCGTAAACTCAAAGAATTAACAGGACAATCGGCGCGCGATTTTATTAAATCAGTCCGCCTGAAACAAGCCTCCGATTTGCTAACCTCGAAAAAGCTTTCTGTTTCCGAAGTAGCTTACGCGCTTGGTTTTTCAAATATTTCGCATTTCTCAAATGCGTTTAAAGAATTCTACGGAATGTCGCCAAGGGAGTATGGCGAGAAAAATCGAATCTGATTTTTTATATGCTATTTTTTAACCTTCGGTTGTGCATGATTATTCATGCCAAACCGAAGGTTTTTTATTTCTGTGAAGATTTTTCACTTTGTATTTTTCATATTCATTACTGTTATTTTTGTTGAAGTAAACTCACCTGCTTATATCTGTTTGTTATTACAAAAAACCTATTTTTCCTCAGGTTGTAACAATATTTCATACTGATGTAACCTGAGTAAACAAAAATGTAACAAGCAGAAAAGTGATGTTACACGTGAAAATGTATTTGAAACCATTTTCATAGCTATCGACACCTTTATTTATTATGTTTGTAACATGAGAAACTAATACTTTATTTATTAATTAAATTTTAAAAGCAACATGAAAACATGAAGAGAACAATCACAATTTATTATCAATCTATTATTAAAAAAAAATCAAACTAAAATTTTTAAATGAAATCAAAACATGAAAATCACTAATCGAATCAAGTCATTTAGTATAATGATTTTATTAACAGTTTTCACTTTAAGCGTAAATGCTCAAACAGTAACATTAAAAGGACAAGTTACAGATGAGTCGGGAAGCGCCTTAATAGGAGTGAACGTTTTGGAAGTTGGATCATCAAACGGAACTATTACCGATTTTAATGGTGTCTACACCTTAAAAGTTCCGGCAAAAGCAAAAATCAATTTTTCTTATTTGGGTTACGTTACACAAGTAATTGATGTTAATGGAAAATCTATCATTAACGTATCGATGAAAGAAGATGCAAAAGCTATTGATGAAATTGTAGTTATTGGTTACGGTACCCAGCGTAAAGAAGCAGTAACAGGTTCTGTTGCTTCAGTTAAAGGCGATATTATTCGCGAAGTTCCTGCTTCGAATATTACACAAGCAATGCAGGGACGACTGGCAGGTGTTAATTTGGAACAAACATCATCCAAGCCGGGCGCTACAATGCAAATACGTATTCGCGGTATTCGCTCATTAAGCGGTACCAACGACCCACTTATTGTACTCGATGGAATACCTTTTGCCGGTTCAATAGGCGATTTAAGTTCAGATGATATCAAGAGTCTCGATGTTCTTAAAGATGCATCAGCAACTGCAATTTATGGTTCACGTGGTGCTAATGGCGTAATTTTAATTACAACAAATAAAGGTCAGAAAGGTGCAAAACCTCAGTTGTCATACAATAACTATTATGGTGTAAAAAATGCGATTAAATACCCTATGATGAACGGAACTGAATTTGTAGCCTTACGTACTTTGGCAAACAAATATCCTGTAAACGGAGTAGATGAATATAACGATTTTGATATTGATTGGCAGGATTTATATTACAGACAAGGTGTTACAACCAATCATGATATTACTGTATCATCCGGTACTGATAAATCAAATTATAAATTCGGAATTGGTTACAACAGCGATGAGTCTGTAATGTATGGACAGGAATACAGTCGTTATTCTTTCCGTGGATCACTTGAACAGGAAGTTGGAAAATACTTCAAGTTTGGATTTACCACCAATAATAACTATGCGGTAAACATGGGTAACAACCTTGGATTATATGGCGTTTTAAGTATGTCGCCTATAACCAATCCATATAACGAAGATGGCTCTACCAAAAGAATTGTAAAAATGGCTGCCGATGATCAGTTTGTATATACACGCGAAGTAATTGCCGGATTGGGCGACCAATGGATTGATCAGACTAAAGCGTTTAGTTCATACAATTCTATTTATGCTGAACTAAAAGTGCCGGGTGTAGAAGGTTTGAAATTACGTTCAAATATCGGAGGTAACTTCCGTATGACCAATGGAGGTAGTTATACCGGCGAAGGTGTGTTTGCCACAAATGCTACAACACCATCGTCTGCAACTATCAGTAACTCATTATCTACTAACTGGACGATAGAAAATTTATTGACATTCGATCGAGTATTTAATGATAAACATCAGATTAATGCAGTACTTATGCAATCGGCAGAGCAAACAATGTATAACAGATCACAAATATCTGCTACTGATATTCCTGCCGATGCACTTCAATTTTATAACTTAGGACAGGCTCCCGGTGATAAAGTTACTATTAATCCTGATTATCAAGGTTACGAAGTAAGTGCATTGTTATCTTATATGGGTCGTGTAATGTATTCGTATGATAATCGTTATATGTTAAGCTTTACTTACAGATCAGACGGATCATCAAGATTAGCTTCCGGCCATAAATGGCATCAATATCCTGCGGTTTCTGCAGGTTGGAATATCAAAAACGAATCGTTTATGAAAGATATAGATGCAGTTGACTTGCTTAAACTTCGGGTGGGTGTAGGTCAAACATCAAATCAGGCTGTTAATATTTACTCAACATTAGGTCGTTTAGGTACGCGTCCATATAATTTTGGAACAAGTTATTCGATGGGTTATTACGTAAATCAATTGCCAAGTCCAACCCTTGGTTGGGAGTTTTCTGAAACTGTAAATGCCGGCGTTGACTTTGGTTTCTTTAAAAACCGTATTACAGGTTCGTTCGAAGTTTATAATACCAATACTAAAGATGTTCTGTACAATCTTGGTTTACCGCCAACATCGGGCGTGTCCGGCTATACGGCAAACATTGGTCAAATTAATAACAAAGGTTTTGAATTCTCAATTAATGGTACTATCCTTGATAATGTTGGTGGTTTTACCTGGGATGCCGGTTTTAATATTTATTCCAACAAAAATACATTAACTCACTTGGCTTCCGGTCAGGATAGAGATGAATCAAACTGGTTCTTTGTTGGTAAATCGTTGAGTGTAGTTTACGATTATGAAAAAATTGGATTATGGAACGAAAGCGATCCTGATTATCAGTATCTTCAGACATTTGTTCCCGGTGGTAATGCAGGTATGATTAAAGTAAAATATACCGGCGAATACAACGAAGATGGATCTCCAAAGAGAGCAATCAATACTTCAGATCGACAAATTATTGAACTGGATCCCGATTTTATGGGTGGTTTCAATACCCGTCTTGCTTACAAAGGATTTGATTTAAGTATTGTTGGCGCATTCAGAAGTGGAGGAAAGCTTATCAGCACATTATATTCATCGGCAGGTTATCTTAATATGTTAACCGGACGTAGAGGTAATGTGAAAGTTGATTATTGGACACCTGAAAATACTGGTGCAAAATATCCCAAACCGGGGGGCATTCAGGATGGTGATAATCCTAAATATGCATCAACCTTAGGTTTATTCGATGGTTCCTATACAAAAATTCGTACTATTACACTTGGTTATAACTTTAACCAACGCTGGATTAAAGAAGCCGGAATTAGTAAACTTCGCATTTATGCGACATCTCAAAATCCTTTTGTTTTGTTTTCGCCTTATTATAGCGAAACAGGTATGGATCCTGAAACAAACTCTTACGGTAACGAAAATGCAGCAGTTGCTTATTCGTCAAGTTTGAAACGTTTGCTTACCATCGGTACTACCACACCTTCTACACGTAATTTCTTAGTAGGTCTTAATTTAACATTTTAAAAAGAATTACAATGAAAAGAATTCACATTAAATCAATAATTGGAGCAACTGTATTGTCATTGTTTATGGTTGCATGTTCCGATCTTTTAGAAGAAAAACCACGCAGTATTTTTACTCCCGACTATTTTAAAACAGAAAAAGGTGTTATGGGAGGATTAACTTCCATGTATGCCCATCTTCGTTATATTTATGGTCAGGCTTATTATTACAATTCAGAGATAACAGGTACAGACGAAGTTACTTATGCTCAAAGTGCTGATAACAACTTTAAGGATATGGACTTATCAGGCGTTGGCTCGCTAACACCAAGTAGCAGTCGTTCCGATGTATTGTGGGGACAAGCGTTCCTTAATATTAATACAGCTAATGGTGTGATAGAAAATGCTGAAGCATCAGGAAAAATTTCTGTTGCTTTAATTGCTGAAGCACGTTTTTTCAGAGCTTTTGACTATTTCCTTTTAGTACAAACATTTGGAGGTGTACCTCTTGATTTAGGTTCAGGTGAATTGAAGTTCAATATTACACCCTCAAGAACATCCGTGAGAAATACTGTACCTCAGGTTTATACTAAGGCAATTTTCCCCGATTTAGTAAAAGCAGTCAATGATCTTCCTGAAAATGCACGCTTTACAGGTACAGTTACAAAAAATGTAGCGCGTCTTTATTTGGCAAAAGCATACCTGACTTATGCATGGTGGTTGCAAAATCCGAACAATATTCCCACATATCCGGCTGCTGACAGAGTTGACCCTGATGGTAAAACAGCTTCATGGTATTTCCAGCAAGCTTATGATATTGCTACTACTGCAATCGATAATCCCGGTCCTTATGCATTGCAAGCAACGTATTACGATGTTAATTTAGGTTCGAATGACCGTAACAGTGAGTGTATGCTTTATGCAGACCACACCGAAGCAAGCGAAAAGTACAATGCTGGTAGCCTTACCTATGGTAGTGGTGGTGCACCTGATAACTTTGCCGGTTGGATGATGACATGGAACTATACAAATATTCGCAGTTCTTCATCAAGCACATCATGGTCAGCTGTAAGTTCAGTGCAACGTGCTGCAACACAACCTCTTGGTCGTCCCTGGACACGTATGTGCCCCACAATTGGAGCTGTTAAAAATACTTTTGCCGATAAAACCTACGACTCACGTTATGATGGGACTTTCACTACCACTTATCGTGCAAACTGGGTACAAGCAGGTTTAAAGGTAAATGGTGTTGTTCCTCAATACTTGTATAATGCCAATTTTTTACCTGTACAAAACGGTGAAGCTATCTTAACTTTCTTAAATGATGATGATCCTGCAATTGTGTATGGAAACGCTAACATTAATGGTGGTATTGGCGGTGGTATTTTACCCGGAAGAGCAGATTTCGTAATTGCTCCAAGTGGAATTAGCCGTATAGTTTATCCCGGTCTTTGGAAACTTGGACCTTACCGTACCGATAATGGTACAGGTTTAGGACAACCTAATGCCGGTAGCACTCGTCCATACAATATAGCTAAATTTTCTGAATTCTACTTTGTTGCTGCTGAAGCTGCCGTTAAAGGTGCAAATACAAAGGCAGGAAAAAGCGCCCGTGAGTTGATTAATGTAATCAGAGCTCGTGCCGGTAAATGGCGTTGGGACAATAATGGTAATGTAGCTAAAGTTGCTGACAATAGCGCTGCTATGACTGCTGCTACTCCGGTAACTATAGATATTAATTATATACTGGCTGAAAGATCGCGTGAGTATTATGCTGAAGGTGGTCGCTGGTTCGATTTGGTTCGTACACAAAAATGGAATGAACTTGCTGGTTCTTATCAGATTTGTGATGCATCTTATGGCGCTCATACTCCAAAAACAATCACTCGTACCATTGAAAAATACCATTATTTACGCCCAATTCCATCAGGACAGCTCGACGGTATGGAAATGACTGCTGAAGAAAAAGCAGCTTATCAAAACCCCGGATATTAATAGTTAGTTTTCTTTATTATTTACATTTTAAAGTGTTAACAAAGTGTTAGTTAAGGTTTTTAGGAAAGATTTTTGATTAGAAACGAATCCGACTAACTCAATAAAGGGTTAGTCGGATTTTAATAAAATCAATTAGGAAACACATTAATAATACAATAAACACGCTCTTTTTTTGAGTTTATATTGCATAAAATAGTAATTTGTATGCAATATTCTCCGACATTTTTTCATTTTTATTTTTTAAAGTAGAGGCTTTTAACCCTCTATAGTTTTAATTAATTTAAAAAACTTTTGACTAGTATTTGTTAAATTTATCTTGTTGTATGTTTGCTTTTTTTGATAATAGTTTTAATTTAATACTGAATTTCAGACAAATAAATTCTGAAACATAACAAAATAAAAAAAGGATACTACAAATATATACACTTATGAATCCTACTTCTCATAAAGTATCGTTTATCGAAAAACTTGGATATAGTTTGGGCGATTTGGCTGCAAATTTGGTTTTTCAAACTTTAATAACTTATCTCGCGTTTTTTTATACCGATATTTATGGATTAAAAAATGCCGATGCATCAATTATTATGTTAACCGTAGGTTTGGTAGCTGCATTTTTATTTAATCCCATACTTGGGGCTTTATCAGACCGTACAAATTCTAAATGGGGAAGATTTCGTCCATGGATTCTATATACAGCCGTGCCTCTTGGAGTTGTCGCTTTTCTTGCGTTTTCTACTCCCCAGTTTGCTTATAAAGGTAAACTTATCTATGCCGCTATTACCTATACTTTTCTGTTATTATTATATGCCGCCAATAATTTGCCCTACGCTGCGTTGAGTGGTGTAATTACGGGCGATATGTCCGAACGTAACAGTATATCATCATACCGTTTTGTGGCTGTTATGTTCGCACAGTTTTTTGTGCAGGTTTTCATGTTGCCAATTATCGAGTTTGCAGGCAAGGGCGACAAAGCTTTAGGAATAGAAATAGTAATGATATGGCTGGCAATAGTTGGAACAGTTATGTTACTAATTACTTTTTTTACAACGCGGGAACGCATTGTTCCCAAACCCGAACAAAAATCGTCGTTAAAAGAAGACTTATCAGACTTATCGAAAAACCGGCCGTGGCTTATTATGCTTGTTTTAACTATTCTTGTTTTTGTTACTTTGGCAATGAAGGGTGGTTCGTATGTTTATTATTTTAATAACTTTGTGAACGAAGATGCGCTCACGAAGTTTATAAGCCCCGTGCTTGGAGTTTTTTCCGATTTGGGTATAAACTTTTTTGGTTCCGATCCGGTTTCGGCAGGTTTTGGCTTATTCAATGCTGGTGGTATTATTTTTATGATTGTGGGTATTTCATTTTCAAAACGTCTTGCTGATAAATATGGTAAACGTGATGTTTATAAATACGGTTTACTTGTAGCAACGCTTTTTGTGATTGTATTTTACTTTTTCAAACCTGAAAATGTGCTTTTAATGTTCGTGGCACAAATTCTTCATGGTTTTTCTTATGGAATAACAATTCCTTTGCTTTGGGCTATGATTGCCGATGTGGCCGATTATTCTGAATGGAAAACCAACCGACGCGCAACGGGAATTATTTTTTCTGCAATGATGGTAGGTCTCAAAGCGGGATTGTCCATTGGAGGTGCACTTTTAACAAGTATTCTGGGCTTATATGGATATATTCCCCGCGATAATGCTGCCCTTGGCGATATTATTACTCAACCTGAATCGGTTGCCGAAGGATCTCGTATGCTTGTGAGTATTTTCCCTGCAATACCGTTTTTAATTGGCGTAGGATTATTGTTTTTTTACGTTATCGATAAAAAAATGGAAGTTGAAATTGAAGCTGATTTGAAAGAACGCAGAAAAGTTTAAACATGTAAATTTAAAATAATTATAAAATGAGTACGCGCAGATTCTTTATGACGAATATTGGTCTTATCATTTTAAGCATAGCTTTTGCCGGATGTAAAACAAAACCGGAAATAGGTTTAAAGGATGCTTTTAAAGATAAGTTTCTGATTGGAGTTGCTATGAATACATGGCAAATTGTTGGAAAAGATTCCTTATCCGATAAAATTATAAAAAATAACTTTAATTCTATCGTCGCCGAAAATTGCATGAAATCCGAAGTTTTGCAACCGGTTGAAGGTGAGTTCGATTTTGCATTGGCAGACCAATTGGTCGATTATGGTACCAAAAATAAAATGTTTGTTGTTGGTCATACGTTAATATGGCATTCGCAAGTGCCAAAATGGTTTTTTATCGATGAAAATGGAAATGAAGTTAGCCCTGAAGTGTTGAAAGAAAGGATGAAAACGCACATACAAACAGTGGTAACCCGTTATAAAGGTAGGGTACATGGTTGGGATGTTGTGAACGAAGCTATTGAGGACAATGGAACGTGGCGGAAAAGTAAGTTTTTCAAAATTCTTGGCGAAGATTTTATCCGTTTGGCTTTTGAATATGCACGCGAAGCTGACCCTAAAGCTGAATTGTATTATAACGATTACAATATGGCTATACAGAAAAAACGCGATGCTGTAGTTGCAATGGTCAAAAAATTCAAAGCTCAAGGTGTAAGGATTGATGGAATTGGAATGCAGGGGCATCTAATGATGGATTTTCCGACGGTTGATGAATTTGAAAGAAGTATTGTAGCTTTTGGGTCAACAGGCGCGAAAGTTATGATTACCGAACTTGATCTCAGTATTTTACCAAATCCGTTTTCGCAAAGCAGCGCTGATGTTTCGTTAAAAGCTGAATATCAAGAAAAAATGAATCCATATAAAAATGGTGTTCCCGAAGAAGCAAACGCCCGGTGGGAAAAACTTTTATCTGAATTTTTCACTGTTTTTATTCGTCATCATAAAGTTATTAGCAGGGTAACACTTTGGGGATTAACCGATAAACATTCGTGGAAAAATAATTTCCCCATAAGAGGTAGAACAGATTATCCGCTACTTTTCGATAGAAATTATCAGCCAAAACCAATTGTGAAGAAGATAATGGGAATTACAGCCCCCTAATTATCTCACTTCGGTCGCTGACCATTGGTTTTAAAGACTGATTATCAAAATTAGTAATTAAAAATGGCTAACTTAAGTCCCCCTGTGGGGGATTTAGGGGGCTGGTACTGAACTTAATGAAAACACCAAAATATCTTATACCGGATTTATTTATGGCCGATCCGGCGGCGCACGTTTTTAACGGACGATTGTATATTTATCCTTCGCACGATGTGGAATCCGGAATTCCCGAAAACGATAACGGCGACCATTTTGATATGCGCGATTATCATGTGTATTCAACCGATGATATCGAAAATGGCAAACTTACCGATCATGGTGTGGTACTCGATGTTTCTTCCATTCCCTGGTCGGGAAGACAGCTGTGGGACAGTGATGCGGCTTTTAAAAACGGAAAGTACTATATTTATTTCTCGCTGAAAGACCGTAACGATGTTTTTCATATTGGTGTGGCCGTGAGCGATAAACCCGAAGGACCTTTTGTGGCTGAAGATGCGCCTATTAAGGGAAGTTATTCCATCGATCCGTGCGTGTTTAAAGAAGATGACAATGCTCATTACATTTATTTCGGAGGTTTATGGGGTGGTCAGTTACAACGTTACCGCGCCAACAAAGCCATTGAATGTGGTCACGAACCTGCCGACAACGAACCGGCGCTTTGTCCGAAAGTTGTAAAACTTGCCGATAACATGCTCGAATTTGCCGAAGAACCACGCGATTTGGTAATTCTCGACGAAAATGGAGAGCCCCTCAAAGCCGGCGACCACAATCGACGTTTCTTCGAAGCCTCGTGGATGCACAAATACAACGGAAAATATTATTTTTCTTATTCCACAGGAAATACACATTATCTTTGTTATGCTATTGGCGATAATCCTTACGGACCATTTACATATCAGGGAGTTATTCTTACACCGGTAGTCGGATGGACAACCCATCACTCCATTTGTGAGTTCAGGGGAAAATGGTACTTGTTCCATCATGACTCCCGACCCTCAGGTGGGAAAACATGGCTTCGCAGCCTGAAAGTTGTGGAGCTTGAATATAACGAAGACGGAACCATCAAAACGATCGAGGGAATGAACCCTTAACCCCGGCCACGGGGGCAAGCTCTAAAGGGGAATAAGAAATAAGAATAAGAAAATGACAAATTCGTATTTAAGAATAGAGTTTATATAAGTTAGATAATTACGAGAGATATTTTTCTTAAACGCGAAGAACGCAAAGTTTTTAAGACGCAAAGAAAATCTTTTAAGTTTTTGTCTTTGCGTACTTTCTTAGCAAGCCAAGAGGCAGAGCTGAGTATTTTTGATGAAATATTTATTGGTATTTATTACTTAGCGTTCTTAGCGTTTAAATGTATTTTAAAATTATTATTCTAACTTATATAATCATTAATATAAAAGACAAAACTAACTAAATTTTCCTTTAGGGGTTAGGGTTAAACATATGAACTTCAAAAAAATCTTCCTTCTGATATTTTCATTCTTCATTCTTCATTTTTCAGTTAATGCGGATGTGCTGCTTCCAAAGCTCATTTCGGATGGAATGGTGCTTCAGCGCGATGTAAAAGTGAATGTTTGGGGATGGGCCGATCCGAACGAAAAAGTTACTGTAAACATCGATGGAAAAACATATTCAACTCAGGCTGATGAGAGCGGAAACTGGAAAGTATTGTTAAAACCGCATAAAGCCGGTGGTCCTTATCAGATGAAAATTGATGGTGATAATAAAATTCAGCTGAACAATATTCTTTTTGGCGATGTGTGGTTGTGTTCCGGGCAGTCGAATATGGAATTACCTATTCGCAGGGTAAAACCACTTTACGAGGATGAAATATCAAAAGCTCAAAATTCTGAAATTCGTTTTTTTGATGTACCTCAGCAATATGACTTTAAAATTGCTTATAACGACTATTCGAGAGGAAAATGGCAGGAGGTAAACACAAAAGCTATCCTTAATTTTTCGGCGGTCGCTTATTTTTTTGCCAACGAACTTTATCAAAAATACAAAATTCCTATTGGTATGATAAATGCAAGCCTTGGTGGTTCGCCCATTGAGGCTTGGATGAGTGAAGATGCTTTAAAATTATTCCCAAATCACCTTAACGAAGCTTATAAATGGCGGGATGATGAACTGATTAAAAAAACCGAATCTTCTGAAACTGAAAAAATTAATGAGTGGTATGCTGAAGCTAATCGTAACGATGCGGGTCAGAATGGTGGTTGGAAACTGCCTACAATTGATGATAATGATTGGTTGACAATGAAAATTCCCGGTTACTGGAATGAAACACCAATAGGTAAAGCAAACGGTGTGGTCTGGTTTCGAAAAGAGTTTGAGATTTCAAAGGAAAATGCAGGGAAATCAGCTTTCCTGAATATGGGTCGCATTGTGGATGCCGATTCAGTGTTTATTAACGGAAAATTTGTTGGAAATGTAACTTATCAATATCCTCCGCGTTGGTACAATGTGACTGAAAATGTGTTGGTGGAAGGACGAAATGTAATTGTTGTGCGTGTGGTAAGCAATGTGGGAAGAGGAGGTTTTGTGCCCGACAAACCTTACGAACTAAAAGTTGCCGACACGGTGATTGACCTGAAAGGTATTTGGAAAATGAAGCTGGCGTGTTTCATGCCTCCAACTCCGGGAACAACTTTTATCAGATGGAAACCATTGGGACTGTACAATGCCATGATCGCACCCTTAATTCAATATAACAAAAAAGGTGTTTTGTGGTATCAGGGTGAGTCGAATACCGGAAATCCTGCTGAATATGCCAGACTTTTACCCGCATTTATAGCCGATTGGCGTAAAAATTTCGGGCAGAAAAATCTACCTTTTATAATTGCACAGTTACCTAATTACATGGAAGCTAAATCGAAACCAACGGAAAGTAACTGGGCTGCATTCAGGCAGGCGCAGGCTTCGGTGCTTGCTGTTCCCAATACCGCTATTACCGTAAATATCGACCTTGGCGAATGGAACGATATTCATCCTTTAAACAAAAAAGATATTTCCATTCGGTTGGCTTTGGCAGCACGAAAAAAAGCTTACAACGAAAGGAAAATTGTTGCTTCTGGTCCGATTTATAAATCATCAAAATTAAAGGGCAATAAAGTAGAAATAAGCTTTACGAATATTGGCAGTGGATTGACTTCTAAAGGTGGAAATGAATTAAATTATTTTGCCATTGCAGGTGAAGATAATAATTTTGTTTGGGCAAAAGCTGAAATTCAAGGCGATAAAATCATTGTTTGGAGCGATATAATAACTAAACCCAAAACTGTACGTTATGCCTGGGCTGATAATCCTGACAAAGCGAACTTATATAACAAAGAAGGATTACCGGCATCGCCCTTTGAAGCCAAAATCAACTAAAGAAACACCATAATTTTCTTGCGTTTTGTAAGCATGTCGATAAATCGGCATATTCAATTTGCTTGAGATTTTTTTTAATAAATCTTCAAACATTTTAATTAGCTAACAAAAAATAAATTTCATGAAACACCCATGACCAAAAATCAAAAACTATAGTAACACAAAGGGATGATTATAAATTAAACAAAAACTTAATGTGCCAGTCATATTCCCCCTTCAGGCAGGGCTGTTAAGTTCTAAAAAGTTCTTTGAAATTATTATCTTTGCAAAAAA
>CAYONE010000060.1:0-27158 GCA_964405245.1 uncultured Paludibacter sp.
TGTTGAAATGTTCCGTAAAATCCTTGATCAGGGTGAAGCAGGTGATAACGTAGGTTTATTACTTCGTGGTATTGATAAAGATGAAATCAAACGTGGTATGGTTATTACTCACCCGGGTAAAGTAACTCCTCATACAACTTTCAAAGCATCAGTTTATATCCTGAAGAAAGAAGAAGGTGGACGTCACACTCCATTCCACAATCGTTATCGTCCTCAGTTCTACATCCGTACATTGGACGTAACCGGCGAAATAGCTTTACCTGAAGGAACTGAAATGGTAATGCCAGGTGATAACCTTGAAATTACTGTAACTCTGATTTATCCTGTTGCTTGTAGCGTAGGTCTTCGTTTCGCTATCCGCGAAGGTGGTCGTACAGTAGGTTCAGGTCAGATTACTGAAATTGTTGAATAAAACCCCTTCCTCCTAAAGGGGAATAAATAAGTAAATGCCCTCAACTCCCCTTTAGGGGTTGGGGGTAATACACGGGCGTAGCTCAGTTGGTAGAGCACTGGTCTCCAAAACCAGGTGTCGGGAGTTCGAGTCTCTCCGCCCGTGCAAATTTCTATATTAATATGAAGATAATTAACTATATCAAAGAGGCATATTCAGAACTGGTACATAAAGTATCCTGGCCTACCCGGTCAGAATTAACCAGCAGTTCAGTAGTGGTATTGATAGCTTCCATCATTATTGCACTGGTAGTTTGGGTTATGGATCTTGGTTTTGAAAAAATCATGACTACCATTTATAATATGTTAAAGTAATCTTTTCAAAGGAGGATAAAAGTGTCTGAATCAACAAATTTTAAATGGTACGTAATCCGTGCCATAGCCGGAAAAGAAAATAAGGTAAAAGAGTATATCGAAGCAGAAATGAAAAATTCTGACCTTGGGCAATTTGTTTCACAAGTACTTATACCTACCGAGAAAGTTTACCAGATTAGAAATGGTAAAAAAATAACCAAGGAACGTAATTGTATGCCTGGTTATATCATGGTTGAAGCTATTCTGACCGGTGAAATTATTCACCGACTCCGAAACACTCCGAACGTTATGGGTTTTTTAACCGAGAACAATGTTCCTACGCCTGTGAGGGCAGCGGAAGTTAATAAAATTCTCGGGACCATGGATGAACTTACAGAAAGTGGCGAAGAATTACTTACACCTTTCCTCAAAAACGAAAATGTAAAAGTTATTGCAGGTCCTTTTAGTGGTTTTACAGGAGTGATTGAAGAAGTGAATACCGAGAAGAAGAAACTCAAAGTTATGGTTATGATTTTCGGGCGTAAAACATCGCTCGAACTATCTTTTACACAAGTAGAAAAGGAATAGACCAATCCGGTTACAAATTGTTTTATTCCAGTTACTAATCAAAAATTAAATTAAATTATGGCAAAAGAGATTGCTGGACTTATTAAATTGCAGATCAAAGGAGGTGCGGCAAACCCATCTCCCCCCGTTGGACCGGCATTAGGTTCAAAAGGGATCAACATTATGGAGTTTTGCAAACAATACAATGCCAGAACCCAGGAAAAAGCAGGTAAAGTATTACCTGTTGTCATCACCTACTATACCGATAAATCATTCGATTTTGTTGTTAAGACCCCTCCTGTTGCAATTCAACTTATGGAAGCTGCAAAACTAAAAGGAGGTTCGGCAGAACCCAACCGTAAAAAAATTGCGGAAATTACCTGGGATCAGGTAAAAACTATTGCTGAAGACAAAATGGTAGATTTGAATTGTTTCGAGTTGGATGCAGCTATGAAAATGGTTGCCGGTACTGCACGAAGCATGGGTATTACTGTTAAGGGCGTATTTCCGGTTAATAACTAATTAAACTTCAATTAAAAATGAGTAAACTGACAAAAAATCAAAAGTTGGCTTTAGAAAAAATTGAAGCTGGAAAAACTTACACTCTAAAGGAAGCAGCTGTTTTGGTAAAAGAAATTTCGACCACAAAATTTGATGCTTCTGTTGATATTGATGTAAGATTAGGTGTTGACCCACGTAAAGCCAATCAGATGGTACGCGGTGTAGTATCGCTGCCAAATGGGACAGGTAAGCAGGTTAGGGTTCTTGCGTTATGTACTCCCGATCAGGAAGCTGCGGCAAAAGAAGCCGGTGCAGACTTTGTTGGTCTCGATGAATATATCGATAAAATTAAAGGTGGCTGGACAGATGTTGATGTAATTATCACTCAACCTGCTATCATGGGTAAATTAGGAGCTTTAGGACGAATTCTTGGTCCTCGCGGATTAATGCCAAATCCTAAAAGCGGTACTGTAACCAACGAAGTAGGTAAAGCAGTTAAAGAAGTTAAACAAGGAAAAATCGACTTTAAAGTAGATAAATACGGTATTGTTCATACTTCGGTAGGTAAAGTTTCATTTACTCCCGAACAAATTATTGGCAATGCGCGTGAATTTGTTTCAACTTTAATTAAACTGAAACCAACATCCGCAAAAGGTACTTATGTTAAAAGCATTTATCTTTCAAGCACAATGAGTAAGGGCATTAAAATCGACCCAAAATCAATGGAGGAATAAAAATATAAGTTTATGAAAAAGGAAGATAAAAGCGCTATAATAGAACAACTTGAAAATACATTGAGCCAATACGCTCACTTTTATTTAACTGATATAGGTGGATTAAATGCCGCTCAAACCAGTGAATTAAGAAGAGTGTGTTACAAGGAAGATGTAAAACTTGTTGTTGTGAAAAATTCACTGTTAAGAAAGGCACTTGAGAGCTCTCAAGTCGATTTCAGTGAAATTTTTGGATCGTTGAAAGGGGAAACATCATTGATGCTTACAAACAATGCCAATGTTCCCGCGAAACTAATTTCAGAATTTAGCAAACAGAAAACAAATAAACTCAAAAAGCCTTTACTTAAAGCTGCTTATGTTGAGGAAAGTTTTTACATCGGCGAAAATCATCTGGAAACACTTATACATGTTAAAAGCAAATACGAACTTATCGCAGATGTTATTGCTCTGCTTCAGTCGCCAGCTAAAAACGTGGTTTCTGCACTCCAGTCAGGAGGAAATACTATACACGGCGTGTTAAAAACATTAGCCGAAAGATAATAAATTAGTTAAATAAAAAACAAAAAAAATATATTAAAATGGCAGATTTAAAAGCTTTTGCAGAACAATTGGTTAATCTTACAGTAAAAGAAGTAAATGAGTTAGCCCAAATTTTGAAAGAAGAATATGGTATTGAACCCGCAGCTGCAGCTGTTGCTGTTGCAGCCGGTCCTGCAGCTGCCGCTGCTGAAGTGGTAGAAGAAAAAACTTCTTTTGATGTTTTATTAAAAGGCCCCGGTGCCAACAAACTGGCTATCGTTAAATTAGTAAAAGAACTTACCGGTCTTGGACTGAAAGAAGCTAAAGACTTAGTTGATGCTGCTCCTTCTGTAGTTAAAGAAGGTGTAACTAAAGACGAAGCTGAAGCACTTAAAAAAGCACTTACTGAAGGCGGAGCCGAAGTAGAACTTAAATAAACATATCTGATTATCAGGTTTTTGGTTTAGATTCCTCCGTTCAGGAGGATTCTAAACCTTTTCTTGTCTGTAAAATAACTGAGTTCACCGCACCCAAAAAACTCTTTGAAAATGTCTTCGAATAAAAATGTGCAAAGAATAAATTTCGCTTCAATAAAAAATCAATTCGACTATCCTGATTTTTTGGACGTTCAAATTAAATCTTTCCAGGATTTTTTTCAGATGGATACATCTCCTGAGAAAAGAAAAACTGAAGGATTATATAAAGTTTTCACAGAAAACTTCCCGATAGCCGACACAAGAAATAACTTTATCCTCGAATTTCTCGATTATTATATCGACCCGCCCCGTTACTCTATAGAAGAATGCATTGAAAGAGGTTTGACTTACAGCGTACCCCTGAAAGCCAAGTTAAAATTGTATTGTACCGACCCTGATCACGAAGATTTTGATACTGTGATTCAGGATGTGTACCTTGGACCAATTCCTTATATGAGTCCAAGAGGTACTTTTATTATTAATGGCGCTGAAAGAGTTGTGGTATCGCAGTTACACCGCTCTCCGGGTGTGTTTTTCGGACAAAGTACTCATGCCAATGGTACTAAATTATATTCGGCACGTATAATTCCTTTCCGTGGTTCATGGATTGAATTTGCTACCGATATTAATAATGTGATGTATGCTTACATCGACAGAAAAAAGAAATTGCCCGTAACTACCTTATTACGTGCTATTGGTTTTGAAAGCGATAAAGACATTCTTGAGATTTTTAATTTAGCTGAAGAGGTTAAAGTAAACAAAACGAATCTTAAGAAAGCTGTTGGTCAACGACTTGCAGCTCGTGTACTTAAAACATGGACTGAAGATTTTGCAGATGAAGATACCGGTGAAGTTTCTACCATTGAAAGAAATGAAATAATTATCGATCGTGAAACTATTCTCGAAAATAAACACATCGACGAAATTATTGACTCTGGTACACAAACCATTCTTCTTCATAATCCTGAAATAATTCAGAATGATTATGCGATTATTTATAATACACTTCAAAAAGACCCGAGTAACTCGGAAAAAGAAGCTGTACTTTATATTTATCGTCAGTTAAGAAATGCTATACCGGCAGATGATTCTTCGGCTCGCGAAGTTATTAATAACTTATTTTTCTCTGAAAAGCGTTATGATTTGGGAGATGTTGGGCGTTTCAGGATAAACAGAAAGTTGAATCTGGCAATCAATCCTGAGGTTAAAATTCTTACTAAAGAAGATATTATTGCTATCATCAAATATTTGATTGAACTTATCAATTCAAAAGCAGATGTTGATGATATCGACCACCTAAGTAACAGACGCGTTCGTACAGTTGGCGAACAATTATTCAATCAGTTTGGTGTTGGTTTATCGCGTATGGCACGTACTATTCGTGAACGTATGAATGTGCGCGATAACGAAGTATTTACTCCGACCGATCTTATCAATGCGAAAAGTATTTCATCGGTAATCAATTCTTTCTTTGGAACGAATGCATTATCGCAGTTTATGGATCAGCAAAATCCTCTTGCTGAAATTACTCATAAACGTCGTATGTCAGCTTTAGGCCCTGGTGGACTTTCACGCGACAGAGCAGGTTTCGAAGTTCGTGACGTACACTATACACATTACGGAAGACTTTGCCCGATTGAAACACCTGAAGGTCCGAATATCGGTTTGATTTCTTCATTATGTATTTATGCTAAAATTAATGAACTTGGTTTCATTGAAACACCTTACCGAAAAGTAACAAACGCAATAGTTGATTTATCAGAGAATGGCGTAAGTTATTATACAGCTGAAGAGGAAGAAAATCTTGTAGTAGCTCAGGGTAATGCTCCATTACGTGAGGATGGTACTTTTATACGTGCCAAAGTTAAATCACGATTGGAAGCTGATTTTCCTGTTGTTGTACCTGAAGAAGTAAATCTGATGGATGTATCTCCTTCACAAATTGCTTCTATCGCGGCAGCATTAATTCCTTTCCTTGAACACGATGATGCAAACCGTGCGCTCATGGGATCGAACATGATGCGCCAGGCTGTACCACTTTTACGTTCAGATGCACCTGTTGTAGGAACCGGAATTGAGAAACAGCTTATAACTGACTCACGTACCCAGATTATTGCTGAAGGATCGGGTGTAGTTGAATTTGTTGATGCTGAATGTATCAAAATTAAATATGATAGAACCGAAGAGGATGAATTTGTAAATTTCGATACATCAGTAAAAGAATACAGAATTCCAAAGTTTCAGAAGACTAACCAAAATACTACTATTGATTTGCGTCCTTTAGTTCGCCGTGGCGATGTAGTTTCTAAAGGCATGATTCTGACAGAGGGTTATTCCACTCAAAACGGGGAACTTGCGTTAGGAAAAAACCTTAAAGTAGCATTCATGCCATGGAAAGGTTACAACTTCGAAGATGCTATTGTAATAAGTGAAAGGGTTGTACGCGAAGATATTTTCACTTCTGTACACGTAGTTGAACAACTACTTGAAGTAAGAGAAACCAAGCGAGGTAACGAAGAGTTTACGTCCGATATACCAAATGTAAGTGAAGATGCAACTAAAGATTTAGATGAAAATGGTATTATCAGAGTAGGGGCGCGAATTGAGCCTGGAGATATTATAATCGGTAAGATTACTCCTAAAGGTGAATCTGACCCATCGCCTGAAGAAAAACTGCTACGTGCAATTTTTGGTGATAAAGCCGGCGATGTGAAAGATGCATCATTAAAAGCTACTCCATCATTATCGGGTGTAGTGATTGGTAAACGATTATTCTCGAAAGCACAAAAGAATCGTAAATCGAAATTAGCCGATAAAGCTGCATTGCCAAGGCTTGATGAAGAATTTGAAATGCAGGCATCTGCGTTACGTGAAACATTAATTGAAAAACTTGATGTCTTAACCGCTGAAAAAACATCAGCAGGAGTAAAAGATTTTCTGGGTTCTGATATTGTTCCTAAAAACAGTAGATTTACTATTGAAAGACTTCGTGAAATTGATTTCACATCCATTCAGTTAGGTAAATGGACTACTGATAATCAACGCAATGAGCAAATCAGACAGTTGATACTGAATTACCTGAAGAAATATAAAGAACTTGATGCCAAAATTAAAAGACAAAAGTTCAATATTACTATTGGCGATGAATTACCCAATGGAATTGTACAGATAGCAAAAGTTTATATTGCCAAAAAACGTAAGATTCGTGTAGGTGATAAAATGGCAGGACGTCACGGGAATAAAGGTATTGTTTCCCGTATTGTACGCATGGAAGATATGCCATTTCTTGAAGATGGAACTCCTGTGGATATTGTATTAAATCCGCTTGGTGTGCCTTCACGTATGAACCTCGGTCAGATTTTTGAAACTGTTTTAGGTTGGGCCGGGCAGGAACTCGGAGTTCGTTTTGCAACACCAATTTTTGATGGTGCAACTATGAATGACTTAAATGAATGGACTGATAAAGCTGGTATTCCAAGATACGGTAAAACATATCTTATCGATGGTGGAACCGGTGATAAATTTGACCAACCGGCAACAGTAGGTGTAATTTATATGCTGAAATTAGGTCACATGGTAGAGGATAAAATGCACGCACGTTCAATTGGTCCTTACTCACTTATTACACAACAACCACTTGGAGGTAAAGCTCAGTTCGGAGGTCAGCGTTTTGGTGAAATGGAAGTTTGGGCGCTCGAAGCATTCGGCGCTGCTCATATTCTGCAAGAAATACTTACTGTAAAATCCGACGATGTTATGGGACGTGCACGTACTTATGAAGCGATAGTAAAAGGCGATCCAATGCCTGCTGCCGGAATTCCTGAGTCACTCAATGTATTGTTACACGAACTTCGTGGTTTAGGTTTGAGTATCAATTTAGAATAAGAACCTCTCTCTTAAGCCTCTCCAACAGTGAGAAACTTAGGAAATAAGAGGATTTCCTTTAAATTGTAAATTGTCAATTTATTAAATTGTAAATAAAAAAAATATGGCTTTTAAAACAGATAATAAGCTTAAAACCAATTTTAATAAAATTTCTATCGGATTGGCTTCACCCGAAGAAATTTTAAAATTATCAAGTGGCGAAGTACTCAAACCTGAAACAATAAATTACAGGACTTACAAACCCGAACGTGATGGTTTGTTTTGCGAAAGAATTTTTGGTCCTACCAAAGACTTCGAATGTCATTGCGGTAAGTACAAACGTATCCGTTACAAAGGTATAGTTTGCGACCGTTGTGGGGTAGAAGTTACCGAGAAAAAAGTACGTCGCGAGCGCATGGGACATATACAGTTGGTAGTGCCTGTGGCTCATATTTGGTATTTCAGGTCGTTGCCCAACAAAATTGGATATCTTCTGGGTATGCCCACCAAAAAACTTGACGCGATAGTTTATTACGAGAAATATGTTATTATTCAATCAGGAATTCTTCACAATGGTGAAAATATTGTGGATGGTGAATTAATTACTGAAGAAGAATATCTCGATTTGCTCGACACTTTACCTCGTGAAAATCAATTGCTTGATGATTCAGACCCAAATAAGTTTATTGCAAAAATGGGCGCTGAAGCAATATATGAAATGTTAGTACGTCTGAATTTGGACGATTTATCGTATGAATTGCGCGAAAGGGCAAATACCGATACTTCTCAACAACGTAAAAACGAAGCGCTGAAAAGACTTCAGATTGTTGAATCATTCAGAGGTGCTAAGCACAGGAACAAACCTGAATGGATGATTATCAAAATCGTTCCGGTTATTCCTCCGGAATTAAGACCTCTTGTACCACTCGATGGTGGAAGATTTGCGACTTCGGATTTGAACGATTTGTACAGACGTGTAATTATCAGAAATAACAGGTTAAAAAGGCTTATCGAAATAAAAGCTCCCGAAGTAATTCTTCGCAATGAAAAACGTATGCTTCAGGAAGCTGTTGACTCTTTGTTTGACAACTCAAGAAAATCAAGCGCCGTAAAAACAGAGGCGAATCGCCCTTTAAAATCACTTTCAGACTCATTGAAAGGTAAACAAGGTCGTTTCCGTCAGAATTTGCTTGGTAAACGTGTTGACTACTCAGCCCGTTCGGTTATTGTTGTAGGTCCTGAACTGAAAATGCATGAGTGCGGTTTGCCTAAAGATATGGCAGCTGAATTATTTAAACCGTTTGTTATCCGCAAACTGATTGAACGCGGAATTGTAAAAACGGTTAAATCGGCCAAGAAAATCATTGACCGAAAAGACCCGGTAATTTGGGACATTTTAGAGTACGTGATGAAAGGTCATCCCGTATTACTAAACCGCGCCCCTACTCTTCACCGTCTTGGTATTCAGGCATTTCAACCTAAAATGATTGAAGGTAAAGCCATTCAGCTTCACCCGCTTTCGTGTACCGCGTTCAACGCCGACTTCGATGGCGACCAGATGGCTGTTCACTTGCCACTCGGTAACGAAGCTGTTCTTGAAGCTCAACTTTTGATGCTTGCTTCGCACAATATCCTTAACCCTGCTAATGGCGCTCCTATTACAGTTCCTTCACAGGACATGGTACTCGGATTGTATTACATGACGAAAGAGCGTGCAAATGCAAAGGGAGAAGGACAGATTTTTTATTCTACTCAGGAAGTGGAAATTGCTTACAACGAGAAAAAAATTGAACTTCATACAAAAATAAAAGTTCGTTTAAATCTTAGAGATGAAAGCGGAAAGAAAGTTCCGACAATAATTGATTCAACAGTAGGACGGGTTTTATTTAATAAATGTGTTCCTGAAGAAGTAGGTTATATTAATGAATTACTTTCAAAAAAATCTTTAAGAGATATTATTGGTAATGTGATTGAAGTTTGTGGTGTTGCCCGTACAGCTCAATTTCTTGATGATATTAAGGAATTGGGTTACAGTATGGCTTTCAAAGGTGGTCTTTCCTTCAACCTTGGAGATATAATTATCCCTGAAGAAAAAGAAGCTTTGATTAAAGCCGGAAACGCTGAAGTGGAAGAAATCATGAATAATTATAACATGGGTTTCATTACATGGAAAGAACGTTACAATCAGGTAATTGACACATGGACACATGTTAACTCAAATTTGTCTAACATTCTGCTCAAACAGTTATCGAGCGACCGTCAGGGTTTCAATCCTGTATATATGATGCTTGATTCGGGCGCCCGTGGTTCCAACGAACAGATTCGTCAGCTTTCAGGTATGCGTGGTTTGATGGCAAAACCCCAGAAATCAGGTGCTGAAGGTGGACAAATTATTGAAAACCCAATTCTTTCGAACTTTAAGGAAGGACTTTCGGTGCTTGAGTACTTTATTTCAACTCACGGAGCTCGAAAAGGTTTGGCCGATACGGCTTTGAAAACTGCCGATGCGGGATATCTTACCCGAAGACTTGTTGACGTGTCGCAGGATGTAATTATTAATGAGGAAGATTGCGGCACTTTACGCGGACTTATAGCAACTGAAATGAAAAACAACGAGAAAGTTGTTTCATCACTCTATGAAAGAATTCTTGGACGCGTTTCGGTTCACGATATTTATCATCCGCTTTCAGGTGATTTAATTGTAAGTTCAGGTGAAGAAATTACTGAACCGCTTGCGAAAAAAATTCAGGATTCACCTATCGAAAGAGTTGAAATTCGTTCGGTGCTTACCTGCGAATCGAAAAAAGGTGTTTGTGCCAAATGTTACGGACGAAACCTTGCAACCGGAAAAATGGTTCAAATTGGTGAAGCTGTAGGTGTAATTGCAGCTCAGTCCATTGGTGAACCGGGTACTCAGCTTACACTGCGTACTTTCCACGTCGGTGGTGTTGCTTCGAACGTTGGTTTCGAATCGAAAATAACACTTAGATACGATGGCAGACTTGAATTTGATGAACTTCGTACAGTTGATGCTACAGATGAAAGCGGTAACACTTATCAGGTAGTAGTAAGCCGTTTGACCGAAATGAGAGTAGTTGACACACATACAGGTATCATTCTTACTAACCAAAACGTTCCTTATGGTTCACGTCTTTATGTAAAAAATGGCGATTTGGGAACTAAAGGACAGCTTGTGTGCGAATGGGATCCATTCAACGCGGTTATCATATCGGAAACAGAAGGTAAAATTGAGTTTGAAGATGTAATTGAAAATATCACTTTCAAAACTGAAACTGATGAAGCAACAGGCTTAAAAGAAAAGATTATTATCGAGTCGAAAGATCGTAATAAAGTGCCAAGCGCTCACATTTTGGATGCACAGGGTGTAATTCTGAAAACTTATAACTTGCCGGTAGGCGCTCACCTTGTTTTGGATAACGGCGATAGTATCAAAGCAGGACAAATGCTTGTGAAAATTCCGCGCGCTGTAGGTAAAGCAGGTGATATCACCGGTGGTTTGCCACGTGTAACAGAACTTTTTGAGGCTCGTAACCCTTCAAACCCTGCTGTAGTTGCCGAAATTGATGGTGAGGTGAAACTTGGCGCGATAAAACGCGGTAACCGAGAACTTTCAATTACACCCAAAACCGGTGAAATGAAAAAGTACATGATTCCATTATCGAAACAGATCCTTGTTCAGGATAATGACTTTGTACGCGCGGGAACACCACTTTCGGATGGTGCTACAACACCTACAGATATTTTGATGATTAAAGGTCCTACAGCTGTTCAGGATTACATTGTAAACGAAATTCAGGATGTATATCGTTTACAAGGTGTGAAAATCAACGATAAGCATTTCGAAGTAATTGTTCGTCAAATGATGCGTAAAGTTGAAATTATCGAACAGGGCGATACCCGTTTTCTCGAAAAACAAATTGTTGATAAAAATGATTTCATGGAAGAAAACGATCGTATCTGGGGAAAGAAATATGTTCTTGATTCGGGTGATTCAGCAGTTCTTAAACCTGGTCAGATTATTACTCCACGAAAACTGCGCGATGAAAACAGCGCGCTAAAACGTCGCGACCAGAAACTTGTTGTTACAAGAGATGCAGTGCCCGCAACTTCGAACCAAATACTTCAGGGTATAACACGTGCAGCATTACAAACTAACAGTTTCATGTCGGCAGCTTCGTTCCAGGAAACAACAAAAGTCCTTAACGATGCAGCGATTAACGGAAAAGTGGATCGTTTGGAAGGATTGAAAGAAAACGTTATTTGCGGACACTTGATTCCTGCGGGAACCGGACAGCGCGACTTTGACAAAATAGTTGTTTATTCACGTGACGAGTATGATAAGAAAGTTGATGCTCGCAGAAACGTGATTGATATTGAAGAAGGTGAATCGGAAGACTAAATCGGGAATTCAATTCTAAATAAATTAAAAACGGATAAACTATATTGTTTGTCCGTTTTTTGTTTTCACTTATTTTTGTACTGATAAATGAATTGAATTCGATAATTGATAGATGTAAAAATATTTATGGGATAAAAAACTATGAGTTTATTAAACAAAAAATAAAGTTATGGATAATATTTTGATAACAGCAAAAAACTGTATATCTTAGTAGTCTGTTTAACAAAATAACTGAAAAGAATTTCACATAAATATAAACATGGAAAATAACTATTGTATAATAATGGCAGGAGGGGTAGGAAGCCGTTTCTGGCCATTCAGTAGAAACAATCGTCCAAAACAATTTCTTGATTTTTTCGGAACCGGTCGTTCGTTGTTACAAATGACTTATGATAGATTCAGAAAAGTAGTTCCTGCAAAAAATATACTGATTGTAACCAATGTTATTTACAACGACCTGATACTTGAGCAGTTGCCTGAGTTAAATCAAAGTCAGATTCTTTTAGAACCTCATCGTCGTAATACAGCTCCATGTATTGCTTATGCCGTGAATAGAATTAAAAATGTAACTGAAAAAGCAAATATCATTGTGGCGCCTTCAGATCATTTAATCATGAATGAACAAGGTTTTATCGACACAATAAATGTGGGACTTGATTTTGTTGAAAGAAGCAATAATCTTCTTACACTTGGTATTAAGCCAAGTCGTCCTGAAACAGGTTATGGCTACATACAAATTGATGAGGGAGATTCAGCATTAAGAAAAGTAAAAACCTTTACTGAAAAACCGAATGTTGAGCTTGCTCAGATATTCTTTGAAACCGGAGAGTTTTTTTGGAATTCAGGCATTTTCTTGTGGAATCTTCAAACAATTAACAATGCTTTCATGACTTTACTGCCCGAAGTTTACAATAAATTTGAAGAGGGAAAAAATGTATATAATACACCTGAAGAACAACAGTTTATTGATGTAATGTATCCGACCTGCCAAAATATTTCAATTGATTATGGAATAATGGAGAAAGCAGAGAATGTTTATGTGCTTTGTTCGGATTTTGGATGGACTGATTTAGGAACATGGGGTTCGTTATACGATATATCGCCTAAAGATAACAATTCAAATGTAACGCTTAAATGCAGTTCGTTATATTATGAAAGTGATAACAATATAGTGGCTTTACCATCTGGGAAACTTGCAGTTTTACAGGGTATGGAAGGTTATATTGTTGCTGAATCGGACAACGTTTTGCTAATATGCAAAAAGGAAGAAGAGCAGCGAATCAGACAATTTGTAAACGATGTTTCGCTTAATTTTGATGGTGAGTTCAGTTAAGTTCATTTTAACAGAAGTGCTGTCTATATTTTTTTCAGATTAAAACCTTTAAAGTATTAAAACATGGGATTTTTTAATTTATATAAACCTAAGGAGTATAACTACAGGTACATTTATTACGATCCGAAAAAGGAAACTGCAAAGGATAGGGAAAAAAAGCTTACAGAGAATAATCAGAATAATTCTACTGAATACAAACCTACAATTCGTAGAGGAACTTTCAGAGAGATGGCGGAGAAAAGCAAACAAATGCGAACCGAACAAATTCGCCAATCAAATATGCGTCTGATACTTATTATCGCTTTACTAATTGCAATAGCCTATTTTCTGCTCAAATAATATATGTCGGATGTAATACATTTACTGCCTGATTCGGTTGCAAATCAGATAGCCGCTGGCGAAGTAATACAACGACCGGCTTCAGTTTTGAAGGAGCTGGTTGAGAATTGTATTGATGCAGGCGCTACCTCAATTCGTATTCTTATAAAAGATGCAGGTAAAACCCTTATTCATGTAATTGACAATGGAAAGGGAATGAGCGAAACTGATGCCCGAATGTCGTTTGAGCGACATGCAACATCAAAAATAAAAGATGCTGCCGATCTTTTTTCATTACGTACAATGGGTTTTAGAGGTGAAGCATTGGCATCAATAGCCTCGGTAGCGCAAGTAGAAATGCGTACCCGCCAAAAAAATGAAGAACTTGGAGTATTTATTGATATTGCCGGGACAAGAATTTTAAGGCAGGAAGTAATACATTGTGAAGAAGGTACTTCAATTTCGGTACGTAATTTATTTTTTAATGTACCGGCGCGCAGGCGTTTTCTTAAAAGTGATAATGTAGAAAAATCACACTTATTTAACGAATTCTATCGAATTGCGTTGGTAAACCCTGATGTTGAATTTATTTATATTGATAACGATGAAGAAATATTTAACCTGCCTGCTACAAATATTAAAATTAGAATTGAAAATATTTTCGGAAAAAATCCTCGAAAACGATTCCCACAACAACTTCTGAATATCCAATCGGATTCAAATTTAG
This sequence comes from uncultured Paludibacter sp., assembly GCA_964405245.1. Classification (GTDB taxonomy): domain Bacteria; phylum Bacteroidota; class Bacteroidia; order Bacteroidales; family Paludibacteraceae; genus Paludibacter. The sequence goes on from CAYONE010000060.1 coordinate 14,204, forward strand.
TAAGCGTTAGAGGTTTTGTAGGAAAACCTGAATTTGCTCAGAAATTTCCAGATCAGTATTTTTTTGTTAACGGACGTTTTATGAAACATCCGTACTTTCATAAGGCGGTAATGCTGGCATACAATCAGTTAATTCAACAGGGCGAGGGACCGGCATATTTCATATATCTCGAAGTTGATACTGAAACCATTGACATAAATATACATCCAACCAAAACCGAGGTAAAATTTGAAAATGAGCAAGCTATTTGGTCTATTCTTAATGCTACTGTAAAAGAAGCCTTAGGCAAATTTAATATTGCACCATCCATCGATTTCGATCAGGAAGGCGCTCCCGAATACAGACCAGTAAGTCAGACGACTAATATTCAGCCACCACGCACAAATTTTAATCCTGATTATAATCCGTTTCAATTGTCGGGATATGTGAGACCTGCAATGGATTGGGAAAAATTATATAAAGGTTTTGATCAGAAAAACAATCAATTACCCAATTCTGAAACTGAAACTTTTAACTCATCCAAAGAGAAGTTTACAGATGATGAATTTATTTCAGTTGAAAATACTATTGAATTTAAATCGGAATTATCGGCAACAAACAACTTTCAACTAAAAGGCAAGTATATTCTTACAAGTGTTAAATCCGGTTTTATGCTTGTTGATCAGTATCGCGCGCATGTAAGAATTCTTTACGAAAGTCTGTTGAAACAACTCGATACCGGAAATTATATGGCGCAGCAAATTTTATTTCCCGAGGAAATTGAGTTTGAACCTAACCTTATGCTTTTCTTTAATCAAATTCAGGAAGATTTAAAGAGTATCGGATTTACATTTGAAAAAGCAGGAGCTAACAGTTACAATATAACTTCTGTACCTTCGGTGATTGGCGCTGTGAGTGTTTTACCACTGCTTAACAATATGGTAAATGAAGTTAAAGAAAAGGAGTTTAACGATGCATTGTCGATAGGTAATACACTTGCATTATCACTTGCCCGTGAATCAGCAATAAAGTCGGGTCAGTTATTGAGTATTTTAGAGATGGATGAAATAATCAATAAACTTTTTGCTTGCAGCGATTATAATTTTACTCCCGATGGAAAAAAGATTTTTACAATAATTACTTTGGATGAAATTCAAAACCGACTAAGTTAATTTCAATAATTGCATTTCAGAAGTTATAAATTTCATAATTATTGCAATAAAAAAACAGGCTTTGAAGTGGTTCAAAGTCTGTTTTTTATTTATTTATCCTGTCAATTATCTGCCCGAAAAAGTTTTCTTCTTACGAATAGCTCTGAAACTGATAATGATATTGCCCAAAAGATAACCAAAGAAAATCCAAAGCCATAAAATTTTGCTGTTTATTGCCTCGGTAGAGTAATCGCGCTGCCATTTGTTAGGTGTAAAATTATCCGGGTCGAAATTCAGTGATACATAACTATCAACCAACTGAAATCCTACAAGTATTATTAATACAAGTGAAATGATTATCACTATTCTGAATGTAATTTTCATCTGAATTTGTTTTTTTTAATAAATAATTTTAAATACCGATTTTTTTTATCGCAAAAATATAAAATTTTCGAGATTGAAAACGCTTTTAGTGTTCTTAATTTTCTTTCTGACAAAAAATCAGGAAAATTAATATCTGTAATGTTCAGGTTTATACGGACCTGAAACTTCAACACCAATGTATTTAGCCTGATCGGGAGTAAGTTTTGTTAATTTCACACCAAGTTGTTCGAGATGTAAACGTGCAACTTCTTCGTCGAGATGCTTAGGCAAACGATAAACACCTGTTTCATATTGTTTTGTATATAACTCAATTTGTGCAAGTGTCTGATTTGTGAATGAGTTACTCATTACAAACGAAGGATGACCGGTAGCGCAACCAAGATTTACAAGTCTGCCATCGGCAAGCAAAAGAATGCTGTGTCCATCAGGGAAAATGTATTTGTCAACCTGCGGTTTAATGTTTACCAACTCAATACCGGGGAAATTTTTCAATTTTTCAACCTGAATTTCATTATCGAAATGACCAATATTGCATACAATAGCGCCATCTTTCATTTGTTTCATGTGTTCCAGCGTTATAATATCGCGGTTTCCGGTAGTTGTAACGTATAAATTGCCTTCAGGTAAAGCATCTTCTACTGTACACACTTCAAAACCTTCCATAGCAGCCTGTAATGCGCAAATCGGATCAATTTCGGTTACTAAAACTCTTGAACCATAAGCGCGCATCGATTTTGCGCAGCCTTTACCCACATCGCCATAACCACAAACTACAACAACTTTACCTGCCAGCATTACATCAGTTGCTCTTTTTATACCATCGGCAAGTGATTCGCGGCAACCATAAAGATTGTCGAATTTCGATTTTGTTACAGAATCATTAACGTTGAATGAGGGGAACAATAATGAACCTTCTTCAAGCATTTGATACAAACGATGCACGCCGGTAGTGGTTTCTTCAGAAACTCCACGAATTTCGGGCGTCATTCTGCTCCAGATAGTGCTATCTACTTTTAAAACATCTTTCAAAATAGCGTAGAGCAGTTTTTCATCCTGTCCTCCGGCTTCCTTATCAAGTACCGAAGCATCTTTTTCAGCGGCATATCCTACATGAATCATCATAGTGGCATCGCCACCGTCATCAACAATAACTGTAGGTCCTTTTTTTCCTTCGAAGGTTAACGCCTGTAAAGTACACCACCAGTATTCTTCGAGCGTTTCACCTTTCCATGCAAAAACCGGAATTCCGGCTGCTGCAATTGCCGCTGCTGCATGATCCTGAGTTGAATAAATATTGCAACTGCACCAGCGAACTTCAGCACCAAGTTCGGTAAGTGTTTCAATCAAAACCGCTGTTTGAATGGTCATGTGCAGCGAACCCATAATTCTTGCACCTGCCAAAGGTTTACTTTCGCCGTATTTTTTGCGCAACGACATTAATCCGGGCATTTCTTTCTCGGCAAGTTCTATTTCTTTACGTCCGTATTCGGCCAATGAAATATCAGCTACTTTGTAAGGTAATGAGCTGAATAAATTATTGTTATCCATTTTAAATTTATTTTTTCTGATTTTATTTTATAAGCCTGCAAAGATACGAAATATCGCTGAAAAAATTTACTTTTGTGAGTTATTACTCCTACAAAACTTGATGTTAATAGATATTCATACACATAAACCAAAATTATCAGAAAATATTGAGATTGTAAATATTGCAATTCCCGATGCTCTTCGTGTGATAACAACATCGCACGATGGTAATTTTTCGGTTGGTGTGCATCCATGGGATATCATTACTTCAGATAAAAATGCAATGCAAACGGTAGAAAAATGCGCTTCCTATGAAAATGTGATTGCAATAGGTGAATGTGGTTTTGATAAAAATTGTAAAGCTTCTTTTAAATTACAGAAGCAATTTTATGTCGAACATATATTATTATCGGAAAAATATCTGAAACCTTTAATAATTCATTGTGTTGGTTATTTTAATGAACTGTTAACGCTCAAAAAACAACTTAAACCCACTCAAAAATGGATAATTCACGGATTCAGAGGAAAACCTCAACTTGCAAATCAGCTTATAAAACAAGGTTGTTCACTATCTTTTGGCGAAAAGTTTAATGCTGATAGCGTGAGAGTTACACCCGTTGAAAATATCTTTGTAGAAACCGATGAAAGCAATCATTCTGTTGCTGAAATATACAGAAAAATTGCAGACATTAAAACGATTGAATTATCAGCATTGAACGCAGGATTTCTGCTTTTCAAAAAATATATTGATAAACAATGAATTATCGTGTGTTAATAAGTACTATAAGTGTTCTCAAAAATAAAAAAATGGCGCTTCCAATATTAAAATTGTGTAATTTTGCACACTAATTTTTTCAAACATAAATAAAAGCAAATGAATCGTTACTTCATCTCGTTAATACTATTTACACTTAGTTTAAGCTTAAATGCGCAGGTTTTTCAGTCGTTTAATCCTGTTGAGCAACGCAAACTAATGAGCGCTTTCAATGCCATTTCAAACTTTTATGTTGACAGTACCGATAACAATAAATTGGTAGAAACAGCCATCACATCTATGCTGAAAGAACTCGATCCACATTCATCATACATACCAAAAGAAGAAGTGGAACGCGTAAATGAACCCCTCGAGGGAAGTTTCGAAGGAATCGGTATTCAGTTTCAAATTATTGAAGATACACTTTTAGTGATACAAACCATAGCCGGTTGCCCTGCTGAAAAAGTGGGAGTTTTACCCGGCGATAAGATGATTTTTATTAATGAAGAATTGATAGCGGGAGTAAAAATTCAGAATTCGGATATTATGAAAAAACTTCGCGGACCAAAAGGAAGCGAAGTAACAGTAAAAATTCTTCGGAATGGAAAATCGGAATTGATGATTTTTAAAATTATCCGCGATAAAATTCCGGTACATAGCGTGGATGCTACTTACATGATTGATAAGACAACTGGTTATATCAAAATAAATAATTTTGGAAGTACTACTGTCGATGAATTTAAAAAATCATTTACCGAGTTGAAAAAGAAAGGTATGAAAAATCTTATCCTGAGTTTGCAGGGCAATGGTGGCGGATATCTGAATGCGGCGATTGAACTTTCCGATGAGTTTCTCGGGCGCGACAAATTAGTAGTTTATACACAAGGAATTAAACAACCCAAAAAAGTATCGAATGCAACCGGAGTTGGTAATTTTGAAAAAGGGAAACTCATAATTCTTGTTGATGAATATTCGGCTTCGGCAAGTGAGATTGTTTCCGGAGCTGTACAGGATTGGGATCGGGGCGTAATTGTAGGTCGTCGTACTTTTGGTAAAGGTTTGGTGCAAGGACAAATTCCATTGCCCGATGGCTCGCTGCTGAGACTTACAACTGCCCGATATTATACTCCATCCGGACGTTGTATTCAGAAACCGTATAAAAACCGCGCCGACAAATATGAACGCGATATTCAAACGCGCGTAAAAAATGGCGAACTTTTTCATGCTGACAGCATACATTTTCCTGATTCGCTGAAATACGAAACTTTGACTCTTAAACGAACCGTTTATGGCGGTGGAGGTATTATGCCCGATGTTTTTGTACCCATCGACACAACAAAATATACCGAATATCATCGGAATCTGGTTTCGAGAGGAGTACTGAATGGAGTGGTTGCACGTTATGTAAATAATTACAGAGATAGTTTGAAAAAAGAATTTTCAACCTTCGAGAAGTATAGTAAGAAATTTTTTGTCAACGAATCAATCATCGCAAAGATTATAGCTGCGGGAGAAAAAGAAAAAATTTCACTTCATCAGGAACAATTAAAAATTTCGGAACCGTTACTAAAATTGCAGATTAAAGCGCTTATTGCCCGCGATTTATGGGATATGAACAGTTATTACAAAATTATCGACACCGAAAACGAATCGTTACAGCGTGCAATAGAGATTATGAATACTCCCGGCGCTTATGAGCGAATTTTGAAATAAAAAATTACTTTGCATAAATTTTCAGGTTAAAACAAGCGGACAGGTTGCCGCTTGTTTGCTTTAATATGATTTGGAAACACACTTTAAATTATGGAATATATCATTCAATATTTCTCGGAAAATTATATCGAAGTTATCGCGCTCTTATTTAGTGTTATTTATATTTTTCTGTCAATAAACCAGCGTTTAAGCACATGGATTTTTGGTTTGTTGTGCTCGTTGCTATATGTGGTGTTTTTTTTTCAGACCAGGTTTTATGCCGGCATGGGTTTACAGGTTTATTATGCTGTTATTAGTATTTATGGTTGGTTTAGCTGGAAACACGGAAAATCAGCTTCCGATGCCGGTTTGGAGGTAACAAGAACTACAGGAAAAATGTTGCGTGTGATTCTTGCGGTATCTTTTACGCTTTTTCTTTTGATTTACATACTGTTAAAAAAATACACCGATTCGCCCATACCCTTGCCCGATGCTTTCACTACTTCGTTTAGCCTGGCAGCAACATGGATGCTTGCCCGTAAAAAACTGGAACATTGGATTTTATGGATTTTTATCGATGTGGCTTCAGTGGCAATGTTTCTTTATCGTGAAATGTACCCTACAGTAATTCTATTTGTTATTTACACTATTATGGCAGTGGCAGGATATTTCAGATGGAAGAAATCGATGAAAAAATGATGTATAAATTCCACCTTACCTCTCCGATATTAAATAAGCGCCTTATCTCTCTGCTCTCATTTTATTATATCGCCTGAAAGAATAAAATCAGGTTATTGATAAAAATTAATTGATTTTCCACACAATATAAACCGCTCTTCGGGATGTAACTTCATTAAAGGATTAAATCTCCGTACTTGTCATGTTTTAAATCCACTAAATACTGCAATCATTATTAAAAATATATTGTTAAATTTGTAGCAAAATAAAATTAATACAGTAGCATTAAACAGATTAAAATACCTAAAAAATTGGGATAAAATTCATTTCGTCGGGTTTACAAAACCCGTCAGACTTATGCGATGTTTTAACTGATTAATGAAGATATATCCTAAAGGACAGGAGCGCTATTCTGAACATCTGAGCTGAATATATACGTTTCCAAGAAAGGGGGACAATGTGTCAATTTGACTTTTTTTTCTTTAATAAATAAAATCATAAAGAAATACCAAATTAATATAAAATCCTATGATTAAACACAAAACACTGTATAGGATAATATTCACTTTAATTTTCACTCAAATTTTATATATAGGCTGTAAAGATAATAATGACTGTCGTTTTGGAACTGCTTTGCATCAACCAAGTATAAGAACAATTCAGCCAAATAATATCTGCGCAACTACAGCGATTTCAGGATGCCGTTTAATCCCGCAATCAATTTACTTGGGATATGAAATATGTAACGACGCTAAAATAGTAGCTAAAGGTGTATGTTGGAATACATCTCCTAACCCGACCGTTAAAAACGACACAACAACACAAAATTACCCTTATGGTGATGGAGTTGATATTTATAATTTATATATTACAGGATTAACTCCGAAGACAACTTATTATGTTCGTGCTTTTGCTATTACTGAAATAGGGACAATTTATGGAGAGGAATATAGTTTTACAACACACGATTTCTCCGGTACGATTAATGATGCTGATGGCAACATTTACCATTTTATTACTATCGGTGCACAACAATGGTTGGTCGAGAATCTAAAAACAACGAGATTCAATGATAGCACTCCTATTCCCACAGAAAAAGATAATTTAAAATGGATTCAGTTAAATACTCCTGCTTATTGCTGGTACAATAATGATGAAACAACCTATAAAGAAAGATATGGTGCGCTATATAACTATTATGCAATTTCTACAGGAAAGTTAATTCCGAAAGGTTGGCACATACCAACTACTTTTGATTGGAAAAGACTTCAAGAATACATCAGAAATAATGCAGGTGCTTCACTTACTGTTGCAAAAGCGTTAGCAAATACATCTGATTGGTATATTTCAACAAATACAGGTGCAATAGGTAATAATTTAGATATAAATAATAGTGCCGGTTTCACCGCTTTACCTGGTGGTTGGAGAGATTATATGTTCAAAGATAATGGTAATATGGGACTTTGGTGGAGTTCTTTAAATCCTTACAATAAGAAGTATGGCACAGGTATAATCTTATATTCAAGCGAGAACAACATATATGAGTGGACCACATTAATAAGTGTTGGCTTATCAGTTCGTTGCATAAGAGATTAAATAATCTTTCAAAAACATTATTTACAACTTTAGTAATATACATATTCCGATCACCTGCTGGGGCGGATTTGTAAATACTGGTGCTTCAGAACCATGTCCTTTCGGATATGTAATTAGATGAGTAAATAGTCGCGCTTGTCGGGTGTTTTTTTTTTAATCCTACCCTTTTGTATTATTAGGAAATGTGTTCCGATTAATGCTGCAATTGTAAATAAAAAATATTTTAAACTTTGTGACAAAAAAATAAAGCGGTAGCATTTAGCGGATTAAAAAAATCCTGATAATACATTACGACGGGTTTACAAAACCCGTCAGACTTACGCGAAGTTTTGCCTGATTAAAGAATATATCCGAAAGGACAGGAGGTGCCACACAAATTGTAGCAGGAGATAAAATTAATGAAGCTATTGTTAAAATTTTGGTTATTGATAATAAACAATGGAAACATATTCAAAAATGTCAAACACCTTTTTGTTAAATAATTATTCAAAGAGTAGATTCTTACAAATTCTTTTTTGTTTAATGATATTGTCCTTCTTATCTCCATTTGCTTTTTTGAAATATGGTAATTTAGGTGCTTTTATCATGGTAAGCAGTAAATGATATATAATGATATGTTTTAATAATCATTAGTATTTTTGAAAATATCAAGGGACATGCGACTTCCCAGTCGCATGAGGTTATTCAAGCGACTGGGAAGTCGCTTGTCCCCCGACCTATCGGATGTAACTTAATTAAATGAGTAAAAGGTCGCGCTTGTTGGGAGGATTTTCCCCGTCGAGTCGGATAAGTTAATTTAAATGTGCAAATAGTCGCGTACGTCGGGTGTGTTCCGTTCAGACAATTCGGAATCGGAATCCGTCGAAACTATATTTTGTTTCATTCATAAAATGAACAGATTCTTTATGCTTGATATGGAAAATAGATGTTTTTATCTTTACGTATAAAAAACCAAATAATAGCATATCAATGTATTGAAAAATAATATTTTCAATAATCAAAAAAAATCATTTCAGTCAATAATTTGTATATTTCTTCTTTCCGGGACTGACTCAATTTTCAAATTCTAAGGATTTCAAAACCACCTTCGTTGGGGCTGATTTTCAAAATTTTGAATTCACATTCTCTTACCGATCATCAGGCATCATCTTACAATCTATTCAATTAAATTACCTTTTAATTTTGGAGTGTTACACAAAAGTAGTATTTTTGTGCTGAATTATTATAAAACTGAATAAAACATACATCAAAGATAGATGTCATTTTTTGCATGAAGAAAGTAAATAAAATTAGCACATTGACAATGATGAATGGCAACGAAGCAGTTGCCAGAGGTGCATTTGAGGCTGGTGTGAAAGTAGCTTCGGGTTTTCCGGGCACGCCTTCCACCGAAGTAATGGATTATACCAAACACAGATACCCCGATATTTATTGCGAGTGGTCAACCAACGAAAAAGTAGGTTTAGAAGTAGCTATTGGCGCTTCATTCGCAGGTTACCGGAGTTTTGCAGTTATGAAAACTGTGGGCTTGCACGTGGCAGCCGATGCATTGGGCGGCGCTGCAGGCAGTCAGATTAACGGCGGGTTGGTATTGGTAGTTGGCGATGATGTAGGCCGTATTGCAGGCGATGATTATAACGATGTGCGTCATTATGGCAATATGTTCAATATTCCTGTATTGGAGCCGGCCGATAGTCAGGAAGCCAAAGACCTGATGATTAAAGCTTTTGAAATTAGCGAAGAATACAGTACGCCGGTGATATTAAAAATTTCATCGGTAATTTGTAAAACTACCAGCGGAGTTGCTATCGACGAAAGTATTACCTACAAAGTTAAATGCAGAAGCAAATATAAGGTAAGTTTCAGCAAGGTTATCATGACAACCATGATGATGAATGCCAAAGGCTCTGAACATCCGAAACTGACCAAATGTTTTCATGATTTCCCGGCACAAATTAGGCGTCTTGCCGAAGATTGCAACAGCTTCGAAATCAATAAATTAGAATTAATTAGTAAGAAAATCGGGGTAATAACAGCGGGTACTCCTTATTTTTACACCAAAGAAGTATTGCCCAATGCTTCCATTCTGAAAGTAGGCATGGTGATGCCACTGCCGGAAAAACTCATTCGCGAATTGGCTGCTCACGTTGACCAACTTTATGTAATTGAAGATGGTCATGATATTATGGAAAAGAATATCAAGGACTTAGGCATACAGGTCATTGGTAAATCATTATTCCCAAAATTCCCCGAAATGATGCGTTTTACGCCGGATATTATCGAGGAAAAACTCGTTCCGGATGCTCCAAAACGCGAAATCATGGACGGTATTCCTTTCCGTTTGCCGGTAAGTTGTGCCGGCTGCTCGCACCTGTTTATTTCCCAAATACTCCGAAATCATAAAATAAAAGCTGCTGCCGATGTTACCTGTGGTTTAATTGGCTGTTTCCCGCACATGGAATCGTATTCGTTGCAAAAATGTATGGGATCGAGTATTGCGCTGGCACATGGTTACAACGTGGCTACCGACCACAAAGAAAATTTTGTGGCAATGATTGGTGATGGTGGTTTTTGGGCAACCGGAATTAACGGACTGATGAATCTGATTTTCAACGACAGTCAGTCCACCACCATTATTGTGGATAATAGCTGTTTGGCAATGACCGGTGGTCAACATATTGCTTCCAGTGATTTCGGGTTTAATTACAAGCCCGAAAACAAATTAGAAATTGCAAAAGTGTGCGAAGCCATTGGTGTGAAAGATATTGTAACTGTTGATGCTTACGAATTTGACAATCTCGAAAAAGCTATTCTGAACGCAGTAAATTCAAATACAAATTCGGTAGTTATTGTTCAGAAGCCCTGTGTTACAAGATTTAAGCTGCCAAAGGGTGCTACATATTCTATTGATCAGGATCTTTGTACTCAATGTCGCAAGTGTATCAATATAGGATGTTTAGCCATTGAGAGTAAAAAAACAAAGGACGGAAAAGTGGAGATAGTAATTAACGAAGACCTTTGTGTGGGTTGTGGATTATGTTCAACGGCATGTAATTTTGACGCAATAAATTCATAAAAATGCAGGATACAGGAAAAAATCTAATCATAGCTGGTGTAGGAGGACAAGGAATTCTACTTTTCAGTAACGTACTAAGCAAGTATTACATAAAACTTGGTTATGAGTTAAAAATATCGGACGTTATTGGGTTAGGACAGCGTGGTGGAGGTGTCGAAAGTCATTTCCGTTATTCAACAAAGCCGGTATTGTCCCCTTTTATCAAAGCAGGCGATGTTGATTATCTGTTGTCATTTGAGCAAACTGAAACACTACGCTATTTACATTGTTTGAAACAGGATGGCATAGTTTTCTCAAGCACCTTCGAGCTATCGACATCAAGCGTAAATACACGTTTGGAAAAAGATATGCCCGAATCCAAAACAGAGCTTATAAGGAATTGTGGCAAAAAAACTTTCATTATTGACCCCGAAGAGAATAAGAGCCCTGATTTTGATATCAGCAAAATGATGAATATCGTTATGCTTGCTATCTATGCCGAGTTCCGGGGTTATCCACACGACGAAATGATGCAGATTGTTCGCAAAAGTATTCCAGCAAAGTTTGTGGAAGGAAACCTGAAAGCTTATGAAAAGGGGATATCTATTGCTCGTGCTGAACCAGGAACAGTACAGTAGGTAGTAAATAATAGCGTTAATTTGAGATAGATTATTAAGAAGATAATAGAACGCGGATTTAGCGGATTTTAAAACGGATTTAAATTTATCTCCCTTTGGTTGCTGACCGTTGGTTCGACAAGTCGAAATAATTAAGACCTCACTCTTAAATCTTCCCCGATTTATCGGGGATAAAATCCGTTTTTAAATCCGTTTTTTTTTAATCAGCGAGTATCCGCTAAATCAGCGGAAATCCGCGTTGCTATTCTTTTTTCTTATATAAAAGTTCAATTTGTCAGACACATATATCTTTAAAAATTAAGACATATAGAAGCAACATGGAATTACCTGAAAATGTAATACTGCTGGATAGTTTGGGTGATATTCATCCTGATAATACAAAGCCTATACTCGTTTGTGCATCGCATTGTGGCGATAACGGTACTTTTGCACGCAAGGTAAAAAACTGTGGCGTAAAAGCTGTTTTTCTGAACAATGCCGGAATCGGCAAAAATCAGGCAGGCATAAGTGGTTTGCCATATTATGCTGATGAAGGTATTTTGGCTTGTGCTGTTGACCACTACAGTGCCGAAATTGGTGTTGCCGCCGACACATGGGAAAACGGAATAATAAGTCACACGAATACCATAGCCGCAAAGTTCGGAATACAATCCGGCGATTCAGTGCAGAAAGCTGTTGCCAAAATAAGTGAAAACATCAATCAACTCTCAATCTCACAAAAAGAACTGAATGTTTTATCTCAAAATAATAAAAACAAAGTTGACCCGAAAAAGCAAATCCAAACTCAAATTGATGGAGTTAGCATTACAGTAACCGATAGTATCACTTTTTTAAACGAAAGCAATGCCGGCGTTATTGTCGTGTGTGGCTCGCATGGCGGTGTAAGTGCAGGATATTACGCACAGAAACTACATCTGAAAGCTGTATTTTTCAATGATGCCGGAATCGGTAAAAACAATGCCGGAATAAAAAGCCTTGATACACTAAGTGATGCCGGAATCCTTGCCTGCACGGCTGATTGCATGAGTGCCGAAATTTTTAACGGACAGGATGCACTTGAAAATGGCATTATCTCAGTTTGCAATCAATTAGCAAAGGACAAAAACATCAAGGAAAGGATGACTGTGAAAGAAGCTATAAAATTAATTTAGTTCGCCAATGTTATTTTCTGTTACATAAATTCACACCAAAACAATACAAAATTGTTGTCAACTGATTATCCAATCCACCATTTTTCCTTAGAATTCTGTCCTTACTAATGTATTAAATCAGTAAGCAAAAAATGAGTAAACATTTGTCGGAAACCAATAATCATGACCAATGGGAGTAATTTCACATTTTCGAACTTTTTTCATGGTTTTTTAATCCATCAGACCGCTTAATTCGGGGAGTCGGGTGATACACAACTTTCCTAAAGTTTTAAGACTTTTGGAAAGTAAATAAATAAAACCTCCAATTTCTATTTCAGTTCAACTTCAAATTTATATTCCACTTGGGTTAC
>CAYONE010000061.1:0-26882 GCA_964405245.1 uncultured Paludibacter sp.
GGTGGGAGGGCTTAATTTATGCAGACAAAAAAAGAGGCACCAGCCACTACAGCCAGCACCCCCGAAGCAAAAACCCGATGTAAAGATACAATATTTTTATCGAAAAATGATTATTTGTATCTGATATTCATTGTTTTGGCGATATTGTTGAACATTTTAATATTACTATAAAATGAGCAGCGATAACTATAAAATGCCATCGGACACCCCGACACCATCACACCAGGTAAACGATGTTACACCGGAACACGATGCATCTTTTATTAATGGACTTCATTTAATAAACATGAATACTACATTCATACCAATGCTATTTGAAAATTTAATTCCACAGGTAGGAGTGTGGGCGATGGTCGGTGCAAGCGATACCGGCAAAAGTATGGCACTTCGGCAAATAGCAATGAGTGTAACAGGTGGAGTTCCTTTTATCGGTTTACAGTGTAACGCTCTTCATAAAAAAGTGATTGTTGTATGTACCGAAGATGATGATTTTGCTATTTCGTACCTGATACGGAAGCAAAACAAAAGTATCGGACTGACAGATGAGCAATTGGTGAATGTGAAATTTCTATTCGACACCGAAAATCTTATCGGTAAACTGCAGGCTGAACTCGAATCGAATCCGGTTGACTTGATAATTATCGATGCTTTTAGCGACGTGTTCGATGGTAAGGACGGAAACCAAAACTCACAGGTGAGACAGTTTTTGAACCGGTTTACTCAAATAGCAGTGAAATATAAATGTAGTATCGGCTTTTTACACCATACCGGAAAAAGAACTGAAGATATGGCACCATCGAAGAATAACACCATCGGTTCACAAGGTTTTGAGGCTAAAATGCGATTAGTAATTGAACTTCGTATCGACAAGAATAATCCGGACATACGGCACTTTTGCGTGGTAAAAGGTAATTACTTACCACAGGAATATAAAAGTAGCTCAATAGTGATAAGAATCGATGAGAATCTGACTTTTACCGATACCGGTGAGCGTTTACCTTATGATAAATTGAATGAGGGTACATCAGGACGACAAAAAATAGAACCATCGAAGATTGATGATGATGTTCACTTCAGATGCATCAGGTATATATTTCCGAACGGTAAGCAGTTCAGCGCCAATGTAACGAATCAGAAAATACGTGATTATTTCAGTCGATTAGGTAATGAATTCTCCGAAAAAATCGGACGTCGATTTGTAGATTACTATGTAGCTAATAATTGGATCGTAGATGCATCAGAGAAAACGAAGTATTGTAGCTATAAAAACAATTTACCGGAGTGAAAACAATAAAAGTATGGTATGGTAGTGTGGTATGTTGTATATCTTAACGATATACATACCACATGGTACTTCGGTAAGGTACTATGGTAAATTGACATACCATACTTTTAGTTAAAAAAATTAACAATTCAGATTTATGTACACTAAATTTCTCAAATATTGCAATACCCGACAGTTTTTTACTAATCGATGGCGTGGTGAAACCTTTGTAAACGCTTTTTATCTTTCTGATAAGGAGTTACAGCGCTTTAATATCACACGTGCACAGGTGGAAGCAATGCCGGAGATAAAAACGGTCGATGTAAATACCTATAATGTAATTGGAGTTACTGAAATTGATATTTCGTTATTAAAACCACATGGCAGACCACTGACAGAGTTACACCGGTATATGTTGCGGTGCGTGGTAAATTCAAATTTACCGGACATGGTAAATACCACACCTTTTTTCAAAACATTCCTGAAGCATCGGGAAAGATTTCCTGAACTGTTTTTTACAGTTGACAGCTTCGCCGGACGTGTACACACACCGATTTCAGGAATGAGTAAAGATTTAAGGCCAGAGTTGCTTTTATACGGTGAAAGAACAGTTTCGTATGATATAGCTCTTATGCAGCCGACATTGTTAGGGAATATACTATTTGAAAGTATCGGAAATAATTCCTTTAGCGAAGCGATTAATGCCGGAATTGACATTTATAATATGCTACAGGAAAGAGCCGGTTTGAGCGCACGAGATGAGGCGAAAAAACTGTTTTTTCAGTTGATATTTGGCAAGCCGTCGAAAGAAATTGAATCGCTTTTTCCCGGGGCCGATTTTATTCAGTGGATCAATTGGTACAAGTCCACACAGGACATCCGGAATCCTCACAAAGAAAAGGTTTATTCAAATTTGGCGTGGTTGCTTCAGACACACGAAGTAAAAGTAATGAGCGACGTATGGCGAAGTTTAGCGGATCAGAAAATTCCGTTTCTGACAGTGCATGATGAGATAATAACCCGACATTCCGACATGGTAAAAGCTGAAGCAATTATCAAAAACGGACTTGATAAGTACTTCAAAACTTATAAACTGAACGTTAAACAAGTTGATCCGGTACCAGCACCATCGCCAGCACCAGTTCAGGCGCTTTCATTGAATGATTTTGCAATGCAATGTATCGGAATTAAGAATAATATTACAAGGTCGTTTCTTTTGGCTGAAATTGGCAAGCAATACAGCGTGCCAGCCATCAGAGCAGCGGACGGACTCACTAAGATGATTGAGTTGAAAATTATTGAAGAGTTACATTTGAAAGATAGATTTATGTTAAACATACAAGGAAATACACCTTTCTAAAATCGAAAAAATATGAGCAGATTAATGAATGAAGCTGAATCAAAAGCGTGGAATTTTTTTTATCATAATTGTGTGGGGATATTTGATGCTGATATAAATTATCAGTTTGATAGTTCAGAGCTTGCAGCACTTGTAAGTATAGAAAAACAGAAAATTATAAAACCTAAAACAATCAACTCGATGATGGAGAAAATAGGTTTTGACAAAAAATTAATTTCAAAAGATAATTTTCACTATGGAGTTTTATTTTCCCAAACAAAAAATATCAAAAATATGAACGGAAATACTTTTTTAACGATTGATTTATTTATCAACTGCAAAACAAAGTATCGGCAAAGCGCTGAACTGACAGCTTTAAAAGCAGTGCATCAAGCCAGGTTAACAATCAGCAACCCGACGGTCGAACAGGTTACTTCTATCTTCGAAGCATTTGAAAAGGAAACAGAAAATATTCCTTATTACATGAGCGCTGAAACCTTAGCGAATCATATTTCAGCGTGGGCAAAAATGAGCATACCAGCCGAAGCAGTATCTGAAAGGCTTGAATTTTTACAAATCGAATATCAAAAAATCAAAGGAGTTAAGATGTATGCTCTACAGCTCGAAAATCGAACCGATTTGAATGATAAATGGTTCGCGGAATTCCTGAAAGATAATTAATATATAAACGTATATTCATATATTCATATTAAAGAAATAGGAGAAAAATATAAAATGGCACTAAAAAAAGGAGATGTAATTAATCCCAACGGACGGCCGAAAGGCGCTGTAAACCGCAGCACGTCAGAGATACGAAAGGCGTTTCAATTGCTTGTCAGTGATAATTTAGACCGGTTGCAAGATGATATTGATGCGCTCGAACCTGAAAAACGATTAGCGTATATTATTAAAATGGCTGAATTCGTTATTCCGAAGCTACAGAGTGTAACACTTGATAATCAATTAGAAATTGAATATAAGCATCTTAATGCGTTGTTATCATCGGCACCCGATGAGGCCATCGAAGCAATTACTATGAAACTACTAACAATCAAATCAGAACAAATATTATGATACGGAGAAAAAAAGAACTTATTTTAAAAGCACTTGAAACCGGTTATTTTTTCAGGGGTGAATATATTCACGTGTTTTTGGGAAAAGGTATGCAGGAAAGATTTGAATATAAACCACAGTATCGGAGTGCTAAACATGAATTTAACAAGCTATCAAAAGTAAACCAATGGAGGTTTATTGTTTCATGCTATCAATGGAGTAATAAAGGAGAGCCAAAAATATACGATTACGATCCATCAGAAATTATTCCACTTACTAAAGACATGAAGATTGCATTACTAAAATATATCGCTACAGGAATAATGACGAAAGAAGAGCAGAAACTCTTCATTTATGGCATAGGTTGGGGATATTTTTATATGCTATCAAGTCGTGAAATAGAAGAGCAGACATAAAAAATTAAGCCGTTTCGATTAGCACTTTTTCTAAGCTCGTTTGAATCGTTTGAATCTTGTGTAAAAAATTAAGCCGTTTGATTGAATTAGAAATGGATTTTATATATTTGCTGAATTATTAATCATTTAAATTCTAAGAATATGAAAAAATTAGTATTATTTTTATTTACCGCAATTATTATTTTATCATCTTGTTCATCTTCAAAGGAAAGTAAAGCTAAAAAATTAATTGAAGAACATTTTAAAAATTCAATGAATGATTGGAGTAGTTATGAATTTGTGAAAATGACAGATTTAGATAGTACTTTTTCAACGTTTATAGGAAGTGAAAAAGGTTCTAAAATGTGGGACAAAAAGACTGATATTGAACTTAACGAATCAATTTTACAAATTGAAGCAGAATATGAAACTGATCCCGAAAGAAAAATTTTACTTTTGGATAGTATAAAAAAAGGAAATGATTATCTTTTAGAATATTTGCAAGCTGAAAAAGAGTTTAAACCTAAACACGATGGTTGGTACACCGATTTTTCTTGTAGAGGCAAAAATAAATTAGGTGCATTGATATTAAATAAATATAGATTTTATTTTGACCTAAATGTTGAAAAAATAATTCAAATTTCAGATTTAGAATAAATATCATTTAAATAAGTTTAAGCCGTTTCGATTAATTCGAAGCGGTTTTTTTATGGCCAAAAAGCAGGGTATTATATAGGGAGTTGTGCAATTGTTGTGCAAATCTTTAAAACAAAAACGCTAATAATCTATTTTACAGACTATTAGCGTTTTAAATTGTTGTCTCATAAGGACTCGAACCTTAACAGGCAGATCCAGAAACTGCAGTGCTACCATTACACCATGAGACAATTCAAATTATTTTGAGTGTGCAAAAGTATAATTTTTTTTCGTTTAATTCAAATAATTGATAAAAAAAATGGTCGAAAATCTGTTATGACATTTTCAGTAAGTTTAAAGAACTAAACATCGAAATTACTTTTCCGCAACGCGATCTGTATTTGCGCAGTAGATTCGATAAAAATGAATGTAAAAGCATTCGAAGAAAAACCGAATTGATATAAACAATACAAAAACTGCCCTCATTGTCTTTATAACAAAGGGCAGTTTTTTTATTGCATCAAAATATATTATTCTGCAACAATCATTTTTGAAATTAGTATTGGTGCATTATTATGTAAATCTTTCAGTGAAACAAAATAAATACCGCATTTGAGATTTTCGGGCTTCAGTGTTGTTTCTGAATGTAACGCTCCGGTTTGCAGGTAACATACCCGTCCTGTCAGATCGGTTATTTTGAGTAATGCATTGCTAAGTTCTAACCCTGCAGAAACAGTAAATTCTCCTTTATTCGGATTTGGAAAAATATGCAGTGAACCTTCGCCCGAAAAATCCTTAACTGGTATAAATCCTACATTCACCGGGACAAATACGCTGTCGGAAACCGGAACGCTCCAAAGTCCGCGCGTATCCGAGAACTGCAAGTACAAGGGTGCATCTTTTCCTCTGAAATTCAGCAAGTCAATGTTGTCGGAAAAACTGACTGCCGAATACATTTCACTAATAGATTTAGTGGCCAAAAGTGCAAAATCTTTATCAACCCAATAACGAATATTGTTTACAGCAAGACTGTTATATTTTTCGTTTGTGGGTTTATGAAAAAACGTGCTTAACGCCTGACTCCAGTATCCGCGATTGTCCATGAAGCGCACGTTAATCCTGTGTAAACCGATGCTCATATTATCTGCATCTATTTTCCCGAGCCAAACTATTTCGCTTTTTTCAGTGGTTATTACAGTTTTGGCATTACTAATATCGTTGTCGAACCAGTATTGCACATTTTTTATATGAGCATCATTTTCTGCAGTTTTCAATTTTAAGAAAAACTGATGAACCGGCGTGCTCCAGCTTCCCAAATCGTCCGCAAAACTGATAGAAAGAATATTCATACCATCGTTGAGGCTATCAGCATCTAATACCAAATCCAAATCAAACATTCGGTTTTTTTCTGTTTCAATCGTAAATATATTCCCGGTATTATTATTAAACCAATACCGATATTTGCTGATTGAATTATTTTCACGACCTGAAATGAAAACTGTTACCGGTGCACTCCAAAGATTTTTATCGTCGATAGTTTGAAAACGAAAAATACTTACTCCGGCAGGGGAATTCTTGAGATTTAACTGCGCTGTGATTATGGCTGACCTGGTTGGTGATATATTTACAGTAGTTGCAATACTGTCATTATCGAACCAGTAACGATACCCTGTGATTAACGAATTTGAAGATGAACCGGCACGTGCTTTGTAAAATAATGCGTTTACCGGCACGGAATATTTCAAACTGTCATCAATAAATTGCAATGTAATTACATTAACACCATCGGAGAGTTCGGATGCATCGATAAAATTCTGAAGAACAATTTCGGCACTTTGTGTCAGGCTTTGATGTTTTGCTTCAGAAATATTATTGTTGAACCAATACCGATAACCCGTTATCCTGTTTTCGGCATGGATGCACATTGCGCACAGGCTGATGTATATAAGAAAGAATTTTCTCATTTTTCCTCCCGCTTTTTATCGTTCCTGAGCACTGACTTTAATCTGGATATTCAGTTTACCCTGATTGTCGGTAACTGTTGGAATATTTTTAAACTGAATGTGCGGATTTAGAGGAACTGCTCCTTCTTTATATGGATTGTCGCCACCATAAATTCCATTATCGGTACCTCCTAACCCTTTTCCTTTGGCATCGGAGTTTGCTGATAGATGATAATTGTATGTATAATCGAAAACACGGGCAGGAACATTTACAAACAGTGAATCAAATACAGGTGTTACATCACAATTAAAAAGAATTTGATTGGAAGGCTTAGTCCCTGTAAATGTACAGTTTTGGAATGTATTGTTATTACCCTGAACAATTATCCCTGTTCTTTTCGCGATAATACAGTTTTTAAATGTACTTGGTTGTACTTCCCACAACGGATATTCGTTATCCTCTGCTGTAAAATGCAGTTTCTGATTTCCGTATTTCCATTCAGATATTCCAGTTTTTTTATTATTGAATTTTCAATCAGATGACCCATTGTGTAACCACCAGAAATATTATTCCGAACTATACATTCTCTGATATAAATATTCCTTGCACCACAATCGCCTGTTCCATTTGGCGACAGTAAAATATCCGGCACATTGCATCGGCTAATCATGATGTTAGACATTTGTCCCTTATTGCAGCTCTCGCCCAATTGAATTCTGTTGTCCATAAAAATACCCTGTATAGAACTGAAACTTGAACCATTGTTGAAGATAATTATGCCATGCAAGCTGGTTCGACCTGTAGCCTGAGTTGAATCGGGGTAATGACCTGCACCGATAATGTGCACCTGTTTGGCAATATATACTGTTCCGATTTTGAAAGTCCCACCGGGAATATAAATGTAGTCGCCATTTTCAGCTGCATCTACAGCCGACTGCAGATTTTCATGAACTGACGGGTTTGTGGAATTCTGAACTACAATTAAGTTTTGAGCATTGACCGTTAGAAAAAACCGCCATCAGTAAAATTGTGATTTTTGTTTTCATAAGCATAATTGATTGTTTAATAAATTAATAAACGCACTTATTTTATTAAATGCAAATATAAAAAAATATTTATAAATATCAATAAATATGTTATTTTTTATAGGCGTAAATCAACAGAATTTATAAATATTATATAAATCAATTATTTGTATATTACAGAAATTTATAAATAAATTCGAATTACTGAAAATACTCAAATATTTAACACAGATTTTAATATTGTTAGCAATAAGATGAAATTCCAATAAATCCCGTTTTTGTAAGCTGAATGAGTAAGTTATAAAAAAATGTATCAGAACAATTTTTTATTGGATTTTTCCCGGAATATCTAAAAAAATAATTTAATATCGATTACATACGTATTTTGTTATTTTTTCTGACATATCCTTCAATTGCATTTATTCTATTTTTGCTTGTGTTGAAAAACATTCTTAAAAGTAAAAATATCCTTGAATAAAATTGAGTTGAAGAACATGATAATTGAAAAGATTTGTACAGTTACCGGCGTAATCCTTTTATCTGTAAACTTGCTGCTATCGCAAAAAGCAGAATGGATTTCATCTACAGAAAATAAAACCTGGCAAAAAGAAATTGCAGTTAAGGTTCAAAAAACTCCCTATCCTGACTCACAGCCAATTGAAATCTACACTAACCATAATCATCAAAGGATAATAGGTTTTGGGGGTTGCTTCAATGAATTTGGTTATGAAGCATTAAAATTACTCCCACAAAACAAACAGGAAGAAATTCTGAAAGAATTGTTTTCGGCAGAAGGAGCTAACTTTAGCTATAACAGATTGCCTATTGGAGCAAGCGATTATTCCCTCGATTTTTATTCATTCAACGAAACGAAGAACGATTTCGAAATGAAAAACTTCAGCATCGAAAGAGATAAGAATTGCCTTATTCCTTACATTAAAAGTGCTCAGAAGTACAATGCTTCTATGAATTTTTTTGCATCACCCTGGTGTCCTCCTTCGTGGATGAAGGCAAATGACGATTATGCGAGCTTATCGAGCGAAAAATACAACAAACTGCCGAAAAGTTTGGAATCGGTAACCGGCACAACTGGCTTTAAAATGCAAAAAGGTATTTTGCAGTCTTATGCGTTGTATTTTTCGAAATTCTTCGATGCATACGATGCAGAGGGAATTATTATCCGCGATTTACATGTGCAAAATGAAGTACTTGCCGAACAGATTTTTCCGAGTTGTATCTGGCAACCACAGGATTTGGCACTTTTTATCGGCGATTATCTCGGTCCGCAGTTCGAAAGGGAAAAACGCAATGTAAACATTTGGTTTGGTACGCTTAACGTGCCTGAATTTAAGTATGTACAAACAGCTATGAATAATGCAAAAGCAGCAAAATACATCAAAGGTTTCGGATTTCAGTGGGATGGTAAAAAAATAATAGCTGATGTTCGTCAGGCTTATCCGCACTTACAATTAATACAAACTGAAAATGAATGTGGCGGAGGTGAAAACAACTGGCAATCGGCTGAATATACTTGGTCGCTCATCAAACATTACTTAAACAATGGCGCTCAGGCATATTTGTACTGGAATTTTATACTTGAAACTCCCGGGATAAGTCATTGGGGTTGGGTGCAAAACTCGATGGTAACCATCAATAAAACTACAAAAGAAGTGATTTATAATCCGGAGTATTACCTAATGAAACATTTTAGTCATTTTGTAAAACCCGGTGCTTCGCTTATTGCTGTTGCTGATAATTCGGATTTGCTCGCATTTAAAAATCCGGATGGAAAAATAATTGCCGTTATTGCAAATATGAAAGATTCTGACAAGAAAGTCAGCTTGAAAATTAACGATAATTATTTGAATATAAGTATAAAAGCTAAATCTTTCAATACTGTGGTTTTTTAAAATCAAATTTTATAGAAATACCTGAAATTGAATATCATAATAAAAACGAACTAAGACAATGTTTAAGTTAACAAAATCGTTTCTGCTTATTTTTTTTGTGTGTATACTGCCAAAATTAACAGCTTCTTCAAAAAACTCATCTCAAAAATCAGACTTAAAACTTTGGTATGATGAGCCGGCTGAATATTTTATCAATACCCTTTTACTGGGAAACGGAAGGTTAGGAGCTGTAATTTACGGGCGACCCGAAGTAGAAACAATAAACCTTAACGAGGAAACTTTCTGGTCAGGCGGACCGGTGGATTTGAATCCTAATCCCGACGCCATATATTTTATCGAGCCTGTAAGAAAAGCGTTGAACAACCGCAATTATGCGTTAGCCGATAAACTTAGTCGCGAAATGCAGGGTTATTTTTCTCAATCGTATGCACCTGTTGGCGATTTAATAATCAAACAGGATTTTAAGGGTGAAGTTAGAAATTATTATCGTGAACTTGATATTGAAAAAGCAATATCTACCACAAGATTTCAGGTTGGAAATACAAAATTCACGCGTGAAGCATTTGTATCGGCACCAGCTCAGGTCATTGTATTTAATTTTCAATCGTCGGTAAAAGGAGGACTAAACCTGAAAATATCTACCACCAATAAAATTAAAGCCACTACATTGGCTGAAGGCAAAGAACTTGTAATGAATGGCAGAGCGCCATCGCATGCCGATCCTGTTTATATGAATACTTCTGATACGCCCGTTCAGTGGGAATCGGACTGCAAAGGTATGCGAATGCAGACCAGAATAAAAACCATAGAGAATGATGGAAATGAAATGATAGATAATGCATCAATATCAATTAAAAATGCCACAAATGTTACTATTGTGGTATCAATAGCCACAAGTTTTAACGGTTTTGATAAATGCCCTGTTAGCAATGGCAGTGATGAGGTTGCGCTTGCGAAATCTTATCTGGCAAATGCAAATAAAAAATCGTTTTCGAAACTTAAAGCTGAACATATCTCCGATTATCAGCAATATTTTAAAAGAGTTGATTTTCGTTTGGATTCCGATCCGGTACTTTCAAAATTGCCTACGGACGAAAGGCTTCAGGCGTACAATAAAACCTTTAATGATATTGCATTAGAAGCACTGTTGTTTCAATACGGCAGATATTTGCTGATTTCCTCATCCCGAAAAAACGGTATTCCTGCAAATCTGCAGGGAATTTGGAATGTTGACTTGCGACCAGCCTGGAGCAGTAACTACACTACAAACATCAATCTTGAAATGAATTATTGGGCTGCAGAAAAAACCGGATTGGGCGATATGCATGAACCAATGATTCAGCAGGTAATTAACATGTCGAAAACAGGAAGGTCTATTGCAAAAAACATGTATGATATGCCAGGATGGGTGGCAGGACATAATTCAGATATATGGGCGCTTACAAATGCTGTCGGGCATCGCGGTAAAGGCGATCCGGTTTGGGCAAACTGGATAATGGCAGCTCCGTGGTTATCGCAACATTTATGGGAAAAATATCTTTTTCGAGGTAACATAAATTACCTGCGAAACGATGCTTATCCTGTGATGAAAAGTGCCGCAGAATTTTGTTTGGCATGGCTTACAGAAGATGAAAACGGAAAAATGATAACTTCTCCTTCAACATCGCCTGAAAACAGGTTTATTGGCGAGGATGGGAAAGCTTGGGCAGTAGCAAAAGGTTCAACCATGGATATTGCGCTAATCAGGGATTTATTTAAAAATACGATTGAAGCATCACAAATTCTTGCATTGGATGAAGATTTCAGACATAAACTGAAAAATACTTTGACAAAAATTCTTCCCTATAAAATTGGAAAAGCCGGAAACCTTCAGGAATGGATGTACGATTACAAAGATGCTGACCCAACGCACCGTCATGTTTCGCATCTTTATTGTCTGCATCCGGGCAATGATATTTCAGCAAATAAAACACCGGAATTATTTAATGCCTGCAAACAAACCTTACGAATGCGTGGTGATGGAGGTACAGGTTGGTCGCGAACCTGGAAAATTGCATTTTGGGCACGACTGCTCGATGGAAATCATGCGTATAAACTGCTTCAGAACGATCTTGAATATTGCACCGATCGCGGTTTTTCCGAAACCGGCGGAACTTACCCGAACTTGCTGAATGCCTGTCCGCCTTATCAGATTGATGGAAATTTTGGAGTGGTTGAAGGAATTTGCGAAATGCTGTTGCAAAGTCATTTGAACGAAATTCACCTGTTACCGGCACTGCCCGATGCCTGGAAAAATGGTTCAATTTCTGGTCTTATTGCGCGTGGTGGTTATAAAATTAAAAACCTGACATGGAATGATGGACGATTAAAAAATGCAATTATTGAAAGTAATAATTCCGGAATTTGCAAAATCAGAACCCAATTGCCTGTTACAGTTAAGGGAGTTGAATGTAAAATTGCTAAACAGTTGTATGCCTATCAGTATTCAATGATGTGTGTGGATAGCGAGCAATACAATCACACATTTTATACTCGATTTCAATTTTTTATGTTGATTCATTTTTCTTTTGTTTTTTTAAGTGTTTTGTCATTTCCTGATGTATATTTGTAAAAAAAATAAATCAACTGCAATGAAAAAAATTCGCATACTAACGCTATTGATTTTAAGCAGCATTTTTACCTGTTGCGATCTATTCAACAAACCGGATGACCCTGACATTCCTCTTATCGACAAGGCTATTTCTGACATAAAAGATATAAATTTTTCTTGCGGGAAAGATGCCAAGCTCGTAGTACTCAATACCAAATTAGACTGGAATATAACTGCAAGTAATGACTGGATTTTACTTACAGAAAATAAAGGAAAAGGAAAGACCGGAATTATTGTAGGTGTAGAAAATAATCTTTTTTTGCCACGCAAAGGTAAAATAACTATTTCAACTTCAGATACAACTCAGGTAATTGAAATCAAACAAGCAGGTTACCATGAAATTAATTACACTGTGAAAGGTATCAATTTCAAATTAATTCTAGCTCCTGCCGGTAAATTTATGATGGGAACTACCGGCAATAATAATAGCAGTCCACTGAGACAGGTAAAAGTAGATAGTTTTTACGTTTGCGAAACTGAAGTTACAAATGAGTTGTGGAAAGCTGTAACCGGAACTTTGCCTTACGATACCGTAAAAGCTGCCACTGGACTTACATTGTCTAAGTTAAATACTGAACCTGTTAGTTACATTTCATGGAACGATGTGCAAAAATTCCTCACCTCAATCAATTTAACCACCGGTCAACAATTTCGACTGCCCACCGAAGCCGAATGGCAATACGCAGCAACAGGGGCAAACAAATCAAAAGGGTATGTGAATGCAGGCAGTAACAATCTGGATGAGGTGGCATGGTTCCGTGATAATGCCGGAATGGTGAAGCATCCTGTGAAACTTTTATATCCTAACGAATTAGGTTTGTACGATATGAGTGGAAATGTGAGCGAATGGTGTAACGACTGGTACAAGGAGTATTATGGTGAGTGGTATAGTTCATCGCCAACAAATTTTATAACAGTCGAAAATCCAACCGGCCCAACTACCGGGACTTATAGAGTTACAAGAGGAGGAAATTTTATGACAAGTCCATTCTGGGGTTTTTCCGAGTGCGATGTGAACGCAAGAAGTTCGATAGTTCCTGTTTGTTATGAAGTTATATGGCCGGGAACGGTCAATCAAACTATTGTTTACCGCTGTGAGTCAGTAGGCTTTCGTTTTATTTTACCGGTAATTAAATAGATATCAGATAAAGATTAAAGAGCAAAGACTTTAATAAAAATCTATCTACAATTGACAATTAATATAATTTATCATAATTCATAAAAAGGAAATGAAAGCACTATATTTACTCCTAACTCTTCTTACAACATGCTTTTCATCACTCTTTTCGCAAACAGTTGTAAATATGAAAATGCCTCTGCAAGCTGCAGAGGCGCTCGAAGTAGCTGTTCTTTTTGATGAAGCACTTCCTCTTGATATCCCTGTTGTATTAGGAATAATCGGTTTCGACATCAAAGGAGGAACCAATCCTTACACCTACGTATGGCTAAGAAACGATTCCATAATCGGCACAGGTAATACAATAGTTGTAACACCCAAAGCAGGAAGTACCTATTCTCTTCGTGTAACCGACAAAAACAAGTGTGTAATAAACAATTCACTCAATTTATCCACAATTAAAAAAGCGCCTGCCTTTAATCGTATTGAGGGTCTGAAAGTTTATCCAACAATGGTAACTGAGTATATCAATATCGAGTTTACAGAATTCGTTGCGGAAAACACGCAGGTAAAGATATTCGATATGAAAGGAGTTCTGCATATGCAGCAAATTATTACTGGCAGTACAACTATTTATCCAAAACTCATGCAGGGAGAATATTTTGTAGTGATTGAAAGTACGGGTAAATACAGTGTGCAGAAAATCATAGTAACAAATAAATAAAAAAAAGCTATGAAAACATTACATTACAAAAACCAATGTTCGCAAACATTTCTGTGGTCATTAATAGTTGTGCTTGTGGGGTTAATTTGCGGGGCAGATAGTTTAAGCGCTCAAAAAAGATCGACTGAAGTTGCAACCAAATTTGCATTGAATTACTTTAATTCATCAAGCCAAAAAGGCAAAATGCAAAAAGCTCCGGTGAGTCCAACGGAAATACAGTTACAATATCAATCGGGAGATAAAGCTCAGCTTCCGGTGTATATTTTTCAAAACCAGCAAAAGGGTTTTGTGGTTTTTGCACAAAGCACTAACGGTTTTCAGATTCTGGGATATTCCGACAATGCAAATTTTGATCCGACAGATATTCCTGAAAGCTTACAACAACTTCTGAAATTGTATGAAAACGCAAACCCGGACAGTATAACCGGCATTCAGAATATGAAAGAAACTACTGTCGCAGTTGCTCCTTTGTTAGATGCAGCCGGAGTAGGTCTTAACCAGTTTCATCACGAAGAAGCAGGAGGTAGTTGGTCGGGATGTGTAGCCACTGCAATGACTCAAATTATGTGCTATTATAAATATCCCCAAAAAGGTAGGGGTTCGCATTGTTATACAAATTCGGCTTACGGACAATTATGTGTAGATTTTGAAAACACAAACTACAACTGGCTTAATCCCACTGAGGAAGATTTCAAATTATTGTCTTTTCATGTAGGAGTTTCTATGGATATGAATTATAATGGCAGTCCATTAGGAAGTTCGCCATTATCTACAAGGTATCTTTATGCTTTGCAGGATTATTTTGGTTATACCTGTGAGCCATTTAATAATTTCTCTCGTGATTCCAGGGTAATTCAGGATATAATAGCGCTACGAAAGCCGATTTATGTTGAATTACCGGGCAATCCTGGGCACGCTGTTGTTTTGGATGGATACGACAGCAATGGATTCTTTCATGTAAATTTTGGATGGGGTGGAGGCGGCAATGGTTATTACCTGCTTAACAACAGTGCATTAATTTATTCGGGGATGTATAAATTCGGAACAAATTTAGTTAATACACTTTTAATACAACCGGGACATATTACCTTAAATAAGACGGATTCACTTGCATTGATTTCCATTAAAAACAACATCAGTAATTTAAACTGGGATTTATCTGACAGTCAAAAAAGAACAGGTATAACTACATTAAATGGAAGGGTAATCGGGCTGGATATTTACTCATATAACTCAATTGGAAATGAGGGCTCAATTCCTGAGGACATTGAAAACCTGAAAGAATTAATCCATTTAAACATATCAGGGAAATTACACGGGACCATACCTCAATCAATTTCTAATCTTTCGAAACTTCAAACACTACGCATATCAAACTTTTCGGGAACTCTAAGCGATACAATTCCATATAATATTGGTAATTTAACCAATCTGACAAATTTAAGTATTTATAATGCAGCCAAAGGGCCTATTCCTTCTTCTATCGGAAAGCTTGTTAATTTGAGAAGTCTTTATTTGCCTACCGGAAATATTAATGGAACTATGCCGGAAGAAATTTTCAATTTAAAAAATTTACAGGAGATAACATTAGATGATCAAAAATTAAGCGGAAATATCTCTGAAAATTTAGGAAAGTTGAAGGAGATGATTTATTTAAGTGTCTCCGGCAATCAACTTTCAGGCAACATACCAACTTCAATAGGTGAATTAACCAAACTTACATATCTGAATTTATCAGGCAATAATTTTACAGGCCAAGTTCCACTTTCTTTAAAAAATTGTTCACTAATCACGAACTTAAAGCTTGAGAATAATAATCTTGAAGGAGAATTCTCACCGATTTTTGAAAATATGAAAAACCTGAAAGGGATGGATTTAAGCAACAATAAACTGTCTGGGATTCCGGAAAATATTGGCAAACTCACATCACTTCAATACCTGAATTTGGACAATAACCTGCTTACTTCACTTCCCGATTCACTGAATCAATTAAGAACATTACAAACATTGTCGGCAAGTTCAAATAAAATTTCGCGTTTACCCGAGAATATGAATCAGCTTACAAGTTTGAACACATTAAATTTGGCAAATAACGAAATAACCACTTTCCATCAGGATTTATGTTTGCTGCCAAATCTTGCATCGATTAATCTTAGTTATAATAAAATTACAAATTTGCCTGCCATTACATCCTATTTAAGTGCACCTATACTTGAAATTCAGGAAAACGAACTGACAGGCAAATTACCCCCGGAATTACTTAAAACTGACCCCGGCTATTATCGTTTTAACAATAACAGATTTGTTTACAACGATATTCCTTCAGGAACTGATTTCACAAATGGTGTTGGGTCGCAAAAACCTTTAAAATTATCAAAACAGATTTTCAAAGCCAATTTGGGCGATAGCATCATAATTGATATTCGTAAACTCAATAATAATCTGAATAAGAACGATAAATACGTTTGGTGTGAATATCCAAGAATAAAAAAAGAATATCAGACACAGATTGAAGTTGAGCAGGGACCTGTTTTACATCTTTTGTTATCTGATAAAAACATTTCAAAGAAATATTACTGTAAAATAACAAACGACAGTAGTGCCACATACAAGTATGAAAATTACTATATAGTCCAATGTTTGCCGTCACTGATAACTGATACTGTTTCTTTAGACACCTTATCAAAAGAAGAATTTGTTAAGGAGAAATATCCTGACAGTTATATCGTTGGGTCACAAAGCTTACTAAAAAAAGAAATCAGCGATAAAACCATCACGCTCATTTCACCATTCAAAATGCGTGGACTAAAAAAATGGGAAGCATCTTCCAATAAAAATGACTGGTTCGAATTATCCACTTCCATGGCTCAGAACGACCTGAAAGCAAATATCATATCGGTTAAGGAAGAGGAATTAAAAATATCGCCAAAAACTCCCGCATATTATCGTTGCGCATTGTACGAACCAAACTGTGCAATTCGCTACAGCGACACTTTAAAGATTAATCCCTATGGAATGCTTATTTGCGATACTACTTTAAACGTTAAGAATAAAACAGTTACAATAAAAAGAGACAGCATTGAGGTAACCATACCACAAGGGATAAATGATGGAGATTTCCGGCTTACGATTGTAAAACTGGATAATCCTCCCGAAAAACCCGATTCAGTTTATCGGTTAAGTTCAGTATATGATGTAACAGTAAGTTTCGGTGATTCTTTTTATTTACCGGTTATTGTAAAATTTAAAAACCTGAATAAAAAATTGATTAATCAGTTGAATATTGAGAACTACAAAGCCGTGTATTTCGATGACGTCAAACAACAATGGACGTATTTCAACGATGCAAGCATAAGCTTAAAAGATTCGACATTAACTTTAGGAACCTTTCATTTTACAAAACTCGGATATTTCGAGTTTAATGACATGAATTACACTCACATTTTTACAAGAGGAAGAGTAAATGTAATTTACAGATATGGAAATAATATTAATGAAAGCAATTATATTGACAGGTATAACAAACTAACTCAAAGTCAAGGACTACAGAGCTGGCATAAAACCAATATTGACCCTGAAAAAGATGGTAATCCGTACCTGATTCAGGATATTTCAGAATACATGAATCAGATTATAAATAAATGTGATGAGTTGGGGTTGGAGACCCCGAGTCTTCGTTTTAATGTATATGTGACTCTTATCGATAATTATGGTCAAATTGGATCAGTCAGTTATTTATCAGGAAGAGGATTTTTTTATATAGACCCAATGTATATGAGTAATGACCAAATAATGGATGAAAACCGAAAGATGTTAATGACAACTCTTGCCCACGAATATACTCATTACACACAAGACTATTACATGTCAATGCTTATAAACAACTATTTCTGGCAGGAAGCTGTAGCACCAATAGGAGGAAGAATGATTTGGAATATTGTTGAGTTACCTGAAACCGAACCAGAAATGCTGTTAAGAGAAGCTTTATCACCATCAAATGATAACAAAACAATTTTTGAAGTCCTTGCAACTTCATGGTATAATGACTATAATTTACCTGTCGTCAGTAAACTTGCTTCAAATTCAGCTGATTATAATCTTGCCAGCTTATTCTTGCATTATATGCAAAACTACAGGATTCCGAGGTTACAAGCAGATTATTTGCTTATGGAAACTCCTTACAATGTTACATGGCTTGGTTACCTCGAAGATTTTATAGCCAGACATTTGCATTCGACTACCGGTTCAGAATTTGCAGATTATGTTAAATACTTATTTACGGGTGAAAATACGGAATTTAATGTACTGAATACAACTGAAGGAAATCCATTGAAATATGTTATAAAAAATATGGCAGATGGAGGTAATTTTGCAACTTATACAAACTACAATTTCACCAAAGATGAATACAGGGAAGACAAAATTACTTTAGAAATACCTTATTTAGCAGCAAAACTACATCTCTTAAATAATGTGACTGCTGATAAAGCAGTAATTGTAAAATATAAAAGATTAAAAGAATTTGAATCAGGCGAAAGAGTTTATTATGGGAAATACAATGTTTTAACAAAACAAATGAACTTGGTAGAAATAACTGATTCAGTGCAATATGTATTTTTACTCGAAGCAAGAACAGAAAAATCTTCATCTGATTATTTAAATTCCGGATTTCTGCTTTTTGTAAACGGTAATGGTAGCGGGACTTTTTTCAGCAGTAAATTTAAACCGAACTTTCAATTAACAGCTCAGCCTGTTCCAAATATACGAGATTTATGTTATGCCGATGTTACACAAGATGCCATTCACAATTATAGCAATGGAAGTAAAAACATTTTCTTCATTTCAGGTAAAGTTAATATGTCTATTTCGGATATAAATTTCAGCACTGAAAATTATCAAACATCCATGGAGTTAATTGAAGATTCCATCATTCAGGTAAATTGTAGCTTTACAAATAAAATACGGGTAAATAACGGTCCTAACTTACCCGCAACTATACAAAATACTGATATTACTCAAAAAATTGAATACGATTTTATTACAGGCAACACGATGATTCATCAATTTTCGAAAACTGTCAATAAATGGGGCGCTTATCACGATGAATTTACTGATACTGACAAACCTGAATATACGTTTGAAATTGAAGAAAAAGATCAGAAAATGTGGTTAAAGAAAATTCTGAATTTAGTCCCGGACAATAAATCATGGTCTGGAAGTACACTTCTGTTCGAGACAAAAAACACAGAAGAAACTATGAAAACGGTAGATAAACTTGAAGAAAGTACTACAACTATCCAATATGACGAAAGTGGAAAAGAAACCAGCCGGAATACTGTTAATTATTTGAACACTGATTATACAACCAATAATACAATGCGTATTTGGTTTCATAATAAGTAATCAATTCAAAAAAACAAGTGTGGGGTAAATCTGAATTTTCAGCCTTTACCCCACACCTTTTCAATTCTTACCTTTCCATAAAAAACTACCAATTGCCACAAAAACCAATAAACCGGTAACGATAAATGCCCAAATATTTGTTTTTCGCGATTGTGCTTCTATCGTATAATCCGACACAGCCATACGATATGCAGTAAGTTTCCAGCTTAGTGTATCGCCCAGTTGAACCGCGTTGATTGCCTTTGTAACTTTACCTGGCATTATAAGTTTGTAGTTAAAGCCTTTAGCAAAAAAGGTCATGTACTCCTGTTGGTCAACACTTTTTTCGTAAATTTTCATAACGCTTGAATCACCTTTCCAAAGTGGGCTAAAAGCAGTTGTTTTGAAAAAGGTGTTTAAAACATCATCCATTTCATACTTATCTTTATCTTTAATACCCATAAAAATAGTATCCCTTAGTTCCATAAGTCGCTCAACAGGTACGGGTTTGTTTTTTATCAAGTCATAGTTTTCAATCAAAACATCATACTCGTTACTCCACAAATTCAATCCATACCAAATATTATATGCATCTTCTAATTTTCCAACAAATTCGCGTATTTCGATACCATTCATTCCTTGTACAAGATTTGGTTGACCTGTAAACCAGAACGATGCCTCTTCTTTTGTCAGATATTTATCTAAAGGTATTTTTAAATCAGTTTTAAGCTGCGGATAAGTTTCGCAATAATCATAATAGGTATAAAACCATCTGAATTTTTTATCGAGTGAATGTTTGACATCCATTTTGCTCCATTCGTGCGACTGTTTCAATTTAAATTTTTCATTCAATTCGTTAACCGAAGTATAATCAAGTCTTAGTTTGGCTAAAAAAGTATTCTCTTTTTCTTTTGATTTATTATTATCGGGATTGTTTTTCACTATTGAATCCAAAAAGTTTTTACTGACAGGAAATTTGTTTATCCATTCAGATTCATTGCATTTCCAGCGGATATTGCTCGCTGAATCAACATCTACCGGAAATTTATTGTCCATAATTGAATCGCCTGTTAAAAACGAAGGATTTACATTCTCAGTTATTTCCCTGTAACACGATCCATTTGGATTAATTACAGTTAACATTTCAGAATGCTCTGCACATGATACCAAAATTATTGAGCAAATAAACAACAAAGTTTTAATCGAAGTTTTCATGGTTGTTTTTACTTATTTTATTATTGAAAGTTCTGAATTTCTGATTTTTAATTGTGTTTTGGTTCAGATAGCAACGGTACATTTGAACCGCACTTTTATCGGATTGAATTTGAAACCTTTTGAATGATTTTTCATTTAATTTGTATTGAACATAATTTGAGGGTTGTGTAGTAAGAAGTGTCTTGGTATCGTTTTGTTGAAAAACAAACAATGCCAATAAAAAAACTGCCGCAACTCCTGATAAAATCCTAATATTAAAAATAACAGTGTTTGTTTTATTTTTTTCAGGCAAAACCAACATAATGTTATCAGCAAGCAATTCCGGATTTCTTAATTGAGGCTTGTTATGCTGCAACAAACTGATTATTTTATCCGTATTTGTATTCTCTCGGTTCATAATTCAATAATTCTCTAACTTTTTACGAATATTTTGTTTGGCAATATACAAATTGCTTTTTATTTTGTCAGCCGACAAACCTGTAATTTCTTTAATTTCCTCAATTTTAAGCTCTTCAATATAGCGCAATGTAAAAACCAATTTCTGTTTCGGACTAAGATTATTAGTAATTGCTGTTATTACATCTCCAAGTTCTTTATTCGATAACTCAATTTCAAAATTTTCCGACTCAAAATTCATTACAGTCAAATCATTAATATCCAAAGCTATATATTTCCGTTTTTTAAGTTTATCTAAACAAAGATTGGCTGCAATGCGATAAATCCATGTGCTGAATTTCTTTTCAGGATTAAAATCACTTAAATGTGTCCAAAGTCTGATGAAAGTTTCCTGAACAATATCCTTTGCATCTTCTTCATTTCCCAAAACCCTGAATGCCAATGTATAAATCATATACTGATAACTTTCGACAATTTGGCGGAAAGCTTTCCTGTGGTTTTGCAGACTTAGATTTATAAGTTGGATTAATTCCTGATTTTGCATACACTCTTTAATAATGATACGACAAAAGTAAATACAAGTCGAAAAAATTGATTCAAAAAATCTACTTATTCTTTTAAATCTAATCAGAAACAATTTTTCTCTTGGGAAAGACCATATTTTCAACTAATTTTGTCTCATCAATAAAAAATATGCATTTATGACTGACACATATAAAAACCTTTGTCTGCAAGTCTGCGAAATTGCCATTCAGGCTGGTAAAATAATGGCAGAACAACGAAAAAGTTTTGACTCTGCAAGAATTGAAAGTAAAGGTATGCACGATTTGGTGAGTTATGTCGATAGAGAATCGGAAAAACGTATTATTGAAGCATTGCAAAAACTGTTGCCGGAATCGGGATTTATAGCCGAAGAAGGCACTTCAGACAAAAAAGGCGAACGTTTCAACTGGGTAATCGACCCATTGGATGGAACAACAAATTTTATTCACGGAGTTCCTATTTATTGTGTAAGCATTGGTTTACTCGATGGAGAAGAAATTGTGGCTGGTGTTGTTTATGAAGTTGGTCGCGATGAATGTTTTTATGCATGGAAAAATGGTGGAGCATTTCTGAATGGCGAGCCAATTCAAGTTTCAAATCGCGGCGATATTCATGATGCTTTGTTGGCTACAGGTTTTCCTTATTCCGAATTCAGCCGCATGAATGAATATATCGAATTTCTGAAATGGGCAATGATGAACGCGCGTGGCGTTCGCCGTTTGGGTTCTGCTGCTGCCGACCTTGTTTACGTAGCTTGTGGTAGATTCGATGCTTTTTGGGAGTATGACTTAAAGCCTTGGGATGTGGCTGGTGGTGCTATCATCGTTAAAGAAGCCGGCGGTACAATTACCGATTATTCAGGAGGAAATAATTATTTATTCGGAAGAGAAATTGTGGCTTCAAACGGATTGTTAGACGAGGTGATTTTGAAAAGAATTTGAAAATTTGAGGATTTTAAAATTTGTTACTGTAGCTTTCTGGATAAAATTTTTTTCGACAATATAACAATAAGACAAATTGTAAATGGTAAATGAATAAATTGTAAATAAACCCATGCTAATCAACGAACGAAACTCACGCTGCGATCGCCTTTTACAGGTTGCAAACTTAATGATGACGGCAGCACGCACAGCGCCAAAAGGCAAAGGTATCGACATAATTGAAATAATTTTGTTGACCAACGAATCAATCAAACAACTTTCAAAAGCAATGGAACAATACAGCGAGAAATCCGGCTTAAAGTTTCTGCTGCGCGATGCCGAAAATATTCTTCATGCGGAAGCAATTGTAGTTATTGGAACTGCTCATCAGGTTCAAAATCTGAATTGCAGTTATTGTGGTTTCCAAACCTGTATTGAAAAAAATGAATTCCCTGAAGTTCCGTGCGCAATAAATACAACCGATGTTGGCATTGCCATTGGTTCGGCTTGTGCAGTGGCTGCCGACAACAGAGTTGATAGTCGGGTTATGTTTTCGGTTGGACGCGTAGTGCAGGAATTGGGCTGGATGCCCGGTTGCAGCAATATTTACGGTATTCCCATTAGCAGTACTTCAAAAAATCCGTTTTTCGACAGAATTCCGAAAACTCTTTAACTTTTTCAAATTACTTTAACTTTTCCAAAGTTCTAAAACTTTGGAAAAGTTAAACTCACAATCAAGAATCAAATTGAAATCCCAACAAGACAAACTCTGGACACTCAGTTTTATCAATGCATGCATTGGTAATTTTCTGTTGTTTTTTGCTTTTTACCTGCTCGTTCCTATTTTTCCGCTATATTTAATCGAAAAATACGATGCTTCCAAGGCTTTGGTTGGTGCTATTCTATCGAGTTATACTATTGCAGCATTGCTTATTCGTCCATTCGCGGGTTTTGTGCTCGACATGGTGTATCGAAAACCGGTATATCTTATCGCATATTTTCTTTTTGTCCTCTCTTTTGTTGGTTATCCTTTGGCTAATGCAATCGGCATTTTTTTGTTTTTCAGAATTCTGCACGGATTCACCTTCGGATTTGTAACCACAGCCGGAAATAGTTTGGTAATTGATATTATGCCGGCATCGCGGCGCGGCGAAGGTTTGGGTTATTTTGGCATTGCCAACAATCTGGCAATGGCTTTCGGACCTATGACAGGTTTGTTTTTGCACGATTATTCAACTTTTGATGTGATTTTTTATACTGCCATTGGCACTGGCGCATTAGGTTTTCTGTTTGCATCAACCATAAAAGCACGAAATATGGCTGATAAATCCACGAAACAACCTATGGCTTTCGATCGATTCTTCCTTTTTAAAGGTTTTAATGCCGGATTTTGTTTATTGCTGATGGGCATACCGTACGGAATTACTGTTACATACGTTGCGATTTATGGTAAAGAACTCGGAATTGTAAGCGGACTAGGTGCTTTTTTCTCATTAATGGCAGTGGGCATGATTTTTTCACGTCTGATAAGCGGAAAATTGGTTGATAAAGGAAAACTCTTGCAAGTAATAAATTATGGTACTGCGCTTTGTGTAATAACATTTATCATGTTGTCTTCTCTGCAATTTCTTGTAAATCAAACTGTAATTTCAATATTTTTCTTCACAGTGTCCATGTTTATGGGAATTGGTTATGGGCTTATTTTTCCGGCTTACAATACACTTTTTGTTAACCTTGCCCCAAATAACCGCCGTGCAACAGCCAGCTCAACCTACATGACAAGCTGGGATATTGGAATTGGCATTGGTTTGGTAGCCGGAGGCTGGATAGCCGACTCTGCCGGTGGTTTACAAACTGCATATTTTGCAGGAGGATTAGCTTCGCTGGTTTCGCTTTTCTTTTTTGTAAAAGTAGCTGCACCACATTTTAAGAGGAATAAGTTGAGATAAATCCTAAACATAGATTTATAAAAATTTCTATATATTCAGAATTGTTATATTCATTCTATGTGAAGTTTAAAAAGTAAGTCTTAAAACTGAAAATAACTCATTACAATTCTTTATTCAAGGATATTTATTGGAAAGATTAAGTCTCTTTGACAATTTTACTAAATAAAAAGACTATCTTAAGAGTCAAACATTTCTATATGATTTTCAAGAAATTCTATTAAATAAGACAACTCAGAGGTGATTTTAGATAACTTTTTCAGAAAAAACACAATAAAAATGATTTTTTTTTCATGATTTTGAAAAATATCTTCATTTTACTGTTGTAAAAAACTAAAATTAGTTATATTTGCAGCAACTAACGCAAAATTAAAATACAAACTAAATTTGAAAAACAATGGAAGAACTGGTAAAAAAAATCGCTGAAGCATGTGATGCTTTCGCAAAAGATGCAGCTGCACAAGTTGAAAAAGGTAACAAAGCTGCCGGAACACGTGCTCGTAAAGTTTCTCTCGAATTGGAAAAACTTTTGAAAGAATTCAGAAAAGTATCTATTGGCGAAGCTAAAAAATAATTGATTTTAATTCAATTTGTAAAAAACAGCCGATTTTTTCTGTTTTTTTGCTTAAATTACAAACACCCTCTGATTACAAAAATCAAGAGGGTGTTTTGTTTTTATTTAACATCTATCTATAAGTTCGTATTTTTTAAGTGAAAATTTATAATTTATAAGTTTGAAAGCGATTTTTACTGCGTTTACTTATAGTTTAGTTTACTATCAAATTATATTTTAAAGTCTGTTGAACAATATCTAATTGAAATTCATATTTGTAAGTTATCCAAAAAATGAAGAATTGCTTCTCTCAGAAAGTGTTTGCCCGCAAAGTTTCTGATTTTCGAACAACGAATTCAGGTACGAATTGATTATAGCATTAGTTATGAGTTGAAGCAATGCATTTTTAACAATAAAAAGTTCTTCAACAGCAACCCCTTTATTTGCTAAAGCCGTAATCTCAATGTCATCCTTTTTCTGTTGAATAATACAATACAATTCTGCGCATGACACTTCCTTCAATTTAAGCATTGTAATCCACTTTTCAATTTCAGGCTTCATCTCAAGTACAATTCGCTGGGCATCTTCCCTTATTTCTTCACGGTAATTTACTATCGACGATTGGGTGATAAAATTTACTTCTCTTTTAATACGATTGTAAATCCTCTGAAAACCGAGTTTTTGTGTGTTGTTCATAATATTAATGATTTATGGAAGTTGAACTAAAAAAGTACCTTAACTCATTAGCTTTCATTTATAAAACAACTATTAACTTCTAAAAGTTTAATGTATATGAGAAAAACATCACTTGAATTGAAAAATTTAAAAGAAAAACGGAGTTTCCCTTTTTATGAGAAACTCCGTTTAAATATT
Source organism: uncultured Paludibacter sp. (assembly GCA_964405245.1). Lineage (GTDB taxonomy): Bacteria > Bacteroidota > Bacteroidia > Bacteroidales > Paludibacteraceae > Paludibacter. Next base: position 25,886 of record CAYONE010000061.1, read on the forward strand.
CAGAGCGAACAATAATTTTCAAAAAACCATTGTTTACATAATTACTTTACCAACCCGATTGCCAATTTTTACAAGCATAACGCCTTTTGCTTCAAGCTTTATACTGTTTACTCCATCCACACTAATAGTGTTAACTACACGTTGACCAACAGAGTTGTAAATTTCTACAATTTCTCCAGCTGCAGAATTGAACATAACTTTATCGTTGAGTACATATATATTATTCAGGATTTCCGATTGTTCTATTCCTGTATGTCTTGAAGTAACAACTTCAATCTCGTTAGAAACTAACGAAGAATATGAACCGTATTTTGCAATTACTGTGTAGAAATAATGAGTGTCCGACAAAAGTCCTGTAATTCCTTTTTCAGTACCTGATATTATTGTAAATGGTGAACCATCAATAGGTAATAACGATGATCCTGCTCCGGACATTGTATGTGAACCTAAATTTGTTGTTTGATCAGTTGCGTTATAAACGAAACTCGAAACAATCCATTGTGAATTTTCTTCAGTTGTACCTGACGAAACAGCCCAATCAGTAGTTGGAGTTGTCACTGTTGGTTTTCTTATTAAAATATGGTCAACACTTGCATTCTCAACACCTGCAATAGCCCAACCTGTTCCGGGATCTGAGTCGGGAGTTCCAAAAATGTCAATCAAAACATCGTTTTTGAACAATCCAACAGCATCATCGCCATTCCAGTTAGCAAATGTATCAAAAACGGTTGCACCTATTACATCGGTTGAATTATTTGCTATAACAAATGTAGAGTTGTTCGCAATAGTGGTTGTAGCCGGAAAATTATATGTAGTAGCCCAACCACCTCCATTTGTTGATTTCTTGATAGTATAATTTGATAAATCAACTGAACTGCCTGTGCCGTTATAAATTTCAATATATTTTTTATTACCTCCAGAGCCCTCTCCATATTCCGACATGAATAAATCAGTTGCAGTTGTTCCGCCTGAGTTTTTTGTGTAAACGCTAAGTTCA